>JBKPMO010000153.1:0-42750 GCA_046732175.1 Verrucomicrobiota bacterium
TTAACCGCAGCCATCACCACCGTGCTCTCGAAAAAGGGAATGGCTGAAGTGCGCAAATACGAGGATATCGATAACGCGCCGGAGGAGAAAGAGCGTGGGATCACTATCAACACCGCGCACGTGGAATACCAAAGCGATAAACGGCATTATGCCCACGTCGATTGCCCCGGTCACGCCGACTACGTTAAGAATATGATCACCGGCGCGGCGCAAATGGACGGTGCCATTCTGGTCGTTTCCGCAGCCGACGGCCCAATGCCGCAGACGCGTGAGCATATCTTGCTCGCTCGTCAGGTCGGCGTTCCGGCGATGGTCGTTTTCTTAAACAAGACCGATATGGTTGACGATCCCGAACTGCTCGATCTGGTGGAAATGGAAGTGCGCGATTTGCTTACGCAGTATGAATTTCCCGGAGACAAAATCCCGATCGTGAAAGGAAGTGCACTGAAGGCGCTCGATGGTGATGCCGAGCAAGAGAAGCAGGTGCTCGCCCTGGTTTCCGCAATTGATGATTACATCCCGGTGCCGGATCGGCCGGTTGATCAGCCATTTCTTATGCCGGTAGAAGATGTGTTCAACATCGAAGGTCGCGGCACCGTTGCAACCGGTCGTGTTGAGCGCGGAGTGCTCAAAAAGATGGAGGAAGTCGAAATCGTCGGCATCCGTCCCACCGCGAAAACGACCGCCACCGACATCGAGATGTTTCGTAAACTTCTTGATGAGGCCCGTGCCGGCGACAACGTTGGCGTGCTTCTGCGTGGCACGAAGAAGGAGGAGATCGAGCGCGGTCAGGTTATCGCCAAGCCCGGCACGATCACGCCGCACAAAAAGTTCAAGGCTGAAGTATACGTTTTGAGCAAGGAAGAAGGCGGCCGTCACACCCCGTTCTTCACCAATTACCGGCCGCAATTCTATTTCCGCACCACCGACGTCACCGGCCAGGTTAAATTGCCGGATGGCGTGGAAATGGTCATGCCCGGCGATAACGTCGCGATTGAAGTGGAATTGATTACTCCGATCGCGATGGAAAAGACGATTCGGTTTGCGATTCGCGAAGGCGGAAAGACAGTTGGCGCCGGTCGCGTCAGCGAAATTCTGGATTAAGTTACGGAGTCATGTTGGGCGATACGCCAGTCCGGCTCGGACCGAGAGCGCCGCGGGACTCTTCGACTTCGCTGCGCTTCGCTCAGAATGACGATGAGAATTTACGCCAGTAGCTCAATTGGTAGAGTAGCGGTCTCCAAAACCGTCGGTTGGGGGTTCGAGTCCCTCCTGGCGTGTTGCTTCGCTGAAGAGTAAATTGTTAAATGGTTACAAAAGTTACATCGGTTGATGCATTCCGAGCGGTCCAGCTTTGTAACATTGTAACTCTTGTAACGAACTCATGTTAACCAAACTCAAAACCTTCTTTAATGAAGTGAAGGTCGAGCTGCAAAAAGCTTCCTGGCCATGGGACCCTAAGGAGAAGGGATTCAAGAAATATAAAGAGCTCTTTGATTCCACCGGTGTGGTCATCGTCTCGATGCTCTTATTAGGCGGTTATGTTGCCTTCTGCGATTTCATTCTCGTCAACATCGTCCACTTCTTCACCCGCATTCACTAGTTGTATGGCGCACGCACTCGCAGCGAAGGATCAGTGGTTCGTCGTCCACGTGCTTTCCGGGCAGGAGAACAAGGTCAAGGATAATATCGAGAAGCGCGTTAAGACCGAAGAAATGAGCGACGTTATTTACGAGGTGCTCGTCCCAACCGAACGTGTCTCCGAGATCAAAAAAGGTAAGAAAAGCGAGACCACTCGAAAATTTTTCCCCGGCTACTTGATCGTGAACATGCATTTGCTCGACGAAGACAATCAGCTGGTCGATCGCACCTGGTATTTTATTAAGGACACCCCGGGGGTGATCGGCTTTGCGGGGACCAAGGACAAGCCCATCCCCATGCGTCAATCAGAGGTTGAATCGATGCTCGCGCAGATGAAAGAACGGGAGGAAAAGGTGAAGCCGAAGGTTTCGTTCGAGGTCGGCGAAACAGTGAAGGTTGCCGACGGACCGTTCCAAAACCAAAATGGTATCGTGGAAGAGATCGATCCCGAACGCGGCAAGTTGCGCGTTTCTGTCACCATTTTCGGTCGCGCTACGCCGGTGGAACTGGAGTACTGGCAGGTGGAGCGCGGTTAGTTCCGAGGAAAGAGGTCGGAGATCAGAAGTCAGCGGATTCAACGATTTAACAGTTTAACAATTTAACGCGAACCCCATGGCAAAAGAAGTAATAGCTCAAATTAAACTGCAAATTCCGGCTGGCCAGGCTAACCCAGCGCCGCCCGTCGGAACGGCGCTAGGTCCACGCGGCGTCAACATCATGGCTTTCTGTAAGGAATTTAACGCCGCCACTCAGAAACAGGCGGGCGACATCCTTCCCGTGGTCATCACTGTCTTCAAAGACAAGTCATTCACTTTCATTACCAAGAGCCCGCCGGCAGCCGTCTTGTTAAAGAAAGCAGCAAACATCGCCGCTGGTTCCAAGGAACCTAACAAAACCAAGGTTGGCAAGGTAACGCGCAAGCAAGTCATGGATATCGTTAAGACAAAGGCGAAGGACTTGAATGCGCGAAATGATGAAGCCGCGTTCCGCATCATCGCAGGCACCGCCCGCCAAATGGGTCTTGAGATTGCCGATTAGATTTTAACCGCAGGCTGCGCGGATTTCACGGAATCGGGAAGCGCACGCGTCTCGTGTTTTACGCCAGTCCGGCTCGGACTTTCGGCGCCTCGCCGAAACGAACTTTATTTCTAATCGGGTTACGAGTGGAGCGCCGTATTTCGTTGTCGTCCTAACAGGATGCATCCAACAGGCTGCCAGTCTACGATAGAACGATCCGTTTCGCGGAAGATTACGTGGTCAAGCTGAAGGTTCTCCCTATTTACAAAGTGATGCTGCGGAGTCGGGGCCAGTATCTTGCCCATTTCCACCAGCAGGAACGCGCAAACGCCGCTTTCGAAGAAGCGGGATGATTCAAATAGGAACCGCGGATTACGCGGATTTCACTGTTGGGGAGCGCAGGCTACTACCCTGTAATGCCAGTCCGGCTCGGACTCGAGACGAGTGGTTCCTTAGAAGTGTTTCTTTAACGCCACATACCAGGTTCGCCCCTTGATATTGGCTGTTTGCTCGTCGTAGCCGTTTTCATTGGCCCCGGCTACGAATGGCGGCGCTAAATCAAAAACGTTGTTCACGCCAAGCGTGATGGTTGTATTATTGAGCCATGCTCGCCATCCGCGCGGATTGTACTCTGCGGTAGAGACCGGCATGACGTTGTTATCTTTACCGCCTTTCATCGTCGCGTTTTTGCCGCCGTCCTTGTTGTAACCGGCGACTTCGTTCTGCGCAGGGGGTGCTGGGAGGTTGAACGTGTAGTTCAGGATCCAATCAATGGTAGTCCATTCGCGAATCTTGCGGTCCCTTACGTTATGGGTTGAAGAGCGATCGTCCCAGTACTGGCCGATGTAGTGCACGATAAAGCCGGTATCGAGTCCAGCCAACGGTGAGCGCACCGATGCGTCGTAGAACAAGCTCGCATACCAGCGATTATGCGTAAACGAACCACCACCTGCAGTCCCTAGGAAACCGCCGCCGAACTTGCCGACAACCACCTTTTCCGGTCCACCGACGACCGCTTGGAGCACGACGCGGTTTATATAGGTGCCGTTGAATGTCGCGGTCAGCGTGCCCCAGTCACCATGACCCAATCTCGAGGTGTCGAACGAATAAGCCACCTCATAATCCCAACCCTCTTGTATAATCCGACCTAGATTTTGTTCCGGAAATTTGAGAAGCACGATAGGCCCAAACGGGTCATCTGGCCCGGTGGAGGGCCCACGCACGACCTGGCCTGGAAATTGGTCCTCGTGATTTACAAGAAACTGCGGATCTTTATCCAAGCTGATAGTGACGGCGCGGAGGTCGATATGGTAGAAATCGGCTTGCAGCGTCAAACCCTGAAGCGGGCTCCACCATTTGCCGGGCGTGACGACAGCGCCATAAGTCCATTCATAGGCCGTTTCCGGCTGCAGATTCCGATTACCGCTCAAATTCGTGCCAACGAATTGGAGCTCTGTAGGATCTGGACTCCGCGGATCAGTGACAAACGTAGCCCCGACTACCACTCCGTGAAACAAATCGCTCAGGGTCGGAGCATGATACGCTTCGCTGTAGGTGGCGCGAATGGTCAGAGCCGAGTCGATCGGCTGCCAGCGCACGGAGAACTTCGGTCTTTCGGTGCCACCAAAATCACTGAAGTCGTCGAATCGCTCCTGGTGATCTAGTTCCAGGCTGTAAAGGCCGGGAACGTTCCAGGCAGGACTCGTAACAGGGACGCGAACCTCCCAATAGATGGACCAAACGTCCCGGCTCCCCTTGGTTGGTTCAAAGGTGTCACCGCCAAGGATGTTGCCAGAGGAGACGAGCGGGTCAGGCTGATCGCTGGCGCGTTCAGTTCGATGTTCACCACCAACAGCGAAGGAGACCGGCCCCGGTCGGAGATTGAACAGATCGCCGGTCAACTTCAAGTCCTCAAGGGTCAACGACGTCGTGCCGCGCCGTTGGGTGGTTTTTATTATTTTGGCAATGACCGCGGGCGAGTTCTGGTTGAGACCGAATGGATTGAAGGCGGTTGCCGGATTGGGATCGAGCAAAGCCTGCCGCAAAGCATTGGTGTCGACAATCCCGCTGTCGCGCTCGATGCGGCGATCTTCGTTATAACGAAACGCGGTCTCCCAGTTCCACGTCTTAAAATAATCTCCGAATTCACCCAAATTACCTTTGAGGCCGCCGGTAAACTCGTAATTGTCCGTTGTAATCTTGAACGTGCGCGGCCCGGCTTCCAACGCACGGTATCTGACGAAGGTGGTGAACTGAGTCCCGGGAGGCGCAGCACTTGATTGAGTTTGCGGGAACCTCGGATCAAATCCTCCAGGCGAGGTATACTCCGGCACCGTGAATGGATTGAATGGGTTCTGAAGGGGTACGCTGAAGCCAACCCCTCCGGGGGGAGTGATCCCGAACGGGTGCGTCACATCCGTCCATACATCAGGTGTAAATTGAAGTGGCGCCAGGGCGCTATCCCAGAAAGTGCGCGCATACTTGAAATCAGCGAAAAGCTCCAAGGATTGTCCGAAAATTTTGCGGTCGAGCGAGCCGTAGAGATATTCGCGGTCGACCGCGGGCAGTGCCGGAGTTAGGGGCGCGAAGTCGAAGCGCCGTTGTTTTGGCGGAACCATATCAAACCGCAAATATTCCGGGTCATGCGCTGCGTCTTGATATGCGTGGGGCGTGGGTGTTAGCGCGCCATTATTCCTAACTGGTTCGTAAAGGAAGCTCGTCATTAGCCCGGGCGGGCCCACGTGTCCGGCGAATGCACCGCTACGGAAATCCGAGCCGCCAAACCGCGAGAAGTCTGCAGTACTAGAGAGGTCAACGTCGCGGGAGTAGATTGCGTCACGATCATAATACTCGGCATAGACAACAATGTCCGTTTTATCGTCTCCAGTGCCGGCCAGGAGATACGCCCTTCTTTCCGCCGCGTCATTGGCAGAGCCGAGATTGGTGTTGCCATAGCTGGAGTAGAGCTCGACGTGACGGAACCGGTGGATCAACCAAACGTTGAACACACCGCCAACTGCATCCGCTCCATAAATGGCGGAAGCCCCATCCTTCAGGACATCGATGTGGTCAATTAGTCCGAGTGGAATGGTGTTAAGGTCGACCGTATCACCGGCAAACCCGACCGGCGCGAGACGACGTCCGTCCTGCAAGACTAGAGTTTCTTTAGCGAGAAGGCCGCGCAGGTTAATTTCCACGCGACCGTCACCGCCGTTGACGACGTTTTCATTCACTGCCGCTCCCGCAACCGCTGGCAATTTCTGGATAAGATCAGTCGCGGAACGCACCCCAAGTCGGGTAATGTCCTCCCTGCGATAGGTATCGACCGGGTTCGGACCGACTTCTTCTGAAGTCGGGATGTTGGAACCGGTGACGATGACTTCTTCAATCGTTACGCCGGACCGATCGGGCGACGGCGTCGGTGAAGCTTCCTGGCCAAATATGATCGGTGCCCAAAGCAGGAAACCTCCTGCCACCCAAGTCGCTTCTCGTACTCGATCTGTTATAGCGTTTTTCGCGAGTTTTCCGTGATTTAGCGAAGGAGCGGGAAAGTAACAAGCCAATTTGTCGGGCAGTGCCTTTAGCGCACAGCGTAGGGTAGCGCCTTATAGGAATGTTGATCCGAGTAGCGTCCCGTAACTTTGCGCGAGCTAGTGAGGCGAAGTGGCCGTCGCGCTTGGAGGAACCGCGACTTGATCGGGAGCTGGAAAGAGCGTCAGCAATTCCGGCGGAGCCGCTCGCGCATCTTGTAATTGGCCATCGAAATAAACATGGACCGCGAATCCGCCATAGCGTCGTCCCTCAGCCGAAGCTGCCTGGGTTTTCGGACGCACATACGTTGCTGCGAGGAATTTTGGAGTCGGATCCGTCCAGTCGCGGTCGCGCGTCAGCCAATCGTAAGCAGTCCGTGCATCCGTAGGCTTCAATTTGTTATCTTTCGTTAGGTCATAGAAGGAAACGGCGAGTCTAACAACGTGACCATTCTGAGTATTTGGTCGCGGCTTTACTCCAATTCTGAGTGAAAGATGAGTTTGTGCGGTTGGATCATGAATTTCCGATAGACTCGTCTCCGTAATAGACAGAGTCGAGGCGTGGGGCACGCCGATTCGCCGCAGAAGGTTTGGAAAACGTTTGTCGGATCGAAGCGGGCGAAATTCAGGAAGGAACGCGATCCATTGCAGTATTCCCGAATGTTCCGTAGCAGCGACGTCCAGCCACCGGAAAGCTTCTTCTTTGTCGCCTAACCCGACGTCGATGGCAGCGATGATCTGAGCGGAGATGTATCTTATTCGCCTCTCCTGCAGAAGTTGATCGCGAATCTTTAGCGCCTCGTTCTGTTGGCCAGACCGCGCGTAAGTAATCGCCAAACCGCTACTGGGAAGATGCGTTTCTTCCTGGGCCTTGGCATAGAGCGAAATCGCCTCTGCAAAGCTTCCCTTCTCGCGATACGCTGCGGCGAGAGCCGAATCCAAATAAAAATAATGCGGATCGAGCTGCTGGGTACGCTGGCCTTCGGTAATTGCGTCATCAAGCCGGTTATCCGCCAGGTAAGCGGCAGTAGCCACGTAGCTAATAATCGGTGACACCGGATCCAATCGTTCAGCTTTCAGCACAAGCTCGAGTCCTTCTTTCACGTCACCGCGGAAGAGCGGCAAGAGGCTGAGGAAAAAGTGCACTGGCGCTGAATTAGGGTCTAGTTGTAACGCTCGCTCCAACTCCCTCTCCTCGCCCGGAAGATCCCAATCCAGGATTCGGATTGCTTCGCCCAGATAGCAATGTGCCTCTGCATCTTTGTCGTCGAGTTCAATCGCCTTCAACGCGGCTGCTCGCGATGCCGGGTAGGCCTCAAGCGGTCTTACGTAGACATCGGCCAGGTAAAACCAAATTTTCGCGATCCCGGTCCAGGCGCGGGATAATTTTGGATCTTTCTCCAGAGCGCGCTGAAAGAAAGCAAGTGCTTCACGTAAATCTTTCTCGCTTCCTTTATTGGAAAGATAAAGGCCTTGGAGATAAAGATCATAGGCCTCGCTGTTGCGTTCTTCACGTACGGGAAGCGACACGGCTAGTTTTAGCTTAAGGGCGCTTATAATTGCGCGGGTGATTTCATCCTGAAGGGCGAAGACGCTTTGTAACTCGCGGTCGTAGGTTTCTGACCAAAGCTGAAACCCGTTACGCGCGCTGATCAACTGCGTTGTTATTCGAACACGGTTACCCTCACGCCGGACACTGCCTTCAAGCACATTTTCGACGTTTAGCTTCTTCCCAACATCACTTGCGTCCGCGGTTTTCCTTTTGAATGAAAAGGATGAGCTGCGAGCAACGACGCGCAGGCCTTCGACCTTCGCCAACCCGTCCAGAATTTCTTCACTCATCCCATCGCAGAAATATTCCTGATCTTTGGCCTGGCTAAGATCGAGGAATGGCAACACCGCGATGCTTTTCTCCGGTATGCTCGGCGCTGAAGGCGGGCGGTTTCGAAAAAGGAAGACTGTTAGCGTTAGAACAGCAGCGAGCACTACTGTTGCTGCGGTAGTGAACCATCGGACTCGCGTAGTACGTCGCCGCCGTAACTCAAATCGCATTGGCAGCTCGCGACGACCGACCTCGTCGCTATAAAAATTCACGACGTGCAACTTCACGCCGTGCTTGACCTCGATCGTACCAAGATCATGCAGCAGCGGTCGCCATTCCTCGAATTCTCCCAAGTCTTCGGCCACATGTTTGGACAGGAGAATGTGGCCGGCGTCTCCGCACTCCATCACGCGATTGGCCATGTTCAATCCGGCGCCAGTGAGATTTGCGCGACCGGTAACATCGACAACGCCACTGACCGGCCCGCTGTGAATACTTGTGCGGATTTGCAATGAGGGATGCTGCTTGAGCGCTCGACTGATCTCGATGGCGCAGCGGACCGGCGCTTCCGGACTGGTGTAAAAGACCAACGCCATGCCGTCGCCGGTCGCGATCTTGATCAAACGATCAGCTACCTCGGCTGTTTGAAACTGCTCGGTAGCGCGGACGATCTGCGTCAGTTCGTCGACGCTCGCCTGTTGCTCGTTAATGGAGAGCTTGGAATAGCCGACAATGTCGACGAACAAAACGTGCGCTATCTCCAGCGCGATCTCTTTTGCCGAGCAACGGCGCAGCGCTGCCGCCAGCTCCTGTATGCCAGGCCGCGCCGCCGGCTCGAAAGCCAGCATGGACCTGAGCAGCGACTGCAGGCGAGAGGGAACACGAGCTGCCTCCAGTTGTGCGACGGGGAGTGCGTTGGATTTCTGCGCGCTGCGAATTTCCTCAATAGTGCGGCCGGCGAATGGCGTTTTGCCGGTGAGGGCAAACCAGAGCGTAATTCCGAGGGAATAAATGTCCGCACGCACATCGACTGGCCCACTCTCGAATTGCTCGGGACTTGCAAAATTGGGTGTGCCCACGAACCCGCCGCGAGTCAGGTCCATCTGACTTCCCGCCTCGGCGATCGCCTTGGCCAGGCCGAAGTCGATGACCTTTACTTCCACTTCCGCTGTGTCGCTGTCGCCGCGCGTCAGCATGATGTTACCAGGCTTCAGGTCACGATGAATCAAACCGTGAGCTGCGGCAGCCGTTAATGCGCGCACAGTTTGGATGGCAATTTCGAGAACCAGTTTTGCATTCAGCGGCCCATCTCGCTCCGTGCGTTCCTGGAGGGTCTCGCCCTCGATTAATTCCATCGCGTAGTAGCAATGACGGCCATTGGCCGAAGCGCCGAACCGGAAGACGGTAGCCACGTTCGGATGCCGCAGGGAAGCCGCGGCGCGCGCTTCGCGTGAAAACCGTTCGCGGACAGCGTTTGAGCTGCGCGCGGCTTTCGGTAGTTCAATGACCTTCAGCGCGACCTTGCGGCGCAGCACAGTATCCAGCGCCAGATAGGTCACGCCCATGCCGCCATGACCGAGTTCCCACAAAGAGCCGTCTTCGCGGAGCAGCACTTCGAAATCCCCGAAGACCAATGACTGCCGCCCGCCCTGAGTTACTGACTCGTCGAGAGCCGCGCGCACCAGGCAGGCGAGACACTCGCCTTTGGCATTTAACTGCTGCCCGCAGACCGAGCAGCTGGCGACGCCGGATGCCAGCGATCTTGCCATATCGGGCCTACTTTAATTCGCCGTTAGCACACGAAAAAGGTCATGTAACTCTTCGTCCACTTCCGCCTCTGTATCCACCGTCCGACGCGCCTCTGCGCGTAATGCTTCTCGATAGCGTTCGCGCAGGCGAGTGACGTGACTTCGAATGGTTGATTCCGTCATTCCCAACCGCACGGCGAGCTCAGAGTAAGCCGGCAACGGTGCAGCACCGCCCGCCAGAAAAATTCTCAATTCACTGAACAGCTTCTCCTTGGACTCGCTTTTGTAATCTGCGGCCAGCCGTTCCAGTCCGGCGCCGAGCACGGCTTCGGCCCAGCTATGGTCGAAAAGCCAGTCCTCGTTAGGTGCAGCGCTGCGGGTCTGAAAGACCGATTCCGCATTTTCGACCTGCTCCTCGTGCAGAGGCAGAAAGGCGCATCCGCCGCCCCGCTTCAGCGTCCGTTCGCGGTCCCAGGCATCGGCGAGAAAATTCTTCAGGGACGCGAGCAGGAATGAACGGAACCTGCCCTTCTGATGGTCACTCCGGGCGTAGGTCTTGTGTTCGATCACGTAGGCAAAGAAGCTCTGCGTGAGGTCCTGCGCATCCTCGACTGTGTAGCCGCGGCTGCGCACGAAACTGTAAAGCGGCGACCAATAGGTTTGACAAAGCTCGGCCAGCGCCGCTTCCGCAACTTCCGGCTCAGCCTCGCTTCTCGCAGCAGCGAGCACCACGCTCCAGTGCGTGGAAGGAAATAAGTCACTCTGCCCAGACCCATTCACCGCCGCGGTCTTCATCTAAACAATTTGTATCAAGTACCGCGGAAGGAAAGCGATCCAAAACAACCTTACGATTCAGTGCAGCAGGCGATCGGGAATCCCTTTGTACAGGGAAAGCAATTCCATCAACGGGAAGGAAAAAAACAATGAATCCATCGACTCACCTTAAAAAGATACGAATCCTGCGACTCTTCATGGTACCGGCGCTTATCGCCGTTGCGGCCTTGACACCCGCGCCGGCTCTAGCAACACCAGCGTGTGGGCTTACAACCGTAACGCTGGCGGTGGGCCATTATCGGTCTGGTGCGCTTAACTTGGGATGCGAAAGCGAAATGCCCAAATGGGAGCTGGAGATGAAGGTGAAGGGAAGTTCGGACGTCTATGTCATCCAAAACACGTTCGCACCCGGGGCTAAGAGTGGCTGGCACACGCATCCGGGTCCCAGTCTGATCACCGTCACGGCCGGCACGCTTACCGTGTACGACGCCGCCGATCCCACCTGCACGCCTAAGATCTACACAGCAGGCCAGAGCTTCACCGACATAGGCTGCGGGGACGTACACCTGGTAGCGAACGAAGGTAGCGTCAACGCACTCGCGATCGTGATCCAGATTGTTCCAGCTGGAGCGCCGAGACGGATCGATATGCCGCAGCCAAGTAATTGTCCGCTGATTACTTGCCCGTAATCAAAGGCAGAAAGATCAGGCAGCGCGAGTGTCCATGCACCTCGCGCTGTGTGAGAATGCCTGCGCGACCTCCGTTCGGCCTGGCTTCTCCCGGCCGCGAGCACCACGCTCCCAGTGCGTGGAAGGGAATAAGTCGCTTTGCCCAAAACTATCCCCCTTCCCGCAGTCTTACCTTTGCAGTTTGTATCAAGAACCGCAGGAGAAAAGCGATCCGAAACAACCTTACGATTCAGTGCAGCAGGCGCTCGGGAATCCCTTTGTACAGGGAAAGCAATTCAATCAAAGGAAAAACAATGAATTTACTGACTCAGTTCAAAAAAATGCGGCTTTTAGCCGTTGCAATCGCACTGGCACTCATGATTGGGCGGGCGTATGCGATCGACCTGTCGCCGGGCCCGGTGATTTATTGGAGTAACGAGGCGCGAAAGGCGATCATCCCCTCCAGCGCCGGATCAGAGAACTACGGGCGCAGGGGTCCGTCTGACGCAGCTCTTTACATGGGGATCGCCCACGTGGCGATTTACGATGCGGCAGTTGCGCTCGAAGGCGGCTATCAGTTTTATGCGCAATACGATCCTCCGATCAATGTTCCCCCGAATACCTCGGCAGCAGCCGCGATTGCAACCGCGGCGCACCACACGCTTGTAGGCCTGCCGTGTGGCCTGAACACCGCTGAGGCAAACACTCTCACCGGAATCTATGACGCCTACATGAATGGGATTCCTGATGGCGAAGCGAAGACGAACGGCACCGTGATTGGCGAGCGCGTGGCGCAGGCAATTGTTGCGCTGCGCCAAAACGACGGCCGCTGCGCGACTCCAACATTCACGCCGCCATCGCCGCTCCCCGGGATCTGGGAGCCCAACCCCGGCAATCCCCCGCCACCGATTGTGGGCCTTCTCCTGCCGGGGATCACGCCGCTTGCGCTCGAAACCGCGTCACAGTTTCGCCCAGACGGTCCAAATGAGCTGACGAGCGAGGAGTACGCCGAGGACTTCAACCAGGTTAAACAACTCGGCCGATTTGACAGCGCGACTCGCACGCCCAATCAGACCGCTCAGGCGGTTTTCTGGACCGACCATGACATCAGGCAGTGGAACGACGGCATGCTTCGCATCATCACCAACCGCGGACTGGACCTTGTGCAGGCCGCGCGCATGTTGGCGATGGCGCACGTGGCCGGAGGCGACGCCATGATCGCGGGCTTCGAAGCCAAGTACCACTATTTATCGTGGCGTCCCTATCGGGCCATCCAGCGGGCGGATGAAGACGGTAATCCGGCGACTGAGGCCGATCCAAGTTGGGCGCCGCTGCGCACGACGCCAAACCATCCTGAGTATCCGGCGGCACACGCCTTCCACAGCAGCGCCTTGGCAAACACGCTCCGTGCCTACTTCGGCACCGACAAAGTCTCTTTCTCCCTCGATAGCCGAGTGACGGGAACGACGCGTCAGTACCAGAGCTTCCACGACGCGGTCAAAGACGTGACTCTAGCGCGGACCCTTGCCGGCTTCCACTTTCGCAACTCTTGCGAGGAAGGATCGAACCTCGGGCGAGAAGTCAGCCGCTACGTGGTCGAGCACTACTTCCGACCCCTTGATTGAGGCGGTTTCTTGGGCACGGAAGGTGGCCTGAAGGAAAGGCATCTTCCGTCGCCCGTAGATGCTGAAACGACCTCATCGGGAAAATTCCCTGCGCTTTTATATTAAAAAAGGAGAGCGTGCGCGATCTCGATTCATCGACATCGTCGCGACTGAGAATCGGTAGGCCCGTCGGACAACATACGGCGCACTCTCGTTATGTCAGTTAACAGCGTCTCACTTCGATCGGCCCCGCGTCGAGCGCAAGGCTTCACTAATCGATTACCGAATAAATCAATGACGAGGCTCGTTCCGACTACCGGGTGCCGTTTCAATCTCGTCGCTCGCACCGAGATACTCCCAACGCTGCAATGCAATCGGCACATTACCGTTCTTCCAGACAAAATCGTGGAAGGCACGAAGGTCAAACTTGTCGCCCTGTTGCAAACGTGCTTCCGCCAATAATTGAGTGATCTGGAGTTTGCCGATCTGATAGGTTAACGCCTGGCCCGGGCCGGTCGAAAAAGCGATCGCTTCCTGTCGCGCTGTTTGCGCATCCATCGGTACTTTTTGTTCGAGGTATTTGGCGGCCTCCTCTAACGAGAATTGCCCGAGCGCGAGTTTTACATCTACTTCAACGCGGAGCGCGCGGAGTCGCATGAAATTGTAAATGATCTCGCGGCTGTGTGGGCTGTCGTCGAACACGCCAGCCTGCAGCATCATTTCCTCGGCGTAAAAACCAATTCCTTCGTTAGCGCCGGAGTCATAGTAATGTCGCCGAATCGGGTCCTCGTGTTTCCACGAAAGACAGAGCTGAAAATAGTGACCAGGAATTCCTTCGTGGACGATGATCGGTCGCGGATCTTGCGCGGTAGCGCGCCAGAAGTAACCAAGATTGCCCGAAGGTTGCGGTACGTAACGAATACAATTTTCGTTGAGCCGCGAAGCAGACGTGAAATCATCCTTTTCGCCGAAGCCCAGGCTTTCCAAATATTTCGGTATCGGCCGGAGGGTATAATGCTGCAGCCAGGCCGGCACCATGAGAATGCCACGCTTCTCGAGAAATTCCCGAATCTGAAGTTCTTTGGTGGCTGCATCTTTTATCCAGCTATCGGTGTTCTTCGCAAGCTGAAGTGGTGGGACATTTTTGTTGCGCTCTTTCTCATAGGTCTCAAATGCAACCGCGCGATTCCATTCCTGCGCGCCCATTTCCAGAATTTGTTCCGGCGAGTAGGGATAGAGCGCTACGTTTTTGAGAAAGAACATGTAGGCGTCGCGACCGAGGGCCGTTTCTTTTGGCGCTGATGCCAATCGATCATTCAAGTTCGCGCGGAAATGTTCGAGCGCATCAGCCGCGCGATCTGTGGCCTCGTTCAGCTCTTGGTCGCCAAGAATTGTGGCGGGGCGCAATGATTCGGCCATCTTGCGCAGACGCTCGCGCACGCCCTCGAGCGCTTGAATGGCCACGGTCACAAACGGTCCTGGCGTTTTATCGAGATTTTCCGAACCTTGCTGTAAGATCGACGGAACATTCTCGATGCGGGTGAGAATCTCGCGACTCCGTGCCTCATCGTAGGGCGCGGGAACGGTCAGCGCTTCCACGATCGGTGTTAGCGTCTGTTCGATGTAAAAATTGGGATCACGTTTCCAGCGGGGATTCACCTCCAGTTCCCAATGCACTCGTGAGAGTGCGGAACCGATCAGTCGATAATCAACCTGTTGCGGGATTGACCAATCGCTGGGATCGATTTTCTGATAACGCGCGTCGAAATCTTTCAGATCACGACCACGCTTGTCGATTGCCGCCGCTGACCAATCGCGCACTCCGCCGGGTCGTTCCATGCGCGGCACGTCGTCGCCATTGAAGGGCGCGTATTTCGCCCGCCAACTCCAAAAGTCGTTAGCGAGCTTGTCGAGCGCTTCGGTAGCAGGCGGGGTTTGCCCCCGCATCACACAGGGCCAGAGAAAGAGAAGGATCAACCATTTTCGCATCTTCTGCATCGATTTGTGAGAAACTTCTTTGCTTGTCAATGGTCGCCAGCATTATCTGCCAATGCCGTCTCTTGAATCTTGTCGAAATGACGGGCCATTTCTTCGCGAAAAATCCGCGCCAGATTCGGATCATGCCAGATAATCAGATCACTGTCGTTTTTCTTGTGATCGTCGTTCTGCCAGCCTTCGTTCCACCAGCAAAAGCCAGCTAGCGCCGGCCATTTCCCCGAGAAAATTTCGTCTAATGCGCCGTGCGCCCATTCCACGGCATTGCAGCGTCTGTTGTGCAGATCGCAACCAAACTCCGCAATGATCATCGGCTTCCCCGGTGCGATTTTGACCAAGCGTGGATACGCCTCACGCAGCTTGAAAGCGAAACTTTCCGTGCCGTCCCTGGTCCCCGGAGTCGTTGGACCGTAAACACTCAGCGCTACCCAATCGCAGTAATTTTCGCCCGGAAAATAGTGTTCGAACGCGTTCCATTTTTGTTCCGGCTCATCGAACCAGTTCACGTGCCAGACCCATTGCACGTTGTCGGCACCTTCGTTGCGTATCAAGTCAACAATGTGGCGGTAGGCAGTAACATACTTCGCCGGCCCAATCCTGGCTCCGCCATTCCAGCGACCATTCCAACTGAACCACTTCCCGTTTGGTTCCGTCCCCCATTCGATCAATAAGGGTCTTCCGAAAGCTTTCGCGCCGTCCGCCCAGCCGCGGAGGTCGGCATCAAATGCACCCGCGATAATTTTATCCAGCGAAAAAAATTTCTCGGAGTGATTCTGATCAACATCAGAACGCAGCATCAGGCGCAGAAAGGGAATTTTCCCGAGCTGACGAATCGAGGAACAAATTGTTTCCGGAAACTTTCGCGATTCAAACCAATTATCGGAAAAGTAAACCCAGGCTGTTTTCGCGCCGACCGTTTTTTCATACTGTTCGATATCCTGTGCTGAGAAATCATGCTCAGTCGGATCGTGTGAATCGGTGCCGAGCCCGCCGAAATAGAATCCATGATAAAGCTTTCCGGCCGGCGGTGGAGCGATTGGTGCGGCATGAACGAGCGCAGCGGAAAAAAATATAAGCGCCACCACGACGCCCCAATGTTCCATCAGCGCACTGTAGCGGCGGTCTATGACCGCCGAAAGCATCTATCAAAGAGACCGCCGCTGCAGCCGGCAACCGTGTGGCTTTTTGTACCTTTCTCTCTCAACTCGCTGTCGCGTCGCGCAAGTTTTTTATCCGATCGTGCACGCTCTTCACCTTTTCGTGCTGGCGCGAAATAATTTCGCGGACTGGCCCGATGAGATCCTTATCTTCCAGCGCTTCTTCGTATTCATGAACCGCCGAATCCTCCCCGCGCTCGCATTCCTCCAGAATGGCGTGATCGTCGCGTTTGGCGATTGCGGCCTTAAGATTGATCCACGTCCGATGCAACGCACCAGCGGTGCTGCCGCTGTCTTCGGGTTTGCTTTCACCTAGTGTCACGGCTTCGCTTTGGAGTTCGCCGGCAAAACGCGCACGCTGCAAGGAACATTCGTTGAACAAAGATTTAAGCTCCGGATCTCTCACCGCTTCCGCCGCCTGGCGAAACCCTTCCTGTCCGTCCTTCAGTGTTTCGATGAGATCGTTAATTGTCGATATGGTTTCCTTCTCTTTTGCCATACTAATGTTTCGCACGCCGTTCGGGGTTCGCGTTCATTTCTTGCCAGCTCGAATGGAGTCCGTAGGTTTTTTCATGAATACGAAAGGGAAAGATCTAACGAAGGAACCGCCGCGCAGTCCGAAAACGCGAGTGGGCGGCTACGCCATTCTGGGGCGCACGATCGACAAATGCCGTGCGCTACTTTGGGGGAACATCGGCGAATACCATTTTGATTGTCCGCTCGATAACATGCTCTTTGGGTTCAAAGGGATTAAGGGCAACGACTTCAAGGCGTTCGTCGAAACCGGAGCCAACGATGAGGAGATTGCCAAATGGCTCGATCGCAACGGCGTTCCGAAAGGCGAAAAAGAAAAGCAAGCATGGAGTGAGGAAGTGATGAAGGAAAATCCTTACCGTAATCCGGAGAAACGCGACTGGTACGTCGAGCAATTGAAACCGCTCGGTCTCGATCCTAAGACGACACCAATGTTCGATTGGCTGGAGACCGACGACAAGGTGAGCTACAAAAAAGCGGCGTAACTTAATTCGGCACAATCTAAACTACGGAGGGGCACGCGCTGTCGTGCCCCTTACTTTTTTGTTTGGGACGCGACAGCGCGCGTCCCTCCATGCGGCACCCGAAAGCTTCCGAACAAGCGATTGATCTCCTAACGATAGCCTCGGGCAGCCCTCGAAAATCGAATTGTCGGTAGCACCCACAGGTACGGAAATGGGCATCTCATTGAAACCACAGCACCTAAAGCGCTATCATCAGATCGCCTGGCTTCTCGCAAAATATGGACGTTCCGACCTCGTAAAAGAAACGGGCCTTGAGGAAGCGCTGACAGCCGAGGAACGCGTAACGCCGAAGGAAGTGGCCAAAGCAGACGAGCTCGCAGCAGATTTGGAAAAACTTGGTCCAACCTTTGTTAAGCTCGGGCAATTATTGTCCACTCGCCTAGAATTGCTGCCACCGGCTTATCTTGACGCCTTGGCCCGTTTGCAGGACGAAGTCGAGCCTTTCGGCTTTGGCGAGGTCGAGAAGATCGTGACTTCAGAACTCGGAGTCAGAATGTCGAAAGCTTTTGCCGAATTCAAATCGACGCCGATGGCTTCGGCTTCGCTCGGACAAGTACATCCTGCTCGTTTGCGTGATGGCCGACCAGTGGCGGTGAAAGTGCAGCGGCCGAACATTCGCGAGCAGATGGTGGAAGATCTCGATGCCCTGGGAGAGATTGCAGAGTTTCTCGATCATCATACCGAGTTCGGCCAGCGCTACGAGTTTACTCGCATGCTGGAGGAATTGCGGAAAAGTTTAATGCGCGAACTCGATTATCGCCTGGAAGCAAATCATCTCTCAGCTTTTCGGGAACAACTCAATGATTTCGAGCACATCATTGTGCCGGCTCCAATCGCCGATTACAGCACCTCGCGCGTTCTGACGATGGAATATGTGCCGGGGACGAAAATCACCGAAATGAGTCCACTGGCGCGGATGGAGTTCGACGGTGAAACACTGGCCGAGGAACTATTTCGCGCCTACCTCAACCAAATTCTGGTCGAAGGACTCTTTCACGCTGATCCGCATCCGGGAAATGTTTTCCTGACGCCCGATCATCGCATTGCCCTGCTTGATCTCGGAATGGTCGGGCGAATCATGCCGCGTTTACAGGAAGATTTGCTGCAATTATTGCTCGCGATTTCCGAAGGCCATGGTGAGGACGCTTCACAAATCGCGATCAAAATCGGCCAGCCCCGGCGCGAGTTCGATCAAGCCGAATTCAGCCGACGCATTTCCGAAATCGTAGGACAGCAAAAGACCGCCACGGTGCAACAAATGCAGGTCGGCCGGCTTGTTCTGGAAGTAACCCGATGCGCGGCCGAATCTCAGATTCGCGTTCCCCCTGAGCTAACGATGCTTGGCAAAACTCTGCTCAACCTCGATCAGGTCGGTCGAACGCTGGCGCCTCAGTTCGATCCGAATGCGAGCATTCGGCGCAATGCCGCGGAGATTTTGCGGCAGCGCGTAGTCAAAACCATATCGCCCGGAAATTTATTCAGTGGAGTTCTCGAAGTAAAAGACTTGCTCCAACGATTGCCCGCGCGCTTGAACAGATTCTTCGATGCCCTGGCGAATAACGAATTCAAGGTCTCGGTCGATGCCATCGATGAGAAGACGTTAATCGTCGGCTTCCAGAAGATTGCGAACCGCATCACCGTCGGCTTGATCATCGCGGCGCTGATTGTTGGTGCAGCATTGCTGATGCGAGTAGAAACGAATTTCCGAATCTGGGGTTATCCGGGCCTGGCGATCATCTTTTTCCTTTGCGCTGCGGGCGCTGGAGTCATCCTGTTATTCAATATTTTGTTCTACGACAAGTCGAAGGGCGATTGAGTCGCGCAGCGACCGCAGGTCATCTCGAACGAATGTGAGGGATCTCGCAGTTAATAGATGATCAGCTAACTCATGACGGGTGTCCCGCGATCGGGAGATCCCTACGATTGCCCGTCAGGTCTTAACCAGGGGTGGCGGCTGGTCTTCCGTTATTCCCGTGTCGACACCACCGCGCAATCTGCTATGGCCTATGCCGTAAAGGAAATAAATCAGCAGACCAATTCCGAGCCAAACAAAGAAACGGATCCACGTCTCCAGAGGGAGACTTAGCATCAAGACGAAGCAAAACACGACACCGAGAATTGGAAACACCGGATTCATTGGAACCCGGAACGGGCGTGGCCGGTTCGGATCGGAGCGTCGTAGGACAATGACGCCGAGGCAGACAAGGATGAAAGCGAAGAGTGTCCCGATATTTGTCAGGTCAGCCAATGAACCGATGTCAACCACTGCGGCAACGCCGCCGACAAAAACCCCCGTCCAAATGGTCGTGATGTGCGGTGTCCGAAAGCGCGGGTGAATGCGGGAAAAGTATCGTGGGAGCAAACCGTCACGCGCCATCGCCATGAAAATGCGCGGTTGGCCCAGCTGAAAAACGAGGAGGACTGAGGTGATTCCGGCAAGCGCGCCCGCACTGATTAACGCCTGCGCCCAAGAATAACCAGCAAATGCGGTCGCGACCGCGGCCGGATCTCCGAAGTAGGTAGTGTATTTTCGTGCCCCAGTAATCACGGCCGCCATCAAAACATAAAGAATCGTGCAAATAATCAGGCTGGCGATGATCCCGATAGGCATGTCGCGTTGCGGGTTTTTTGTTTCTTCCGCCGTCGTGGAAACGGCATCGAATCCGATGAAAGCAAAAAAGACAATCGCGGCACCGCTCATGACACCTCCTATCCCGGTCGGGACAAACGGATGCCAATTGGTCGGATGAATCATAAACGCACCAAACGCTATGACGAACATGACGACTGAAAGTTTGATAATAACAATGGTATTGTTAGTTCGCGCGCTTTCGCGAATTCCGTAAATCAAAAGAACCGTCACTGCCCCCACAATTAGTAGTGCCGGAAGATTGACGGAGATAGGGTGGCCGGCGATGACCGGCAGCGTTGTCGACGAGTAATTCTTTAAGGCGTCGCCACCCTGAGAGATAATTGTTTGGGCCGTTTTGTAGTCGTTCACTATCCAAAGCGGAAATTTTAATCCAAGTAGACTGCCGCAAAGCCTGACGAAATAGCCCGACCAGCCGACGGCAACGGCCATATTTCCGACGGCATATTCGAGAATGAGGTCCCAACCAATAATCCAGGCGATAATTTCGCCCAGTGTTGCGTAAGAATAGGTATAGGCAGAGCCGGACACCGGAATCATTGAGGCGAGCTCGGCATAACAGAGTGCAGCAAAGCCACAGGCGACACCGGCGACTATGAACGATAACATTACCGCAGGCCCTGCGCCTGGCCGCCCGAACACGAGCGGTGCGTCTGTCGCCCATGACTGAATGAAATTCAATATGGGGGTTTTCCAAATCGAGGCTTGCAACTGCTCGCCCGCAGCCGCCGTTCCCGCCAACGCAAAAATTCCCGTTCCAATGATGGCCCCAATACCAATACAGGTAAGAGCGAACGGGCCGAGGGCGCGCTTCATCTGCCGCTCTGGCGCGGCCGCCTCCTCTATTAGATGGTCAGGACTTTTAGTACGAAAGAGTGTGCCCATAGTCTAAAGCGTTTTCTGTTTCCACGATGAGGCGGGCTGATCGTGCCATTTCGCAGCAAATTCGGTCAATGTTCAGTTTAACCAACACCTTTTTGGCGTGCGATAAGCTACAAAATTAGCCCATGTCGGGTCTATTCACGGTGAATTGCATCGGCAGCGTAGTGTTCAGCGCGTTCGGCTTCATCGTTTTCACCTACGGCAAACGCATGAAATATTGGACACCGATGCTTTGCGGTCTCGCCTTAATGTTGTTGCCGCTTTTCGTTGCCGACCTCGCCCTTCTCCTTGGTAGTGCGGGGTTGGGAACGGCCGCGATCGTTTTTCGGCATAACTAGTCGGCAAAGGCAGAGCTCAAGACTCCGTCCTGGACCGCCAATTTAACGCGCAACTCTGATTCCGTTTTCTGTATCGTCGATGGCTGCGTTCAAGTGATTCAGGGCGCGCATCCGCCAGCTACCTTTGTCGTGTTCGGCAATTTTCAACTCCGCCGCGCCGCCCCTAAATGTTCGAGGACCGCTCGCATGCGCGGTTGACCAGCCCCCGCTGAATTCAGACCGAAAGCTGTCATCAGGTCAGAATTATCAGTCCAACTCTCAATAGTTTCATCCCTCGGACGTAATCAGCAGATGCCGACTTCCAACCAGTGATTTGCCATCGTCGCTCTCTCGAGTTTCCTACTTTCTTATCCGTGGACGATCAATCCCGCATCACCGGTGCCGAGGCGGCGGTGAGTGCTGCACTGGAACCGCCGCGACGGCGATTTTTCTCGCGCCGTCGAAAACTCTCCCCGCCACCCTTGCCCTTTTGCGAAAATTGCGGCGCCAACATGAGTGGGCCGTTCTGTGCGCAATGCGGCCAACACGCCGTGGACTACCGCCGCTCGTTTGGCCGCGTTTTCGCCGATATCCTCGATTCATTCTTGAATTGGGACTCTAAATTTACCATTTCGCTATGGCTGCTGATGTCGCGGCCGTGGAAATTGACGATCGATTTTTTATCGGGAAAGCGTGTGCGTCACATGCATCCGCTGCGGCTCTATTTACTCATCAGCATCGTGTTCTTCTTTGGCGTGCACGAGCTGGCGAAGCAGGCAAATCTCAACCCCAGAACACACCGCGACCTTACACCCGAGGAACGAGCGAAAGTAGATGCCAAACTTTCGAAGCTTCCAGCGGACGTTCAGGCCGAGATCAAAAAAGAGATCGACAAATCAGCCAAACCCAAAACAGAATCCAAAACCCCAGAAGATAAGCGGGACTTTTTGGAAGTTGGGACAGACAAGGATGACGCAAATGCGTCTCCGTTCGAGAAATGGCTAAGTCGGCGGGCCAAAGAAAAAATCGGCGAGCATGGAGTCAACGTAAAAGTTTTCTTCCTCGCGTTGGTGGGCAACCTGCCCGTGATGATGCTTTGCTGCATTCCGCTGTTCGCTTTCGTCTTGAAACTACTTTACCTGTTTCGACGCGTATTCTACATCGATCATCTTATTTACGCGCTCCACATTCACGCTTTTGCCTATCTCGCGATTCTCCTAATCGGGTTCATCACGGCTGGCTTGAGGCATGTCGCACCATCGGCGGTGAGCGGATGGATCACGGCAGCTCTTATCGTCACTGCGGTCATACTACTTCTTCTCTCCATCCGGCGTGTTTATCGCCAGGGATGGTTTATGAGCGTATTTAAATTTCTGTTCGGCGGCGTCATCTATCTTATCGTTCTGTGCCTTGCTCTTGGCGGCACTGTCGTCGTCACCCTCGCCCTGCCGGATTAACCAGCGATCCGAGCCGGACTGGCATATTGCTCGATATCGCTAATGGAAATGCGGGCACGTCTCGTTATGGGGTTACGGTTTATTTAAACCGCACTGATGAGTTCGCGCGCTTTGGCCAGCGCCTCTGCGATCTTGCTCGTGTCTTTGCCCGCACCGCGCGCGGAATCAGGTCTTCCGCCACCTTTGCCGCCAACAATAGGAGCAATCTGCTGAATCAAGTCATTCGCGCGCACGGCAGATTCTTTCGGAACGCCGGCGACCAGGTCGACACGACCGTCGGACGCGCTCGCGAGAAAAATTGGTCCGCGAATTTTTGGCCGCAACGCATCAACAATTGCCTGCAAGAGATTTCCGTCCGCGTTTGGGATTTCGGCGACACAAGAATTCTTTTCCGCATGTGAACTGGCAAGCCCCTGTGCGATTGCAGCCGCCTTCTGCCGCAATTCGGATTCTGCGGCCTTGGCCTGTTTCTTGTCCGACTGATGAACTTCTTCTTCGACTTCTTTCAGCCTTGCTGTGCGTTCCTCAATTTTCTCGATAATTGCTTCGACCCGTTCCGTCACAGGGATTGCCGGCAATGGTGAAAGATCTTTTTTGCGTTTAGCTAGAGTTACAAATTTCTCGTCCTGCCGCCGAATTTCTTGTTCCGCCCATTTCTTCACCTGATCGCCGGCAACTGCCTCAATGCGCCGGATTCCAGCGGCGATCGCTGATTCGCTCACAATCTTGAACCAGCCAACATCGCCCGTGTTTCGCACATGCGTTCCGCCGCATAGTTCCATTGAATATCCGTTGAGGCGTTCAGGTTCGCCGCCGATCTGCACCACGCGGACAACGTCTCCATATTTCTCGCCAAAGAACTGTTGAATGTCAGAGCGCTGCCTGGCCTCGGAATACGAAATCTCTGTCCACCAAACCGGGGCGTTCTCGACAATTTTTTCATTCACCAGTTTCTCGACATCGCGCTTCTGGTCGGGTGTAAGGGCCGCGCTCGAAAAATCGAAAGTTAATTTCTCAGGCCCGACATAACTTCCCTTTTGTGTCGCATCCCGGCTGATTCGTTGATGCAGCGCCCAATGCAAAAGATGTGTAACAGTGTGATGCCGTTCAATTGCGCGACGACGATCGACATCAATCGAAATGCGAACCGCTTCCCCAGGCTCCGGCGCGCGGCCTTCTGTCAGGGCTGCACGATGAATAAAAACGTCACCGCGCTTATGCGTATCAAGGACGCGAAGCATTCCCACCTCCGTACGATCATGACCCGGGACGTGCAGCAATCCGTGGTCGCCGACCTGACCGCCCATCTCGGCATAACACGGTGTTCGATCGAGAACGACATTGAATTCCGCCGGTTTTTGGCCTGGCAAGACTGTCTCGATAACAGATTCGGTTTCGACAAAATCGTAGCCGAGAAACTTTGTCGGGGCGACCTGCAGGTTTTCCCCCTCGACACTGATTGCTTCCTTTTTCTGGGCTTTGCGGGCGCGGGCCCGCTGTTCCTCCATTAATTTTTCGAATCCCGCAACGTCGACGGTTAAACCTCGCTCTCGCGCCATCAATTCGGTGAGATCGAATGGAAAACCCTGCTCGTCGTAAAGGCGAAATGCGAACGCTCCGGAAATTTGGGACTTCGCGAGAGCGTTTACAATTTCGCGTTCAAAAAGCTCAATACCTTTATCCAATGTCTTATTAAACGCCTCTTCTTCGCGATGAATCGTTTCTTTGATGGCGTTCTCTTTCGCGCGCACTTCAGGAAAGACATCGCCCATGGTTTGCGCGACTACGCCAACAAGCCGAAAGAAGAACGGTTCGTGGAATCCGAGGGTGCGGCCATATCTTACCGCACGACGCAAAATTCTGCGTAAAACATAGCCGCGACCTTCGTTTGAAGGAATGATTCCATCTGCGATGGCGAAACTCAGTGTCCGAATGTGATCCGCGATAACGCGGAACGCGATGTCGACCGAAAGTTGATGGTTGAGAGTTGACTGTTGAGAGTTTGTGCCGGGCAGACTGCTCGCGTACTTGTTGCCGCTCAATTTTTCGATCTCATCAAAGATGGGACGAAAGATGTCTGTCTCGTAGTTTGAAATCGTTCCGGAAAAATCCGTGAGATTTTTCGTGCCTTGAATGATTGCAGTCACGCGCTCGAAACCCATGCCAGTGTCGACGTGACGTTGCGGTAAGGGCGAAAATGTTCCGTCCGCGTTGGCGTTGAATTGAATGAAAACGAGGTTCCAGATCTCGATGCAGCGCGGATCGCCCGCATTGACCAAGCTTCCGCGGGTGTCACCATCCGGGGTCAGATCGATGTGCATTTCCGAACACGGGCCGCACGGACCCGTGTCGCCCATCATCCAGAAATTATCTTCCTTGTTCCCGTTAACGATGTGAATCGCGGGATCGAGATCGGCATCGCGAAACAATCGTTCCCAGTGATCGAATGCCTCCTGATCGAACTCGCTGGGCTCGCCTGGGCCCGGTTTGTAAACGCTGGCGTAAAGACGCTGCGCAGGAAATTTCCAGCGCTCAACCACCAGTTCCCAAGCCCATTCGATTGCTTCACGTTTGAAATAATCGCCGAAGCTCCAGTTGCCTAGCATTTCGAAAAAAGTGTGGTGATATGTGTCGAGCCCGACGTCATCGAGATCGTTATGTTTGCCGCCGGCACGAATGCATTTCTGCGTATCAACGACCCTTGGCGGATGCCATGACGGTTTTTGTTGGCCGAGAAAAATCGGCACGAACTGATTCATGCCGGCGTTGGTAAACAGAAGATTGGGCGCGTCGGGCAGGAGCGATGACGACGGCACGATGGCGTGCTGCTTTTCCCGAAAGAAATCGAGAAAACTTTGTCGAATCTCGGCACCGGTCATGATCACACGCGGAAATTACGAGCGCTCGCGCCCGTGGTAAAGGTCCGAGCCGGACTGTCTATTTCGGCGTCGCAGATAAAGGCGCGCGCTTTATAAGGTCTAACTGCAAAATAAAGAGACTTAGCCAGGTTAAGCTGGCGTCTTTTGCACCGACCCGTATCGCTCGTTCATGAATAAAGCGAGAGCGCAGACTATTTTTCTTCGTCCAGCTTCGCTTTTACCGCTGCTTCGATTT
The DNA here is from genome assembly GCA_046732175.1 of Verrucomicrobiota bacterium. Lineage (GTDB taxonomy): Bacteria > Verrucomicrobiota > Verrucomicrobiia > Chthoniobacterales > UBA10450 > AV69. Next base: position 25,435 of record JBKPMO010000153.1, read on the forward strand.
CCTCGTAGAGTTTCGGATCGGATTTGAGCGCCTCCTTGGCGGCGTCGCGGCCCTGGGCGAGTTGAGTGCCTCTGTAGTTCAACCAGGAACCGCGTTTCTCGACAATCTGTTTCTCCAGCGCGAGATCAAGAAGCGCGCCCGTTGACGAGATCCCCTCGTTATACATGATGTCGAACTCGGCTTCGGTAAACGGCGGCGCGACTTTATTCTTCACCACCTTGACCCGGGTGCGGTTGCCCGTGACAACGCCATCAGCCTGTTTAATCGCGCCGATGCGGCGAATATCGATACGGACGCTGGCGTAAAACTTCAAGGCTTTGCCGCCCGGTGTCGTTTCCGGATTACCGAACATGACGCCGATTTTTTCGCGGATCTGATTTGTGAAAATGCAGCAGGTTCGCGCTTTCGAAATAAGGGATGTGAGTTTGCGCAAGGCAGCGCTCATCAGACGCGCTTGCGCGCCGACGGTGGTATCACCGATTTCGCCTTCCAGTTCGGCGCGAGTCACCAGCGCCGCGACTGAATCAACCACGATGACGTCGAGTGCGTTGGAACGGATAAGAGTTTCGCAGATGCGCAGCGCTTCTTCACCGGAACTGGGCTGGGACACGAGCAAATCATCAAGGTTAACGCCGAGCTTCCTCGCATACTGCGGATCCAATGCATGCTCGACGTCGATGAAGGCAGCAAGACCGCCGCGTTTCTGCGCCTGCGCAATGACGGTGAGCGTCAACGTCGTTTTCCCCGATGATTCCGGGCCGAAAACTTCTACAACGCGTCCCCGCGGAAAGCCACCGACCCCGAGGGCTCGATCGATCAAAATGTTGCCGGTCGGAATCACGTCGATGTCGACCGTTTTTTCGTCGCCAAGGCGCATGATGGCGCCGTCTCCGTAATCCTTGGCGATCTGTTGAATGGCGAGATCGAGATTTTTGTTGCGCGCGGCGATCACCTTATCTTCGCCGGTTTTTTCTGCGGTCTTAGCGGGCATAAATTCTTAATCTTTAAGTAAGGCGGCGACGCCATATTCGCCAAGCAGAAAAGCGGGGTTGGGGCGAATTACTGGAGGGACGCGCTTTAATGCCAGTCCGGCTCGGACCGCGTCCAAGGACGAGCGGAAGCTCGTCCCTCTACAAAAAGCAAAAGGCCGCGCAGGTTTCGACTGCGCGGCCTTTGGAAATACGCGTCTCTTGCGCTTAGCTGACAGTGATCTTGCGCGGTTTCACTTGCTCCGCTTTCGGAAGCGTAAGCGTCAAAACCCCTTGATCGATCCGAGCCGAGATCTTTGATGTGTCGATGCTGGGGTCAAGCTCGAAGGCGCGCCGGAAATTCTCCGGACGAGACTCGCGGTGGATCAATGTTCCTTCGATTTGCGACAACGACCGCCGGCCAATGATCGTCAGTTCATTGTTCTCGACCGAGATTTCCAGCCCTTCTTTGTTCACTCCGGGCATCTCGACCTTCAGCATGTAGACATCGCCATCCTCAACCACACTCGCGGCCGGGGTAATCAATTGTTCCGATCGCTGTTGGTCTGCATTTCGATTTTCACGAACTAATGTGTTCATAAACAGTGTCCTCCCTATATAAATCAGGCGACGTTGACCTTGATTTGTTTCGGCTTCGCTTCCTCCGCCTTTGGCAGAGTAACCGTCAGAATACCGTCACGGTAATTAGCCGTGACTTTATTCGCGTCGACCTGTGTCGGCAGTGAAATGCTGCGCCGGAATTTGCCGACGTAACGCTCTGTGCGCTCAGCTTTGTCCCCTTCCGAGGTCTCGCTCTTGCGTTCGCCATTGATAGTCAGCATTCCGTCCTGCAAGGAAATTTCGATGTCTTCCTTGCGCATACCGGGCAACTCGACCCGGGCGATGACATTGTCGTTGTTTTGGTAAAGGTCGAGTGCGGGCGACCAACCGCTAAAAAGTTGCGATTGCCGGCCGAAATTTGACCAGAATGGCATCTCAAACAAGCTATCCAGTTCGTCGCGCAGATTGCTCAGGCGATCGAATCCACTGAAAGCAAGCGTTTGAGGTGGTTGATATCGGATAATACTCATATGTGTTGAATTCCCTCCTAAATTGTTTTCCCAAAAGACCTTTAGCTTGGAAGATGCCAGTTGCGGAACGCAAATTGTAAGTTGTTATTTTCCTGTGACTTGTGTATCATATGTTACACATGAGGCATGTAGAATATGAGACATTATTGCACAGCGAAAGTATCGTCCCTTTCCCGTGCGTGCGCCAGTACGACCCAGATACTTGCTGGCTTGCGGCGGGGACCGTTGATCATACCTTCAGCTCGTGCCGCCACAGAACATGCACGAAAAATTCATGCGAGCCGCCCTCGCCGAAGCGAAGAAGGGGCTGGGAACAACAAGCCCGAATCCCGCTGTTGGAGCCGTCCTCGTTAATGGCAATCGCATCATCGCGCACGGATATCACCGGCAGGCGGGCGGCGATCATGCGGAAGTTGACTGCTTGCGAAGGTTAACTGGGCCGGTTCCGCCAGGCGCGATTCTTTACGTGACTCTCGAACCATGTTCAACACGCGGACGGACTGCACCGTGTGCGAATTACATCATTGAACGCAGTGTTCGCAGCGTTGTCATCGGCACCATTGACCCAAATCCGCAACATCGCGGCCGCGCCGTTGAACTTCTACGTGCTGGCAGTGTCGATGTTACCACCGGTATCCTGAAGGAAGAGTGCGCGCGACTTAATGAAGCCTTCAACAAATGGATTGTCACCGGCGAACCATTTGTAATCGCAAAGTGCGGAATGAGTCTGGACGGTCATCTGACGCGCCCGCCGGGGGAATCGCAATGGCTTACTTCGGAGTCGTCGCGTGCTCATGCACACAAACTTCGAGGGGTTGTCGATGCCATCATTGTTGGAGCCGAGACAATCCGCCGGGATAATCCGCGTCTCACTGTCCGCGGTGGGCCGCGACGCATCCAGCCAATGCGAGTGATCCTCACAAAATCGGGTCGGCTTCCGCGGACTGCAAAAGTCTTTTCCAATTCGAATCGGAATGGCAGCTTGATATACCGGAACAAAACATTGCGCTCGGTGCTACGTGATCTCGGCCGGCGCAAAGTCACAAGTGTGCTAATTGAGGGTGGTGGTGACGTTTTGAGCCAGGCGTTTGATCAAAGATTAGTCGACAAAGTCCAGATCTATATCGCGCCGATTTTCACCGGTGGAAAGGTCCTCGGTTTTGGGGGTAAAGGTGCCCCTTCCACCGAACGGTCGATGCGATTGGAATCTCCGCTTTACCAGCGAATCGGTGAGGATATTTGCGTCATTGGTTATCCAAAACCTGCGAGTAATTCGGCCGGCAAATAATCGTCAAAACTTTGCCTCCGATCATCGGTTAAATCATCGAGGAGGAGTTGAAGGGATGAAAAAGTTTATGATCATCGCACTGCTCGCGATTGGCTTCATTATGCTCGCGCCGCCCGAATCGAACGCGGGTGTTTCGATTGGCATCGGCTTCGGATTTCCAGCCGTTTATGGATATCCGGCCTACTACCCATACGGTTACGGCTGCTATCCATATGGTTACTATCCGTCCAATTACTACCCCTACAGCGCCGCATATTACCGGCCCGTTATCTATTATAGCGCGGTCTATGGGCCTTATTACTGGTGGCATGGCCATCGGGTATACGTTCGGCGGAGCCACTTCCGGCACTAAACGCCTGACCGCATTCGTGAACGGTTCGATTCCGTGTCGCGACGGAAAAGTTCGCTTTAGCCAGCGCCTAACGACGCGGAAGATTAAAGCAGCAGTCCATCATCGTTGTCGTCATCGTTGACCAGAACATCCAGATCGGCAACGAGCTCAGCGTCCTGGATTTCTGCGGAGGCGAAACCCGGTTGAGATGATCGGTCCTGATGATGCAGCAACTGGAATGTAAATGCCGTGATTGCGACGACAGCGACGGCGGCCGAGAGCGCTGGAACCAGTCGACGCAAACTGAACCGGGCACTCAGATCTTGTCCCTTCTCGGACTCGCTGCGAACAACGCGAACGACATTACGGGCAAAAAATGGCGAAAGAGTCGGTCCTTTCGACCGGCTGAGCAAATCCCAAAGCTGCGGATCTTCGTCGCGATTCATGCCCATCAAATTTAACTCGAAATCCTACCGAAAGTTTCGGCCAAAGGCCACCTCATAATGAGGTCGCCACGTCGACGGGCGATTTGGGTTAATCGTCTCTACCTAGGCGCGGTCGTAATCGTGTAAGCGGAGGGATGCGATTCTGCACGTCCAGGACGAGCGGAAGCTCGTCCCTCCCAGGGTCAGACCTCCGCGGCGTCGAGGAAGCCCTCCAACTGTCGGATACGAGTAGGGTGTCGCATTTTGCGCAAGGCCTTGGCTTCAATTTGCCGTATCCGTTCACGGGTCACCCGGAATTGGCGCCCTACTTCTTCAAGGGTTCGACTATATCCATCGACCAATCCAAAGCGTTGCTCCAGCACCTGCCGCTCTCGTTCGGTTAGCGTTTCGAGGACGTCTTTGATTTTTTCCTTCAGCAGCACGATCGCGGTGACATCACTTGGATTCTCCGCGCCCTTGTCCTCGATAAAATCACCAAAATTGGTCTCCTCGCTCTCCCCCACGGGCGATTGCAACGAAATCGGTTGCTGCGCCATTTTCAAAACCGCGCGAACGCGATCGACTGGCAACAGAATTTCCTCGGCCACTTCCTCCGGAGTTGGCTCCCGCCCGTATTCCTGGACCAGCTGTTTCTGCACCCGCATCAGTTTGTTGATTGTCTCGATCATGTGGACGGGGATGCGAATGGTGCGCGCTTGATCGGCGATGGAACGAGTAATCGCCTGACGAATCCACCACGTGGCATAGGTAGAAAATTTATAGCCACGGCGATACTCGAATTTCTCGACCGCTTTCATCAGCCCCATGTTGCCTTCCTGGATGAGGTCGAGAAACGAGAGGCCGCGGTTGGTATATTTTTTGGCAATGGAAATGACGAGTCGCAGATTGGCTTCCACCATTTCGGTTTTTGCCCGAAGCGCCTTGCGCAACCACAATTTCAAAGCCTGATAATGCTCGAGATATTCGTCGGCGGAAAGCCACGCCCCGCATTCCAGATCCTGCAGCTTGGGTAACTGAGTGCGACGTCCTTGATTTAGTTTCAGCCGATCCGATTTCAACGCCATCAACATGGCAAAATGCTGATCGGCCAGATGCACGAATTCTTCGGTGACCTTTTGTTTAAAGTAAAATCGCGGGTAAAGCCGTTGCAGACTATTGACGGAACGTTGGAAAGTTTTCGCCCGCGCCTTTGCCGTCCGTGGAGTTGCTTCCCGCATCTGAGCATATTGTTGCGTCGTGGTTTCAGCCAGTTTCTCGACTTTCTGGCACAAGCGCGGCAGCAATTTCATGTAGCGCTCGCGACTCTCGATTTTCTTATCGAGAATGACACGATCGAAGCGTTCGTGGCCCTCCGCTAATTTTTGAGCAAGATCGAGATGCGCCCTGGCGGCAAAACCAAAACGATTGATATGCTGCTGGACCAGATGTTCGGCCTCTTCGATCCGCTTTGAAATTTGCACCTCCTGTTCGCGGGTCAGCAACGGCACCTGCCCCATCTGCTTGAGATACATCCGCACCGGATCGTCCAGAATCTCGAAGCGGCTCTCAGGTTTTTCTTCTTCCTCTTCCTCTTCGCTCTCTTTTTTACCTTCCTTGTACCGATCGACCTCCGAGGCTTCAATGATGTCGATCTCCATTCGCCGGAGCTGGCTTAGGATCGTATCGAGGTCATCCGCGTCCGTCACTTCTTCGGGCAAAACGTCATTGAGATCGTCGAACGTGACGTAACCCTGTTCCTTAGCTAGTTTAGCCAGCTCTCGGATACGGCTTTGCAAATCATCGGACGCGATGTTGCGCCGACTGGTACCTTCAACTTGCTGAGCGATTACTACTTTTTCCGACACCACGAGCTGTGCCTTGCGCGGCCGTCCGCGCTTTCGCGCGACTGCTGGCGGTAGACTGGTTTTTAATTTCTGCTGCGGCGGTGAGTTGAGCGGTGAACTGTTGTCAGAGTGCCGCCGTCCCCGCACACTTCGTTTTGATTTCTTGGCCACGAGAAAGCCTCAAAACTTCGCGAACGCGGGAATATTCGAAATGTTAGGGCTCGTGCGCACGGGCTGGCGAAAACCGGAGAACGTCGTGGAGTTGGTTCCGCAGGTCAAGGACTTGTTTCTGTAGTTGCATAATTTCCCCAGTGGTCAGATTGGGGAGCCGCAGCCTGCTCTCCGCCGCCTCCAGTTCCCGCCGCAAAATCGCCTGTTGCAGGCCACTCCACCAGCCACGCACTACAACAGCCGGGTTGGCCGGTATCTTTTGCAGGAGCCAGCCCGAGACAAGCGACTCTTCTGAGGGCGTCAGAGTTGTTTGAAACAAATTGAGCGATGCCGGATCATCCGGCCTGACATCGGCTTCGAGAATTTTTATCAGCAAATCCACGCCCGGAATATGCGCCAGCACGTCCCGCCAATCTTGTTCGAGCAGGAAGGTATGTGCTTCTTCATCACGCAGGGCAAGCAGACAAAGCATGGCCACATCGTGCGACGGCGGTGCGACGGGCAGCCCCATTTTTGTGACGGAAGCGACCGGGCGATTGTGTTCGCCACGTTTCACCAGGGTCTCGAAATCACCGACACGAATGCCAAGCCGCGCGGAAACCTTGTTCATTACTTCGCCGCGCATCACCGGGTCGCGTACATGTGCAACACTCGCGGCCAGTTCACGAGCTACCTGCATCTTATTGGAAAGGAAATTTAAATCGCTGGATGCAGCTTTCTTCTCGATCCAATAATCAAAAAATTCCGGCGCAGCAGCGACCAGGTCATCTAATTTTTGCCGGCCGCATTTTCGCACCAGTGAATCCGGATCCTCACCTGCGGGCATCGCCACTACCCGCACCACCAGGTCATTTTGCAACAGCGCCTCGAGCGAATGTTCCGCCGCATTTTGCCCCGCGGTATCGGAATCAAAACAGAGCACTATTTCGCGAACGAACCGCTTCAGGACATGCGCCTGCTGTTCGGTGAAAGCTGTTCCCTGCGGAGCGACCACATTCTGAATTCCCGCTTCAAATAGGGTAATCAAATCGAGCTGCCCTTCGCAGACGATCGCGCAGTCGGCATCGATCAGCGCTCGTTTCGTTTTGTGCAATCCGAAAAGAATGCGGCCTTTGCGAAAAAGCGGCGTCTCCGGCGAATTGATGTATTTGGCCGTCGTGGCATCATTGGCGAGAACGCGTCCGGAGAATGCGATGACTTCGCCGACGTCATTGCAGACGGGAAACATGAGACGCCCACGAAAACGATCATAAAATTCACCCTCACCGCGTTGTTCATCCTTGAGTTTCACCAGCCCACTCGAGAGCAAGTCCTGCCGGCGATATCCTTCCTTGCTCGCCCACTGGCAAAACGCATCCCAACTCTCCAGTGCGTAGCCGAGTTTCCATGATTTCGCGACCTCGCGACTGATTCCACGAGTCTTCAAATAGTCGCGCGCGGCAGCTCCCAGGTCGCGTTTGAGCAGATTCTCGTGAAACCATTCTGCCGCTTCTGCGTGTAGGCGCAGCAACAAACGCCGCGCTTGATGTTGCTGCTTTTCATCTTCGCTGCGGCGTTCTTCGACAATCGTGATCCCGACCCGTGCCGCCAGTTTATGCACCGCTGCCGGAAAATCGACGTGCTCATAATCCATGACGAAGCGAAAAACGCTGCCTCCTGCTCCGCAGCCGAAACAATGAAAGGTTTGGCGCTGGGGACTAACCGTAAACGACGGCGTTTTTTCCTGATGAAACGGACAGAGCGCTTTGAAACTTGCGCCCGCCCGCTTCAGCGGAAAATAAGTTCCGATGACTTCCACGATATCGTTCGCGGCCGCGATTTGCTCGATTGTCTCCGACGGAATCGCCATCTTTTTGCTCGTTCCAGCGTGTTTGTCGTGGCAAATTTAGCGCGTGAGCAGCCGCTTCCAAATTTTCCGTAAAATCGCAGCAGTGTTGCTATTCGTCGCGGCGATTGGGCCCACCGTCCAAGGACGCGAAATTATTCGCAAGGGCGACACTGTAATCGTTCCACTGAAAGGCGAGGTTTCTCCAGCGCTGCATCTTTTTGTCCGACGCGGACTCAAGCTGGCGGAATCAGCCGAGGCCAGCGCAGTCGTGATTGAAATGAACACGTACGGTGGGCGATTGGACTCGGCGGAAGAAATCACCACTGCGCTCAATCGCGTCACCATCCCGACTTATACTTACATCGATACAAATGCTGGGTCGGCCGGAGCGCTTATCGCTCTTGCGACAAAACATATTTACATGGCACCGGTCAGCGCCATCGGGGCCGCCGCGCCGGTTCTTTCCACCGGACAAGACCTGCCCGAGACAATCCGGGAGAAAACGATTTCCTATTGGTCGGCGCTCGTCCGCAACATGGCCAGTCAAAACGGACACAATCCGGATGTCGGTGAGGCGTTCATGAACAAGGACAAGGAAGTGAAAATCGGGGACCGCGTTGTGCACGCGAAAGGTTCTCTTCTTACTCTAAACGCCAAGGAAGCAAGCGAGATGATCAATGGAAAGCCGGTCCTGGCAGACGGAATCGCGCAGTCCATCGATGACCTTGCAAAAAAAGCGAAGCTTGGCGGCCAGCTTGTTCGGTTGCAGCCGACCGGATTCGAACAATTTGCTTTTTGGATCACGGCGCTTGCGCCGTTGCTTTTGCTTGTTGGAATCGTTTGCGCTTATCTCGAGTTTAAAATCCCAGGCGCGACTTTGCCGGGCGTCATCGCCGGAATTTGTTTCGTTCTCTTCTTCCTCGGGCACTATCTCGCTGGCCTGGCTGGGTGGGAGGCCGTCGTGTTCTTTGTTCTGGGTGTCACTCTCGTTCTCATTGAAGTTCTGTTCTTTGCGCATTCGACCATCATTTTCGGTGTGGTCGGCGCTTTCCTCATTCTGGCTTCCTTGTTCTGGGCCATGGTTGACCGTTATCCGGATCAGCCCGTCATGCCCTCGACCAAGATGTTGCTCGTTCCGATGTTGAACCTTTCGATCGCCATCGTTGCTTCGATGATTGCGATCGCATTGCTCGCGCGTTATTTGCCGCGGACGAGTTTTTATCGACGATTCGCATTGCTGGCGGCGAACCCCTCCGGCCCATCCTTCAGCGCGCCGCGAGAATTCGTCACCGGACTACCAATCTCACCGGGTGCAAAAGGCATGGCCGTTACCATGCTGCGTCCCAGTGGAAAAGGAAGGTTCGGTGATCAACTCGTCGACGTCGTCACGGCCGGTGAATTCATTTCCGCGGAAACTCCAATCGTCGTTTCGCAGATAGACGGAATGCGGGTCCTGGTATCGCGCAGCCAAATTTCTTCCTAAAAATCCGAGTCCGGGTAAAGCGGCAGTTGCCGACTTCGCAATGGATTTTGCAAGTGCAACGCCAAGCCGCCTTCTCGTAGCACAGGCATCCTGCCTGTGGGCTAACGGGCATCTTGCCAGTTGCGAATTCAGCCGCCAGCGACAACACGAATAAATTCGATCTTGTCGCCGTCGCGCAAGGCACGCGAATTCCATTCCTCGCGATGCAATGCCAATCCGTTGTGTTCAATAAGCAACGTTGCCGGGATCAGATTCAACTCGCGCACCAGCGCAGAAATGGTTGTCGGCTCCCCCACGGAACGCGATTCACCGTTCAGGAGGATTTTCATCGTTCCATCAGCGCGGCGTCCCAATCCTTCCACACTGGTTCGATCCCCTTGCGACGCAAAACAGCCGCAATTTCCTGCGGCGAGCGCGAATCGCCGATCTCGAATTGAGCCGTGGCGATGTCATCGTCTCGATCATTCGTCGCAGGAACAACCTCTGGCGGGACGATTCGTCCGCGGACGGTGAGATGGACCTTTTCTCTGCCCTGGCCGGTGTAACCGCCCGGTTCCGTATGGCTGCCGGCGCTCATCATTGTTACCCCGACTTGTATGAGCAGATCGCGTAAGGCGGCCGGCTCGCGCGTGCTCAAAACGATCCCGACCTGCGGGAAAGCCACTCGCAGCGCGCATACCAGATGAACGAGATCGCGATCGCTTATCGGGAAACGCGGACGAAATTCTCCCGCCGCCGGACGAAGGCGCGGAACACTGACGGTGAGAGAAGATTTCCAGCATCGCTTGAGCAAATATTCGAGATGCGCTGCCAGAGCGATCGCTTCCTCACGCCATGGGGCTAGTCCCAAAAGCGCGCCGATTCCAATCCGACGAAATCCGGCGTCGTAGCCGCGCTCCGGACAGGCCAGACGCCACGCAAAATCCTTCTTTGGCCCCGCCAGATGCAGCTGATCGTAAATCGCGCGGTTGTAGGTTTCCTGGTAAACAACGAGACCTTCCGCGCCGGCCTCAACGATCGGAATGTAATCTTCCGTTTCCATCGGAGCGATCTCGATTGAGATGGAAGAAAAATCATCACGTAGAGCGCGAACACATTCGGCCAGATAATCGCGACTAACGAATTTTGGATGTTCGCCGGCAACGAGGAGGAGTTGCCGGAAGCCGGCGACGGCGAGATAGCGAGCTTCTTTTACAACCTCATCAACCGACAGAGTGACACGCAGAATCGGATTTTCGCGGGAGAAACCGCAATAACGGCAGCTGTTAATGCATTCGTTAGAAAGGTAGAGCGGCGCGAACAGGCGCATCGTTCGTCCAAAATGTTGAAGCGTCAGCGCGCGGGCACGCGCCGCCAGACGATCGAGCCCGGCATTATTTTTCGGCGCAATCAACGCACGCAACGTCCGAACCGTCTCGCTTTCTTCCAACGGCAGATTGTCGAGTATGCCTGCGAATTCCACGATTATACCTTCCGACCTCGCCGCTGCGTGCGCAAATTCCGATGGCCTCACACGAAGTCCTCAAAGGACACCACGTCGCCGCTTCCTTTGTGCCCCGTTGCGGAACATGGTGTGAAAATCTATAGATTAAAAAAACGCCGGCAGCACAGGGTACTGCCGGCGTTCGCAAATTTAGGGCGCGTTAGAACGCGAAGGTCACGCCGCTACGGACCATCCCAAAGTTATTGTCCGGGCCATCCACCACATTCCAGCTGAAGTCGTTCATCAAGCCAATGTGCGGGGTTAGACGAATCTCGAGGCCGGCGCCCACTTGGCCAAATACTCTGGTGTCGCTGCCCGAATGAGTAGCCGGAAAACCGACACTCACAGCCTTAGCTCCCGGAATCAACTCGACAAAGGAATCGCGTTGACCCCCGCCGAAAATTGCACCGACGCCGCTGTAAAGATACGGCGAAAGACGACTGCAGTGAATCGGATAGCGCAAGGTAAAGGTTCCTTTGACCGCGCCGATAAGACGGGAGTCGTCGCTGAAAACCGGTTGCCCGTTAAAATCAAATCCGTCGAATTGCTGACGAGTCGATTCTGCCGCCCAGCCCTCTATGCCCACGCCAAAGTAGCGATGGAAGAAGTATTTGACGTCGACACCACCGCCCCAGGCATGATCCGATTCGAAGTAGCGGTCTTCGTCCCAGTTATTAAAGGTAAAGATATAGGTGCCCCACAGGCTGATGTTAAATTCCGTGTCCCGGTACCATTCCGGGCAGGGTGGCACTTGTGTCACCTGCTTCATCTCTTTGCCCGAATAGGTCTCGGTTCCGCCATAGGCGACAGTCACCATTGTCGCCAAGGCGCAAATCGTAGTAATTAGCCTTCGCATCATTTCTCCTTGGTTAGTTCTCCTTGTAACACGATACCGAGCAACGATTTCGTACTTTTGTCAAATTACGAAACGCTTGAACGGACAGCAGTGGTTGTGCCAAAACGGCGCGATTATGATTTCAGTTCCGCCCCTTTGCTCGCGTCGGTAATGACAAACTTCTCGTGATGAAAGCTCGGGTCGCCCCGAAACATTAATTTGCTGGCGTACCGGCGTTCCAATTCGATCAGAAGCTCTTCGTCTTCCTCCCGTAATCGTTTTAGCACATCAGGGTTCAGGATTACCCGGAATTCGTGAACTTCGTCCTGGTATTTCCGCATTACCGTATTCAGAGTGCGATGCAATTCGACGCTCGTGCTCATCGACGTTTTGACCACACCGCGCCCCTGACAATACGGGCAGTTCTCGTAGATCGAATCACTCAGGCTTTCCTGCGCCCGCTGCCGGGTCATTTCCATTAAACCGAGCGGCGAAATTGGCAGGACATGCGTCTTGGCTTTGTCCCGCTTCAATTGTTCCCGCATTAATTGATAAACCAACTGCTGGTCTTTGCGGCTCTTCATATCGATGAAATCGCTGATGATGAGCCCGCCTACGTTTCGCAGTCGCAACTGGCGCGCAATTTCATCAGCCGCCTCCAGATTGGTTTGCAGGATCGTCTTTTCGACGTCGCGCGCACCTTTGTTGCGACCGGTGTTCACGTCGATCGCAACCAGCGCTTCCGTTTCATCAATGACAATGTAGCCGCCGCATTTCAGCCACACCTGACGATGAAATGCGTCGTCGATCTGTTTTTGCACACCGAAGGTTTCGAAAATTGGCGACGCGCCGTCGTAAAAGTGAAGGCGGTTGCGGGAACGCCGTGAAATGTCGCCAATCAGCTCACCCATCCGATCGAGCGCGGCGCGATCATCGCACAAGACCTCATCAATTTCCTCGGTCAAAAAATCGCGCACGGTGCGTTCGATCAAGTCTGGCTCCTCGAAAACTCGGTGCGGTGCGGCGTGATTTTTGATTTCCTGCTCCACCTTGGCCCATTGTTCGAGGAGGAAGCGCAAATCCCGCACAAAATAGCGCGCACGGGCGCCTTCGCCGACGGTGCGAATGATGACGCCAATCCCGTCCGGAATATCAAGTTGCCGCAGAATTTTTCGCAGGCGTTCGCGTTCCTTCGGCTCTTCAATCTTGCGCGAGATTCCGCTGCGATCGCTGAACGGCATGAGCACAAGGTAACGGCCGGCGAAACTGAGATTGGTGGTGACACGCGGGCCTTTCGTCCCGATCGGCCCTTTCGTCACCTGAACGATTACGTCGGAGCCAACCGGATAAATATTCGGAATATCCTTGGCTGTGATCCGTTTGCGCTGACCGCGTTTGCCCGGGCGATCAATCTCTTCGATGCCACTATCGAGCGCGGCGGGAATTGCATCCCAAAAATGGAGGAAAGCATTTTTCTCGAAGCCGATGTCGACAAACATCGCCTTCAATCCCATCTCGATGTTTTTGACTCTGCCTTTGAAGACAGAGCCAACAATGTTGCGCGAAGTGTTGCGCTCGACGCTATATTCCTCGAGTCGTCCGTTCTCGAGCAGCGCCACTCGCCGCTCCAGTTTCTCCACGCTGACAATCAGCTTGTTCCCCGTCTTGCGCGGGATTCCTAAAAGTTTTCGAACTTTGTCGATCATAAATAAATTGTTGAATTACGGATGAGGCGAAGGGTTCGCTTCGTTCCAGTAAAAGTTGCATAATCAAAAACCGCGCGACCGGCGCGATGGTGTTGGCGTTGGGGCGGGCGCGGGCGTGTTGCGATGGCCGCCGAAAAGACGCTGAAAAAATCCTCGCCGTTCCGGCTGCGGTGTGGCCACGGGTTGGGCGCGAGCCACACGCACACGCTTGACCTGGCCGGCAGCGTCGGCTTCCGGTTCAACATCAGGTTGAGCACCGCTATCGGCCATTTGCACCGTGGCACCACTTTGACTGGTATCGGCGCCTTCCTCGTCCTCGCCGCCGACGTTACTTCCAGTATAGCTCACTGACTTAATCAATTGGAGGGGATTAGGATGATGCGCGGGTGTCAACCAGGCGACCTGCATCTCAAAATTCCCCGCTTCCTGGGCGAGGGTCCGCTCGAGAATGCGGGTTGCGATGGGCCCCGCGACTTCGCCCCCATGTCCAGAAGCACCCTGGACCATGACCGCCACGACATACTTCGGATGGTCAAATGGGGCGAAACATGCGAACCAGGCCACGTTTTCCTCCTGACCTCGATCGGTTGCTTGCGCCGTTCCGGTTTTACCGGCGACGACGACGTCTTTCAATCGTGCTCTGCCACCGGTCCCCCCATCTTCGTTAACAACTTTCCATAAACCTTGCCTAACGAGTTCCATATCCTGGGGCGAGACTTCGTTGCGAAGTTCGGCCCGAATGCGCGGCGCGAAATTAACAGTCTTACCTTGTTCATCGACAACTGGCGTGCCGTTCTGGTCAAGTACCCTGTCCACCAAACGAGGGTAATAACAGGTGCCGCCATTGGCCGCAGCGACATATGCCATGGCCAACTGCAAAGGAGAAACCAAGGTGTAACCCTGCCCAATCGAAACATTGGCCGTTTGCGCCTGCGACCAGCGTTCCTGCGGATGATGAATTTGCATCCATTCAGGGCCGGGCATGTTGCCCATTTGTTCTCCGGACAAGTGCAGACCGGACTCCTCGCCGATTCCCAGCAACTTGCCAACAATGTCAATCGACTGAATGCCAGCCGCATTTGCGTACTGATAGAAAAACGAATCGCATGACACTTTAAGCGCGTCGGCCAGTCCGATCGTGCCGTGCGTGTAATGCTTTTCGGCGACCCAGCAACGGAAAAAGTGATCGCCGTAACTCACACCCCCACCGCAGCTGTATTTGGCGTTAGCGAGATTTTTTGACCCGCGCAATCCGGCAAACGCGGTGATGAGCTTAAAGGTCGACCCCGGCGGCAGTGCGCTGATCGCGCGGTTTACCAGCGGATCGCCTTCGTCTTTCTGCAGTGCCTTCCAATCCTTGGCTTTGATGCTCGGAATGAAGGTATTGGGGTCGAACGACGGTACCGAGACCATGGCCAAAATGTTGCCGTTGTTTGGATCGACAACGACTGCGCCAGCGCGGCTGACTGCGCGCATTGCTTCTTCCGCGATCGCCTGGATCCGCGCGTCCAGCGTGAGAAACACGTTGGCACCCTGCTCGGGCGGATCTTCTTTCAACACGCCGTCAATCTGACCTTTGGCGTTCCGGCGCAAATGGCGAACACCTGGTTTTCCGCGCAGGTATTCGTCCATTAATTTCTCGATGTTCGATTTCCCCTCCACGTCGCCTTGGTAAAACGTGTACTTTTTTGCGTCCTCCTTATTGATATCATCCGGTGCACCTACGTATCCCAGTAGGTGAGCCGCGAATGCACCGTATACGTATGAGCGAACCGGCTTGATCGCGATATCCACTCCGGGCAGGCCAACATCGTGTTCGGAAAACTTCGCCATCGTCGGGAAATCAATATCCTTGATATAGGTGTAAGGGACTTCGGTATTGGTCCGATAATGCTTCTGTAGCTGGCCCGAGTTGTAATCACGCGCCAGATTCAAATCGTCGAGTCGCGGAACGATCCCACCGTTCACAATTTTGACGATGTCGGGCTCCTTCAGGTCTTTCGGCATCCCACTGACGGTTCCGCGGTACTCGGTGAGGGGCGGTTGGCCGTAACGTTGCCGATAGCCTTTGACCATCTCCGGCAGATAGAAATCCACCTCGTAACTGGCCCGGTTTTGCACCAGCGGTACGCCATTGCGGTCACGCACCTCGCCGCGAATGGACGGAATGCGGACCGTCGCCTCAGAACTCCCGCGAATGCGCGCCGTCCAGGCCGCGCCGCGCGCGACCTGTACCCACCAAAGCCGCGCAGCCAGCGCTGTCAGGCCCAGCAGCATAAGGAACCCCAGAAATTGCAAACGTAGGAGCGGGCTTATTCGCGGCCGGTTCATACTAATCCTCGCCGGGGAAGATACGGGTAAGCAGTGGCTCGCGCCAACCAGTGCAACGCCCAAAAAACAAGCGGCGCCATAATCATAGCCAGCAACCCTGGTCCGCCGATCTGCCACCAGACTTCACGTGAAAAGAAGATGGAGCCGCGGCGAAAGGAAAGCATCAAATATTGGCCCAGCAAAAGAGCCGAGGTGCAAATGCCACTCATAATGCAATGCACTTCCCAGCGCCCACGCGCAAAAAGCGGCCGCAACCCATGCATGATTCCCGCCAGAACAGCGTAAAGTAGTATTGACGAGCCGAATGAAATTTCAACATGGCTGCCGATGATCTGTGCTGTTACTGCGTCCAGCAAAAAACCAGCCCAGAATACCAGCACCAGCAAAAGCGGCAGCGGTAACGCCATTGCCCCGTAAAAAACCAGAACTGGTGTGATGTAAATGTGCGCGTTCGACATCCAATCGAGTGGTGGAATGAAAGACTCCGCGATTTGCGCGACAAACACGAGAACGATCAAAACGAGGAAGAAAATCATTTGCGTCCAACGACGACGAAGACGTCTTCCAATTTTGTCAGATCAACGGCCGGGACCAGCCGCGCCTGCCCATCCAATTCCCGCACCCGGAATTCCTTGACGTTTCCAATCAGCAGCCCGGGAGGGAAAACTCCGCCGACACCCGAGGTGTAAGCCTTTTGCCCGGGCTGCAAATTCGCCTGTTTCGACAGAAAATTTAGATTTAGGAGCGGGCTCTGGCCGGCAATGCGCTCGCCCGTAACGATGCCCTGTTCACGTGTGCCTTCGACATTGGCGGCGACGCGACAGTTTTCATCCGAGACCAACAGGACAACCGTAATGTTAGCACTGACAGTGGTGGTCTTTCCGACCAGTCCTTCGTCGGTCACAACCGGCATGTCGCTCTCAATCCCATCCTGCTTGCCGCGGTTGATGGTAAGGGTTCGCCACCAAGTCGAGGAGTCGCGTGCCACCACCTCCGCCGGCACCAATTTGAACACGGCGCGTTCGCGGTAATTCAGCGCGTGACGCAGTCGATTGACTTCGTGCTCGACGTCACGCAACGCCTGATTGGTGGCCTTGAGCGAGCGGTTCTCCACTCGCAATGAATTATTGTCGGCCTGCAGATCATCCAGCGATTTCAAA
Source organism: Verrucomicrobiota bacterium (assembly GCA_046732175.1). Lineage (GTDB taxonomy): Bacteria > Verrucomicrobiota > Verrucomicrobiia > Chthoniobacterales > UBA10450 > AV69. The sequence continues at coordinate 42,379 of JBKPMO010000153.1, forward strand.
TTGCTCCGGACCGAAGTGATTTGCTTTTGTATGCCTGAGCCCGAACTCAAGAATGGCGCGAGGAATTGATAGATATTCGCCTGCAGCTTGCGCGTGCCGCCCGCACCCAGACTGAAAAGATATCCCAGCGCCGCAATGAAAAGTACCAGCGCAACAATGCTCGTGCGACTCATCTCAACAACAGAGTTCGGACGCCGAACTCAGCGACGAGAAAGTTCGAACTCTGGGATTATTGGCGCCACTGCCGATCGGCAGATGCAACCTGGCGCAAAAATTTAAGTTCATTGAGGCATTTGCCTGTTCCTTCCGCGACCGCACTCAGGGGATCTTCCGCAACATGGACAGGCAAACCAGTTTCCTCGCTCAAAAGTT
>JBKPMO010000154.1:0-9837 GCA_046732175.1 Verrucomicrobiota bacterium
ACGCGGTCTGGCGGTTCATCATGCGCCAGAATATTTTTTTCCTGAAGGAATACGCTCACAAAGTTTATTTTCAGGGACTGCTCGACACCGGCATTTCCTTTGAGCGCATTCCGCGGATCGAGGAGATGAATGATATTCTTGGCCGAATCGATTGGGGCGCGGTGGCAGTGGACGGCTTTATTCCGCCAGCCGCGTTCATGGAATTCCAAGCCTACAAGGTTCTGGTGATCGCGTGCGACATGCGCCAGATCCATCATATCGAATACACGCCGGCGCCCGACATCGTGCATGAAGCCGCGGGACACGCGCCCATTATCGTCGACCGGGAATACTCTAATTATTTGCAGCGCTTCGGTGAAGTGGGTGCGAAAGCGATGCAATCACGCAAGGACTTCGAGCTGTATCAAGCGATCCGGCATCTGTCGATTCTAAAGGAATTACCAAACTCCGATCCCAAAGAAGTCGAAGAAGCGACCCGGGAAGTTGAACGCCGGCAAAAAAACCTGGGCGAACCATCAGAAATGGCGCTGCTCTCGCGTTTGCATTGGTGGACGGTTGAATACGGATTAATCGGCACCCTCGAGAATCCGAAAATCTACGGCGCGGGCTTGCTCTCCTCTATTGGCGAATCGGTTTCGTGTCTGGAACCGAAGGTGAAGAAAAATTCGTATTCAATCGACGCGCAGAATCAGCCGTTCGACATCACCACGCGCCAGCCGCAACTCTTCGTCTGTCGCGATTTTCAACATCTGCGCGACGTGCTTGAGGAGTTTGCCAACACCATGGCTTACCGGGTCGGCGGACTCGCAGGCATTAACAAGGCGATCGAGTGCAATAATATTGCAACCTGTGAATACTCATCGGGATTGCAGGTGACCGGCATTTTCAGCGAAGTGTTAACTGATCAAAACCAGCAACCGATTTACCTCCGATCGAAGAGCGCGACTGCTCTCGCCTTCCGCAATAAAGAACTGCCCGGCCATGGTAAGGAACGCCACGCCGACGGATTTGGCGCGCCGATCGGTCGGTGGCGCAATGTTAATGTCGCACCAGAAAACCTTTCCAACGATCAGTTGCACAGCATTGGCATCGTCGAAGGAAAAAAAGCAACAGTTGAATTTGAAAGCGGAGTAAAGGTATCAGGTCGCGTCGAGAAAATTCTCCGACAAGATGGTAAGTTACTGTTGATCACGTTCTCCAATTGCAGTGCGAAACATGCCGACCGCGTTTTGTTCGATCCGGCGTGGGGCGAATTCGACATGGCCGTTGGTGAACGAATCAGCTCAGTATTCAATGGCGCTGCGGACAAGGATGCATTCCTGGAAGTCGCGCTCGTGCCGAAGGAACGTACCATCAAGGTGCCGTCCGACGCGAAGCGAAAGAAGCTGGAGAACCTTTACCAGCAGGTGCGTGATATTCGCGAACGCAAAGTGGGTTACGAGCGGCTGGGAGAGATTTGGGAAACGCAACAGGCCCAGCATCCTGATGACTGGCTGCTCTCGATGGAGATTTTTGAGATTCTGGATGATTTCGGGCAGCAGCCGGAGCTAAAGGAACGGATTGCCAAATTTCTCAAGGAGGTCGCGGCGACGAACAAGGATAAGCAGACTTTGGTCGATTGGGGGTTCCGGCTGGTGGAATATCACAAGATGCCAGAGTATCGCGCGATTCACGAGCGCGCGGCAGCTGCGCACTAGCAGACCGTTGGAAAACCTGCATCCTGTCCTTCTCGCACTGGAAGAATGAACATTTTGCTGCCGACCTATGACTAAGAGGCAGACTACAAACTGCCTCTTCAACTTGGGAGAGGATTGAGGTATGAAACTTCGTCAACAGTCCTCTGGGCCACATCCAAGGTGCAAGGTTCCGGTTGGCCGCTCCATTTCCACCCTTCCGGGCAATTTGCATTTCAACCGTGCCGTTTGATCTTCTCGAACTTTGGGATGAAACGTCTTCTCGTTGGGTTAATCCTGCTTTTTGCTGGCGCTGAGCTTTTCGCGCAGCAAAATACTCCGCCGTTGCAGCAACAAGATGCGACGCCACCGGTAGCGCCGCAGCAAAACACGCCACCATTGCCGCCGCCGCCCGAGGAAGGCGCGCCGCCGCTGAAACCGACTGCGACTCCCCCACCCGTCGCTCCGATTGTGGTGGCGGCTCCGAAACAGCCGAACGGCAGAATTCAAAAAAGTCTCGTTCGCATTACCTCCACCGAGGTTGAACCTGATTACCGCGCGCCTTGGAACACTGGTGCGATCGGTCGCGGCGTCGGCGCCGGTTTTGTCATAGACGGCCCACGCATCATGACGAACGCGCATGTCGTCAGCAACACACGGTATCTCACCGTCGAGCGCGAGGGCGATCCTAATAAGTACCCCGCGCGGGTTGTGTTTGTCGCGCATGATTGTGACCTCGCTCTGATTACCGTCGATTCACGGGAGTTTTTCAAAAATATGGTCCCGCTCGGTTTTGGCGGAATCCCTGAGCTTGAATCAACTGTCTCAGCTTATGGTTATCCGATTGGGGGCGAACGGATGTCCGTTACCACCGGAATCGTCTCGCGAATTGATTTCCAACTTTACACGCATTCATCGATCGACCAGCACCTTGCCATCCAGATCAGCGCGCAGATCAATCCGGGAAATAGCGGCGGGCCGGTCATGCAAAATGGCAAGGTAATTGGAGTCGCATTTCAAGGTTACAGCGGCGATGTTGCGCAAGGCGTCGCCTACATGATTCCGACGCCCGTGATTCGCCGTTTCCTAACCGACATCAAGGACAACCGCTACGATAAATATGTCGATCTTGGTTTGACCTACACCAAATTGCAAAACCCGGCGCAGCGTCGCTACCTTGGACTACCCGATGATGGACGCGGTGTCATTGTCGATACGGTGATCGAAGCTGGCCCAGGGGGAAAGGTTCTCAAACAGGGTGACGTTTTGCTCTCAATCGACGATCACGTCATTGCCAGCGATGGCTTTGTCGAACTCGAAGGCGAACGAGTGGAGATGCCCGAAATAGTCGAGCGCAAATTCAAAGGCGACAAGGTGAAGTTTGAAATCTTGCGCGATAAGAAGCTGATGAAACTGACGATCGAACTCGACACGGTTTGGCCGTATCAAATGCAGGCTCACCACTACGATACCCGCCCCCGTTATGTCGTTTACGGCGGTTTGATTTTTCAACCGTTGTCCCTCGACTTGCTAGATGCCTATCAAATGGGCGATCCGCGTGTCCGCCACTATTTCGATTACTATATTCTCGAGCAAATCTATCTTCAGCATCCAGATGTAATTGTGCTGACGAATATCCTTCCGGATCCGACCAATACCTATCTCGCTGCCTATCGCTCCAGTATTGTCGACGAAGTAAATGGCAAAAAGATTGCAACTCTGAACGATCTGGCCCAGGCTTTCGTCGAGACTCCGGATCGTTTTGTAATTAAGATGATTGGAGAGGGACCTCCTCTGGTCCTTGACCCCAAAGAGGTAGAAAGCGCGCGGGAACGAATCCGGACGCGCTACAACGTGATTGCAGAGCAAAACCTCGAGGAGCAACCGGTGTCGGCGCAGGTGACCGCCAAATCTGGGGAACCCCACTCTTAACTATGCAGATTAGAGTTAGATTTTTTCTTGTTCTTCTTCTGCTTGGCATAAGCCCGACAGTTTGGGCGAAGAAAGAATCGACCACTAAAGCGGTGCAACCACGCCAACTCTCGCTTTTACGGGTCAATGTAACCGGTCAGGGATACGATTACTTTCGGCCGTGGCAAAAGCGTGCCCCTTTTTCCAAACGCGCGTTAGGGGCTGTTCTGTCACAAGGGCGCGTTCTTGTTACCGCCGATTTGGTAGCTAACCAGAATTATGTCGAATTGGAACGGGCCGAATCCGGCGAAAAGATGGCGGCCTCGGTTGAGGTGGTGGATTACGAAGCGAACCTGGCCTTGCTCCAGCCACAGGACAAAAAATTCCTCGACGGTCTCGCTCCGTTGGAACTGGCGAACGACACGATTGTGGGAGATCGAGTTGCCGCTCTCCAACTCGAACAAACCGGAGCTCTGGTCGTAACCGACGGACTGGTCACGGCCGTTCAGGTCATGCGTTACCCGGTCGAAGTCGGTGAGTTCCTCACCTATCGTCTGAGCATCGCGCTTCAGTATCGCGACAATAGCTACACCGTTCCGCTAGTGAAAAACAACAAGCTGGCTGGTCTCTTGTTGCGCTACGATCCGCGCTCACAATTGATGGACGCAATTCCCGCTCCTATTATTGCGCACTTCCTGAAGGATGCGACCAAGCCAAAGTACGGCGGATTTCCCACCGTTGGATTCGATTATTTTCCAACCCGCGACCCGCAGCTGCGCAAATACTCCGGCGAAACGGGAAATGGCGGCGGCGTTTATGTTAGAGGAATCGAGCCAGGCAGCGCGGCGGAGAAAGCCGGCCTGCAAGAAGGCGATATCTTAACCGCCGTTGGTAACTTCGATCTCGACCAGAATGGCAACTATGTCGATCCTATTTATAAGAAACTCGACTTCAGTAATCTGCTGACCACGCGTGCCTATGCCGGCGACAGGGTACCGCTGAAAATTCATCGACAGGGCAAACCGATGCAGCTGGACGTAACGATGGAACATCGCACGCCGGACGAATACGTCATCTCGCCCTACTCGCGAGATGAAGCGCCAAAATATTACATTCTAGGTGGATTGATTTTTCAGGAGTTAACCCGGCAGTACTTGCGAGAATGGGGACCCAACTGGTTGAAGGACGCGCCCCAACGGTTCGTTTATCTCGACCGTTTTCAATGGGAACTATTTCCCGAAGGCCATCGTCGTGTTGTTATCCTCAGCCAGATTCTTCCCGTGAACGGAACTATCGGCTATGAAGATTTCGGATATCTCACGGTTACGAAAGTGAACGGCAAAGATATTCACTCGCTTGATGATCTGGCCGAAGCTGTGAAGCACCCCGTCGACGGTTTCGATCGAATTGAGACGGAGGAAGATCCAAAGGTCATTCCGCTGGATGCCGCTCAAGCTCAGGCCGACGAACCAACCCTGCGCGAAAACTACGGCATCCCGGCTCTCCAGCGGCTCAAATAAGAGTATCTGTCCGGATGGACCTTTACTGCCGCAGAAAAGCACTCACCTCGCTGGTGTAGGTGCTGAACGGATCGCTCATGACCAGGATGTCCTGCGGGCCGGAAGCAATCGAATCCCAGTTGATAACGTAGGGCATGTCGGAATCGCGAAAATAGGCGACGGCCTGTGATCGGCCGGCCGCTCTGGAATTTGCGGGGGGTTGATAGCCCGCGTTTTTGATACGAACACTTTGGTTCCAATCGGTAATCCGCTTTCCCGCCTTTACCTGAAAGAAGAGCCCGCGTGCTGGATCGATGTTGTGATACTCCAGATCGAGACTGAGTAACCATGGATCATCCCACTCCAGGGACTCAGCTTCGGCAAACTTCTGCAGTAACCATCGCTTTGTGAGCCAATCGATGCCGCCGATGAGCGCGTCCAAATTACTCGTGAAAGAATCGAGAACGAAACTCCAGCTCTCGAGTAACCAATCAATCTCGGCGTCGCGCCCCTGCAAATATTTTGCCGTGGCATCGAGGAAACGCCGTTGGACGTCGAGCGCCCCGGCCATCTTGCCGTTTTCCAGTTCCACCAGCCATGGGCCATCGGGTTGATGCGAAACTTCGCGTGTCGCCACCACGGCATCCTGCAAAATCAAACCGCGCGGGAACTTGTCTTCTTCCAGCAGTGTCAGGATGCACGCGGTCGTTCCCACTTTCAATGCGGTCGCGAAAGGACTCATGTTCGAGTCGCCAATCAACAAATGTAAGCGGCGGAACTTCCGATAATCGGCCAAAGGTTCGTCGCGGGCGTTAATGATGGCGCGATTAAATTGCACCCACTGGTAGATGTCGTTCACGATGTGGTCGGCGCGCTGGCTGATCTGGAAACGGACGGGCGTGGCGCTGGGCGGCAAATCGAAATCAAAAGCGAGTGGATGGGCCTGTCCGATACGTCCCGCGCCGGTATAAATCTGGCGGGTTGCGAGGAAGCAAAGCAGCGTCCCCAACACCGGCGGTGTGAACTGGGTCTCGCGCCGCATCAAATAATTCTCGTGACAACCGAAAGTTGCGCCGGTGTAGTGATCAATGTTGTTCTTAATAAAGGAAACTCGATCGCAGGCCTGCATTTCGCGCAGAGCATTCAGGAGTAAAGCGTCACCGGCAAGGTCATAAACCACGGCATCGCGCAACCGTACACATTCCGGCGAGGCATATTCGATATGTCCCATATCGAGATACAGGCGTCCGCCATTTAACAAGAACCCGCCATTACCGGGCGGTTCTTCGTAGTCGCGATAATGCAAATCGAGCGCACCGGCCCGCGCCTGCCTGAAAATGTAGTTCTTGATCCGCGCGGGCCAGGCTTCGGTCGACAACTCAGCATCATGGACGAGAGCGCCATATTCCGTTTCAAGACCGACTACCCGATTCACAAGGCGAACATCCGTCATTAAGGCACTTGGACAAGGGGTAACCAGCATGCCTCCTGCTCCTTGGAAACGAGTGCAATTGACCCTCGCGCGCACGTCTCTACTTACGACCGATTCCCAGGATCAAAGCCTGGCGGGCGAGACTGCCATTGCCAGAGGCAGGTTTGCGACAATCATCGCCTTTCTCCTCGGGGCGTTGCACGCTGCTCTGGCAATTACTGCCGCGATGGAGAAATCCCCAACCTTCGATGAGCCGACACACCTTACCGCCGGCTACAGCTATTGGTTGAAAAACGACTATCGCCTGGATCCGGAGAACGGGAATTGGCCGGCGCGGTGGGCTGCGCTTCCGCTTCTTTGGTCCCGCCCCGTACTTCCGGAAAATGCAGCATGGCACCGTGGGGACGTTGGCCGAGTCAGCGAAAATTTTCTATATCGCAGCAGTAATGATTCCGACCGAGTGATGCTGCAAGGTCGCAGCATGATGGCAATCGTCGGTGCCGGTCTGTGCTTGCTGATCTTTTTCTGTTCTGCCCGACTATTCGGTCCAGTCGGTGGGTTAATCTCCGAGCTTCTGGCGGTGTTCGATCCGAATCTGCTCGCGCATTCCGCGCTTATCACTGCCGATATCACGGCGGCATTCTTCTTTACCGCCGCCGCCTGGAGTTACTTTCGACTACTTAATTCGGTTAACATGCGCTGGTTTTTTATCACAGCTCTGAGCTGGTCTGGACTTTTCCTGGCCAAGATGTCGGCCCCGGCGTTTCTTCTCGTTGCCGGGATTCTGGCGACGGTCCGGCTTTGTAGGCGCGAGCCACTGGTAGTTCGCGTTTGGGGTGTTGAACGACAGATCAAAGAATTCTGGAGAAAACTAATTCTCGTTAGCAGTTTGACCGGCACGTTGCTTTCGATTGTGCTGCTCGCGATCTGGGCCTCGTTTGCATTTCGCTTTTCCCCTTTCCCGCAAAACGCAGCGGCCCGCGAAGTTTGGAATCTGCGCTGGGAGGCGTGTCTCAGCGATCACACTGCCGTCGAAAAGGTGGTTGATCTCGCCCGCAACCATAAACTACTGCCTGAAGCCTATCTTTATGGTTTCGCCTTCACCAGAAAGAGCGCAATGTTCCGGCCGGCTTTTCTTGATGGACAATGGAGTGCGACCGGGTTCCCGTGGTTTTTTCCTCGCGCCTTTCTTTACAAAACTCCGGTCCCGATTTTAATGCTGCTGATCGCTGCTGGTGTCGCCGCATACTTTCGCTGGCGCAGCGCCTGCCGCGATGGGTCCAGCCGGACGATCGCTGACGACCTCGCGAGACTTTCGCCGCTTTGGGCGATGGTCGTGGTTTACGGGCTTTTCTCCTTAACGAGCCATCTTAATATTGGTCACCGTCATTTGCTGCCCATTTATCCTGCAATCTTCGTCGCTTGCGGAGCCTGCGCGTATTTCCTTCACGCCCGACTAATCCTGACGATTTTCGCCGGCACCATGCTCTGCTGGCAAATCACCGAATCAGCTTTGCTGCGGCCGGACTACCTTGCTTACTTTAATCAAATCGCCGGCGGACCAAGGAATGGCTATAAACATCTGGTCGATAGCTCGCTCGACTGGGGACAAGACCTTCCAGCATTAAGCCATTGGCTTTCTCAGCATCCTGATCAGTTTGGCACCGGCCGGCTCTATCTTGCTTATTTCGGCACAGCCTTGCCTCATTGGTATGGAATTGAAGCGAGATTGCTGCCGCTTGATCGTTCCGCTCCAAAATTAAAACCGCTCCAACCCGGAACGTACTGCATCAGCGCAACAACTCTGCAACAGGTTTATTCCAATCAACATGGTAAATGGACGCGCCAGTACGAATCGGATTACCAACTTGCGCTGGCTCGGTCGGTCCATGAAGCCGATTTGGCCAGCACTGTATCACCCACGCACAATGAGGATTTGCAACGCCTTCGCTTTGCGCGCTTGTGTGCGTACCTTCGCAAACGGGAGCCAGTGGCGGAGATCGGAAATTCGATCTTGGTTTTTGAACTCAATCAACGCGAACTGGATCAGGCGCTATATGCTTCAGCGGTTGAGCTGGCGTCGCGGTAGTCTACGCGCCCTGTCGCCTGGTGGCATTGTCTGCAAGTAAGGTTGGGCGCTTTTCTGGAATATAAGGGAACCAGAAGAAACTTGAGAGCGTTGCGCGAACCTCTAAAATAGATGCACGATGAGTGAGTTGGGCATCCGCAGCCCATCGGCCAAGGTTGGCGGTATCGTCTATTTCGGGCGCATGCTCGACAAAATTCGATTACATGACAAAAACGGACTACCCACCGATTACCAGGCAAATCTCGGCCGGGGGTTCGATGAGCTCTGCATCAAATTTCTGCATGTGCAGTACCACGATGTAATCAAACGAGTACGGGAAGGCGGGACCGACGAGGAAATTCTGTGGTGGTGTTTCGACAAGGGTCGACGTCCGACCGATACCGAGATTTACGTCTGGAACGAATTCATGCGAAAACGGGGCTGGAACGACGAAATCACTGAAACTCTGAAACGCCGAAAAAAAGAAGCGGGCATGGCTGGCCGTTCCGAGATCGATACGATGTTCGCTTTCATCGATGCAGATGAAGGGCGCTGCTGACCGCCAGCTATTCGTAGCAGAGCCGTCCCGGCTGTGGGGCATCTTGCAGGAATGTCTATGTTCCAATGCCACAGACACCTCATGTGCCACCTTGAACGCAACCCCGAGGGTCCTCGGTATTGATTAAACTGACATCGTTTCCCCTACGGTGTCGCAGTTGGAGTGGCGATCCTGTTTGGCGGGGGCGGTGGTGTCATTCGCCAGTCGATAAATTTCCAGACCGCCAGCACGAGTAACGCCGTGATGATCGCCGCGACCAACCGCCGGGTCGACGTCAAACTACTCCGAAAGGGTATCGATCCGCTCCGCCAGGCCAAAGTCGAGATCAGTCAGGCCGCCTTTGCTGTGGGTCGTCAGCACCAGTCGCACCTTGTTAAATCGAATGTCGATATCAGGATGGTGCTCTTCTTCCTCTGCCACTTCGGCGACGGCGTTCACAAAATCGATCGCGTCGGTAAAATCGTCGAACTCGAACGTGCGCTCGATGTGCTTTTTCTCCAGCTCCCACTCGGGCACCTTTTTCAATCGAATTTTTGCTTCATCGGCCTTGATCAAATCCGCCATATCGGCAGAACGAGTAACACCCGAAATTTGTTTTGCAAACGGCGATTATTGCCGGTTCAAAATTAGGCCTGCGGCCGAGGCAGACCGAGGATTTTGCGCAGATTCCTTTCCGAATCAAAGAGTTCTACCGC
>JBKPMO010000155.1:0-2955 GCA_046732175.1 Verrucomicrobiota bacterium
AAAAAAGATTGAAGAGGCCCTCAACACTAAGCCAGCCGATCTAAGGGACTATCATTTGGTTCGGATTGACACAAACGTCCTCGATCGGATCACGATTGATGTTCCTGGTAAAGGTAAGACGGTTCTTGCTCGGAAAGACAGGAATTGGACAATCGCCAGCCGAAACAACGCGCCCGCAGACTCAAACGCGGTCCGCCGCCTAATAGACTCGTTGCAAAACGAGCGGGTAACAAAGTTTGTCGAAGACGTCGCTTCGAGTCTGCCAAAATACGGCCTGGACAAGCCGCACCTGCAATTGACGTTCAGCTCGTTCGCGTCGGAGAACACTGCTGAGTCCAAAGCAGGTGAGCAGCCGTTTGCTACGCTCGCGTTTGGAAAGGAAGAAGGAGACAATGTGTACGCCCGACTTACAGATGAGCCATTTGTAGTGGCAGTTCGCCGCGGTTTGATAGACCAAATCTCCACGGACTCCTTGCGATGGCAGGAATTATCGATCTTTAAGTTCAACCCTGACCAAATTCATCGTCTCAGCATAACCACAGACAAAGAGGTGTCGCTGGAACGCGGTGAGAATAACCAATGGCATTGGGTCAAAGGCACTGGTGAGATCGATGGAACAAGACTACAAGCGGTGCTCAACACGTTGTCGAACTTGCATGCAGTACGCTGGCTAGGAGCAACGAAGCCTCAAGATGGTTTGGAAAAACCGCAGCTCACCCTTGCATTCACAACTTCGCCTGATAACAAGGCATCGCATAAGTTGATCGTCGGCGCTCCGGCAAATGACGGAACATCGTGCGCACACGTCGACGGGCACGAAGGCACATTTGCGGTTAGTAATTCGGACTTGAATACCTTGAGATCCCCTCTTGTGGCGCAACCCTCGCCCATGCCAAGTCCAACGGCCAGCGTTACGCCCTGATCAACACTTGTCATTCCGAGCGCACTGCAGGAATTCGCAGTGTTACTTTTAAAGGTTCCAACATGAGCTGCCTGGACTCGCACAGTTGACTCTGAGCGAGTGAGGCGAGTCGAACAGGCTGCGTTCAGGATGATTTCTGTGCGGTGTAAATCGTCACGATTCCGCAACTCAACGGTTGAAGCGTCGCGTGCCCAAAGCCGGTGGCTTCAATCAAATCGGTCATCGCGCGGTCGCTGGGAAATCGTTCGATCGAGTTCCCGAGATAGTCATAGGCGCTTTTCTTTCCAGTCAAACAAGAGCCCAACAATGGCAGGCAGTAATGTAAATAGAAACGATAAATGGTGCGCACAATCGAGCTGCCAGGGAGTGAAAACTCGAGCACTAACAAATGCCCGTTTCTCCCAAGCACGCGCGACATCTCCACAAGCGCGTCTCTCCAATTTTCCATGTTACGCAATCCGAAGGCGATGGTAACGCAATCGAATGATGCATCGGCGAATGGCAGTTTCATGGCATCGGCAAGAATTGTTTGACGCACACCTTTCCTCCGGGCCAGCTCCAGCATTTCAGGCACGAAATCCACGCCTGTCACCTCTGCATCCGGTAACTCTTTCTGCAGCGCAAGGGCCAAATCTCCAGTGCCAGTAGCAAGGTCCGCAATTTTTCCCGGGCGCCAGTTGGCGACTATGTTGGTCGCGCGCTTTCGCCAATAAAAATCGAACCCGCAGCTAAGCACGTGATTCGCCAGATCGTACCGCCTGACAATGGCACCAAACATTTGCCGAACTCGTGTCGGCTCGGTTGCGATACTGGGATTTGTCATTCGAAGTTGGGATGAACGTCAACGCATGATTATACGACGACTCACTTCTTGTTTACCACATGGATGTAACTAATGTTTCAAAGTCTCGTGTCACAAATCTTAGGCATAAAGTTTGTTATAAAAAAGGATTGCTAATGCAATAAACCCCGGCTATGTCACCGGTATGGATATATCTGTTAAAGCGTTAGAAGAAGCCGTTTCAATACGCCGGCAAATTGATAGTCTGGAAAGGCGTCTTTCCTCGATCCTGGGAGGTTCGCCTGCCGCCAGACCCACAGCAGCCCCCGCACGAGCAGAAGGGCGTTACTTTTCGCCTTCTACGCGAGCCAAGCTTTCAGCCGCGGCCAGGGCCCGTTGGGCGAGACTAAAAGGCGGCGCGAAACCAGCCCCTGCCAAGAAAAAAGGTGCGCTTACGGCTGCTGGTCGGAGAAAGCTCTCCGAGCTAATGAAGGCTCGTTGGGCAGCAAGAAGGAAGACCACGGGAGGAGCGAAGAAAGCCCCTTCCGCGAAGCGAGGTGGACTTACGCCTGCCGGGCGGAGAAGGCTCTCGCAGTTGATGAAGGCTCGTTGGGCGGCGCGGAGAAAAGCTACGCGAAAGTAAACGATCAAAATAACTGCAGTCGGCGGCTTGCCGATAGTTTTCGTTCCTGGATAAGAGCCGGTCGGGGGAAAATCTAAACTCTGCTCGCGAGAGGACTCGAACCTCCACGGGTTTCCCCATACGGTCCTGAGCCGTACGCGTCTGCCAATTCCGCCACGCGAGCAAAAACCGGTGGGCCACTACCATGCGCACGCGCCGGTCGTCCGCAAGATCAAACCGGAGATATTGAAAGGAGCCAAGCCGAGCGACACTCGATTGTTAGCTTAAACGTTTCTTCCGGGCCCGGACCTCCAATTGATGCGCTTTGCGCACCTGGCCGAGCGAGCGCAAAAGATCGGCATAATTGGAGACAACGATCTCGTAATCCTTCAAAGGCTTATCCTTTACCTGCTCCCATATCTTGAGAGAAGCCTGATACAATTCCGCCGCTTTGGGATAATCACCGCGGGAATGATAAACGACCGCCAGATTGCATTTTGACTGTGCAATATCGGGAAGTGGAGGTGGATCTAAATTCTCACGAATGGCCAGTGCGCGAAGGTGTATTTTCTCTGCCTCAGTGAAGCGGCGTTCGTTCGTGTAAAACACAGCCAGGTTATTCAACACGGA
>JBKPMO010000156.1:0-16855 GCA_046732175.1 Verrucomicrobiota bacterium
CGTAAATCCTGCGGCAAGCAAGTCTTCACTGACGCGCTTGCTTTCCGCAGAAGGCACCATTGCAGTACAGTACAAGGGGCTTGGCCTTGTCGTCGCCAAGTAGACGGCTGATTTCTGCGACATCGGAAACGTAGAGTGCCTTTGAGGTGCCAGGCTTCTGCGCCACATTCACTGCCCCGGGAATGTGGCTGGTGGCGAATTCCATCGCGGGCCTAACGTCAAAAACCATCGCGCTTTTCTCGCCCAAAATGTGACGCAATTCTTCCGTCGAAATTTCGGGCGTCTTCGCGCTACTCTCTCTCAAGGTCGCGGTATAGATATTCGAGGCGGGCTGTCCCTCTGTAGTGCTGACCAACCGCAGTGACATTAATAGTGCAAGGCCAGGCCAACCGCGCATTGCCATCAATTTCTTCGTTTCCATGTTCCAGATGAAAGTATCACGATTTTAACGGGTACTCCCGTTTGCGCGGCGTATCAGTTTCGGAGTGCTCACTATGTATTCGAGGGACACACTGTTCGCGATTTCACGCGCCATCCCTTCAATAGCAGTTTGACCGTTGCACGGATTCCCGGGACTGCCGCGCCGCACGCCGTCATCCTCTGCGAATTCGCGCGCCCGCAGGTTCGTTCCCGGTCGTTGTCACAGCTCGAAGATTTTTGGCCGCAAAACTGCGGGAACTCCGCACAACGCTGTGCAAATCCGGTTACTCCGCCGCTGAAAATAGGCGTGCAACACTGGGTTAAAAAGCGGTTCTTCACTGGCCATTTGTTGGTCTCGTTTATGCTGCGCGTGAAAAAAATTGTCTTATGGCCCTGAATCCTGTTGATCGAGAAGTTTTGAACACTGCATTTGGAATGTCATCTGCCACGAATGAACCGCTTAACCCGGATGCCGTTCGCTCGAAGCTCGGAGGAATTAATGAGGAGGACTTTTATGTTAGTCTCGAGATAATGGAAGGAGACGGCTTGATTGAAACGAGTCGCAAGCTCACGAGACGACCATCCAACTTTTGGGTTACCTCCCGAGGCGTGGTTACACTGTTGGATGAGAATGGGCAAAGGCCTGCCATTCAAGCGGCAGTTGAAAAAGCGATCATAGCGAAGCCGAACTCAACTTTGTCGGAAATCGCTGGGGCCGTCGCACAACCTCCACTGATCGTCGCGGCTATCGTGGAGACCCTCGAAAGCCAGGGTGAGATCGATGTTCAACGCGGATTGGGTGTCGAGCTTCAGATCAGCGGTGTCCACGCAGTGCTTCGTCGACGTGTTCAAGAAGCAGGCCAGTAGTCGTTACCGCCTCACCTCAGTCCCGCAGTGCAGGCGGTGGAATTTGCAAGAGGGGTTACCGACTTTCACATAATCAAGCTTGCTTTACGGCACATAAAATCGCGGGGCCGTTGCGCTATGGTCGGGCTGGATCATAAATGATCCGGATGCGTTCGAAATAATACCGACTGGCCTAAATTTTAGCCAGCTCCTGAAGCGGCGAAGTGGCGCTGTTGTAGAATTTTAACTAATGGACTTAAAGAAATAAGGGTCTATTCAGGAACAACTTAGTGTTGCAACATTATCTGGTAACGCAAAAAGAATTGGCATACAAAAATCGTATGGCATGCTTGGTGTTAATAGGGCGCCCGTGAGTTCGTCGAAGGAAAAGGAGGACGCAGATTCTGGGGAGCGTGGAGCTCAACGGCAGAAGCGTTCGAAAGAGAAGCTGATCCGTTTGGACGACCTGATCCCAGACGAGAAGGTCGTAGGGGGACGGCAACTATTCGGCGCGACTGACACAACCCAAAACCAAAAACACAACTAGGAAAGGTAATATGAGCGAACAAAAGAAAGATAAAGTTAACGTACGTGACCTCAAGCCGACCAAGGATGCTAAAGGCGGCGCCGGGGGTAGCAAAACTACCACCCCTGTGCAGAGGCAGTAATCACTTCACCAGTGCCCGCGCGGCGGTTTTCAACCGGCCGCGCGGCCTGGAAAGAAGATAACCGACTCTTGTGAGCAGTTTCTCGGCTTCTCCCCAATAAAACTTCCGCAGTAGAAAGTAGTAGCCATGCCCGAGTCGCGCCAGCGGGCGCCCACCCCACAGCGCCGGCTC
Source organism: Verrucomicrobiota bacterium (assembly GCA_046732175.1). Taxonomy (GTDB): domain Bacteria; phylum Verrucomicrobiota; class Verrucomicrobiia; order Chthoniobacterales; family UBA10450; genus AV69. The sequence continues at coordinate 2,106 of JBKPMO010000156.1, forward strand.
ATTTTTTGTCGCCCGCAGCGTCGATTGGATAGAAGAGAGAATGGCGCATTTATCAAAACGCTCGTAGGCCAAAAAAATCGGGTTTGATACATTTCCTATAAATACGGGCTAACCGCACGACGAGAGACAACCGAATGCCGTCCGGTGAACGCCGGTCATCGCATCGGCGAGTGGACGGTTTATCGGGCGAAATGCCGACGACGCTTTTGGGCGTCGCTGAGCGAACGCAAAAAGAGTTTAACTGTACATCGTGTGCGACCGTGGCGACGGCGGCATGACTCAATTCTTGGCGAGCGCGTACGCAACCGTCAACGCAACGGGTGCTAGTGTTCGTGCCGGATGGCCGTGGCCGAATTGCGCGGTTTTGTGTCCTGTTCTGTTCCTGCGGTTCTAAGGACAGTTGCGGAATGAAATACGGCCTTTCTTTGCTCGCGTTCCTTTGTCTTGCTGTCGTCGACGGTCAAACCACCGTGTCTGAATCCAATGAAGTTGCGATCAAAGAACACCTGATAAAACTGGAAAAGCAGTCGTGGGAAGCTTGGAAAAACCGCAACGGCAAGTTTTTTCAGGATTTTCTTTCGGACGATCACGTCGAAGTGGGATTTGGTGGATTAACAAACAAGGCCGAAGTGGTCGCTTTTGTCGGAAGCCCTGTTTGCACGGTGAAGAGTTACAAGCTCGATCATTTTGAAATGAAGATGCTCAACAAGGACACGGCCTTGCTCACCTATTGGGAAGAACAAGACACCGTTTGCAACAAGCCGGTGCCGTCACCTTGCTGGGTTAGTTCGCTCTATATGAAACGCGGTGACAAGTGGCTAAACGTATTCTATCAGCAAACGCAGATTCAAAAATAGCCGACGGGAATGGTCAAACCGTTGCAACCCAACCAGCCAGTTCGAGTGCTTTCTTCTGGAGAGGACTGATTCGAGAATGATTTGATGCAATCCGAGTGCATGAAGCTAGATTGCCGAATGACGCGTGGACTCTCCGCGCTGCTTCTCGCGCTCCTCCTTATGAATGGAACTCTTTGCTGTGGAGAATCCGACGCCGGTCGCGGTAGTGGTATTGAGGGAGTCGTTACGGTCAGTCCGATCCGGCCCGGTCCGATTAGGAAGGGATCCGAGATTTCAGCGGCGCCGCTTCCAGGCGCGGTGTTTTCCGTCGCGAACGAGAAGGGCACGGTCACATCTTTTACAACAGATGCTGAGGGTCGCTTCCGACTTTCTCTCAGCCCGGGCCACTACGTTGTGTCGCTGGCGGAAAACCGCTTTCCCCGCCCATGCGGTCCGTTTGAGATCGAGGTTGAGTCGGGAAAGATGACAAAGGTAGAATGGCGTTGTGATTCGGGAATGCGGTGATGCGGCAAACGAGGCGACTGCAGAAACGCGGAGGTTCGGGAGAATCTAAACTTCGATAGTCTGCCTCTCAATCTCGTTAGTTGCCTTGGAGTGCCGTGAACGGGTTTTTTGCGAGCTCGCGCCAGGCGAAAATCTTGGGAAGGTATTCGTGGCGTCACCGGAAGATTATATGAAACAAACGTAAATTCTTCCGCCCTCGATCCCGTCTAATTAATTGTTCCAGGCCCGTTTACAGAACATTACAAAAATGTAATGTCAAATTTGCTCGACGGGAACCATGAAAACTGCAATTTTTGTAAACTTTACCTGGCTATGAAACAAAACTCTTCTACTCATTCTGCATTTATTACGCCGCGAATCTTGATCGCCTTCGTCTTATTGCTCGGGGCTGCACTGCTCGCAGCGTTTAGTCTGCATTCGAATTCCCAGAAATTTGCATCTGCCCCAGGAGGCAAACGAGCTGGTACCGGCGTTCCGCTCTCTAAAAATCCGGGAGAACCGCTCCCCGCAACATTGCAGGATCAGACGCCTGCAAATTACACCGGTCCGCATCACGATTCTCGGCCGGTAACGCCATTGCTTAGTCGCCCACTCCGTCAGTTGGCGAAGATCCCTCCGGTGTCGGTGATGCGTCATGAGGTTCGGGAACCGGCCCGGCCTAACGCCCCGACTGACACCCCGAAGGGTGGATTTACGCAAACCCTCGCAGGGCCGGTTCTGGCAGCGCCTAACGCAACAGGCTTGAGTTTTGATGGTGTCGGAGTGGGATTTCGCGGATTTGTCCCCTCGGGCAACCCTCCAGATACCAACGGCCGCGTCGGCGCGAAACAATATGTTCAGTGGAACAATACCAGTTTCGCTGTTTTTGATAAAAACACGGGCGCAGCGCTCGTCGGGCCCGTTGCCGGTAATGCCCTTTTCCAAGAGCTGGGCGGAGATTGCGCATTGCACAATGACGGCGACCCAGTGGTCGCCTACGACATCATGTCCGGACGCTGGGTACTTGCACAGTTCGTTGTTGGGGGAGATCCCGACTTTTCGCATCAGTGCGTGGCCGTCTCTCAGACAGAGGACGCCACCGGACCGTATTTTCTTTACGATTTCGTAACCGATCCCGTGAACTTCGTTGATTATCCAAAGATCGGCGTGTGGCCGGACGGTTATTATATGAGCGGTCATGTTTTCAACGCTTCGGGCACAGCTTTTCTTGCCGGAAGAATCTTTGTTTTTGAACGCGACCAAATGTTGAAAGGCCTTCCAGCCCGCCAACTTCAGGCCGACCTGAAAAAGTATGGAGGCAAGCCGCAATTCGGATTTCTTCCGTCGGATCTCGACAGTTTGACGCCGCCACCGGCAGGAGAGGCTGCTTTCCTGATTGGTCCCAACCCGAACACTGTTAACAGGCTTACCTCGACGAGGGTGGCGGTTAAGTGGGGCGGTGCGCCGAGCATAAAACTGACTGAAAGTCTTATCTCGGAAAGTTGGGGTATCCCGCCGTGTGTCAACGACACCGACGCGCACGATCATCGCGATTGCGTGCCGGAGCCTGCACCAGCAACTCCAGGCGATTACGTTGATAACCTCGACTTCCGCCTGATGTATCGGTTGGCTTATCGTAATTTTGGCGGGAGTCCTGTGCAGGAATCTCTCGTCGGTAATGTCACAGTCAGCGGCGCACAGAGCAAACCCGGCCATGGAGCGATTCGCTGGTACGAGTTCAGAAATGCGGGCAGCTCCACGACCACTCCGACGGTTTTTCAGGCAAGCACATATGACCCGGACAGCGCGTACCGCTGGATGGGATCGATCGCGATGGACAAGGACCACAACATGGCGCTCGGCTACAGCAAATCGAGTCTATCGGTTATCCCATCCATATTTATCACCGGCCGGCTCAGCACCGACGCCCCCAACACCTTGGGCACTGAGGCACGAGTCACCGCTGGGTTAGGCGTGCAGACCAACACCCCTGTCAACGCCGGGAGCCGCTGGGGTGACTACAGCGCCATGACCGTCGATCCGGTGGACCAGTGCACTTTCTACTACACAAATGAGTACTTAAAGACGAACGGCGCCTTTAATTGGTCCACGCGGATAGCCTCGTACAGGTTTCCGTCCTGTACGAATGCCCCTGCCTGGGGAACACTTACCGGAACCGTCAAAACCTCACCAAGCCAGGGAAGCACCCCGCTGTCTGGGGTTATCGTTACCTTGAGCAATGGATTTGCCGGCGCGACCAACGCTAGCGGTGTCTACTCGTTTTTGGTTCCGCCCGGAACCTACACCGCGACGGCGACCGACGCAGATCGCAACTGCACAAGCGCCTCGCCTGCCCATCCAACCGTCACCATAACCAGCGGTGGCACGGCGACCCAAAATTTCACCATGGCCGGAACTTCGAACCTTGAGCTCAATAGCTTCACGGTTAGTGGCAACAACGGCGTCATCAATCGCAACGACTGCGTTAATATGAATGTCGTTTTGAAAAACAACGGCTGCGCCAATGCGACAAGCATCTCGTCGATGCTGGAAACCACCACTCCGGGTGTAACGATCACACAAGGCAACTCGAATTATCCGAACATGGCCATTGACGCGACCGGGACGAACCTCACTCCATTCCAGGTCTCGACATCCAACTCGTTCGCCTGTGGAACGAATATAGATTTTGATCTGAATCTGACCTTCCCGAATGGGAGCAAGACTGTCTCATTTAGCGTACCAACTTGCACGGGAGGAGCGGACCAGACAATTCCCTTAAGCGTGCTCGACGCGAACGATCCGACCCAAGCGGATCGACTCGGACGCGATGGTATACCGAGCGGATGCGCGGGCAAGTCATGCCCGGGCGGTGGTTTCCCTGGAACGAAGCGCTTCCAGACATTCGAATTTAACAATAATGGCGCTTCCGCAGCGTGCTTCACTGTCACGATCAACGCGCCGACCCAAGGCGCTGGCGATATTGAAAGTGCGGCATATCTAGGCACCTACGATCCAACAAACTTGTGCCAGAACTACCTTGGCGATAGCGGAGTGGTAGGTTTGGGAGGGCCGTTGCCAAACCACGTTGACAGCGCCACCTACTCCTTTGTCGTTCCGGCACAGGCGCACTTTGTCGTCGTGGTCAACACGACCGGGACGATTACCACGTCGGCGCCCTTCAGCGGCACAGTGTCCGGCTTCTTTGACGACACGCCTGGACCTGGCCCCTGCCCGTAAAAGCAAGAGGCTTGTTATCACGGGGGCCGTGGCAAATTGCCACGGCCCTCGGCGGGCCTTAGCCGGTTCCGGCCACGCGGCTCAAAAGTCGTTGGTTGAGCGTACTTTTATCTTTCTGAAGCGAGTTTCTTCTGCTCTCGGTGATGAGCGTTTGGCGCTGTTCATCCGAGGCATTCATGTCAAGACAACGGCACCAGCAGGCCATTGAAACCCCGCCGGCACTTTGTTTACCACAGCCAGCACTCAGCGCGATCGCGCGTTATCCCTAGTCGGCTCAACTGCCGAGCTTCGATGAGGAAAACGTAATTGCGGCGGGCGGATTCAGGGTCCGGGAAACTACGCAGTAGCGCTCAGTTAGACGGACAAGCACAGGCAGTTGTTCTTCTGTCGCGTCAGATTCCAGATCAAAATGAAGTCGGATATTTTGCAAACCTACGGGGACCTGTTCCGACATGGCTAGGAGACCGCGAACGTCCAGATCGCCCTCGGCGCGAATGGTCGCCTTTTGCAAATCAATCTCCATTGCCGTTGCCATCTGGCCCAAAGTTACCCCGGCGCACCCGACCAGCGCCTCCAGCAACATGTCGGCTGCGCAGGTGCTTTTGCCGTCGCCGCCTAATATCGGATGAAGGCCCACCTCCGTTCTGGGTTTGCCACTTTCGACCTTGCACATCCCGTCAGTCCCAACAAAGCCGTGCGCGCGAAGGGTAACGTGCGCAGTTTCCGGATGATCGCGAAAACGGCCTTCGTCGGCGACGTGTAACGGCGACGTTACATCATCAGCGCTCATCGACTCATCTTTATTCTATCCGCCCGCGTTATGCACGCTTTGATTCAGGAAATACCTATCTGCAATCCTGTAAATCCTGTCTCTTCTTCAAGGCGCGGCCAGCGCTTCATCCACGCTTGGATAGATCAGGAAGAAGTTTTCCAGCCGCGCCGTCTCCAAAATTGGTCGAACTTCTTCGCGGACTCCGGCCAGCATGAAAATACCGCCGTAATCCTCCATGTCGCGTGTGGCATTGATCAGGACCGCCAGGCCGGAGCTGTCGATGTAGGTCACCCCTGACAAATCGGCGACCAGACGCGCGGGTTTGTCTTTGATCAATTTGTTAATCGTCTCAGTCACCTTGGCGGAAACATTGAGATCAATTTGGCCCTCGAGCGGCAAAACGTTACGCGGTTGCGGCAGTGACATATTACGTGGGAGTCGAGCAAGATGGTGTATACAGCACCTCCGAGCCAGCTAAAAATCGCGGCTGATTAATCGGAATGAATATGTCGCAGGACGCCATTCTCCAAACGAAGGATCACCGGACCGTTCGACCCTTCGTAGATCCACATTTCTCTTTTCGAGGCGGCGACCCGCTCGATTTTCGTCGGCTCGCCCAGGAGCGAGACGACTTCATTCGCACTCATTCCGATTCGAATTTGCCCCCGAGCCAGGGCCGTTTTCGCTTCCATTCGCGGGTGTTGCGTCCGTCCGCTCCTAAATTTTCCCGTCATCATGCCAACGAAAAAGATCAATGCCAGCACGCTGATGCAGATTAGCGCAATCGCGGGCGCTGAACGTTGACGCGGCTTTCGAATTACCGGAGGCACCGCCGCCCCGTCGTCCAGCACGATTGTCTCGGTCTTTCGTGCTACTCGAAATTCGCTGACCGGCCGCCAATCCCCAAAGCCCGGAATCCAATACCAGTCGCTGGGCCGGATTTCACCCGAGAAAACCTTATTGCGAAAAATTTGCTCTTCGAATTCTCCCATTACCGCGCCTTCGCGCGCCACGTGAAATCTCATGGAAAAAGCACCGTGACAAAATCCCTGTCGTATCGCGAGCAGAAAACGTGCGGTGGACTAAGATATTAGTCTGGAATCAACACGTCTCAGCCCAGGTGTTTACAACGCAATTTTGGGACGCCATCTTGAACAAGCAGAAGGTGGATCGCCACTCCAGTCCGGCTGGGACCGGCGCCAAATCAAGGCAGTTTTGCCACCAAATTTAACATCGAGGCCCGAGCCGGACTGGCACGACTACTCGATCCACCCTTTAACATTGCAACGCAGTGTGCAATGCCAGGCTAAACGTTACTCCCAGTCCATTTCAGTTTGTGGCGCAGGACGCTGAAAAACGAGACTTCCGGCAGGAATCCAAGCTGCAAAGTGAGCTTTGCCCGCTGGATGGCAATTCGGGCGTTCCCGGGCACTCGCACTGGTTCGCGACCATCCACGCTCAGGAAACAGGGATACTCTGTGCTCCCCGGCAAAATTTCGACGACAGATGAATCGCTGATGATGATCGACCGGTTGGTAAGGACGTGCGGGCAAATTGGCGTGATAACAAAGACGCCCGATTCCGGCGACAGGATGGGACCGCCGGCGGAAAGCGAGTAAGCCGTCGAACCGGTCGGTGTCGCGATGATTAATCCGTCGGCGTTAAATTCCGTCAGGGCTTCTCCGTTCACTTTTGCGTCCAGCTTGATCAAACGTGAAAGATCGCCGCGACTGATGACGGCGTCGTTCAAGGCGTGAACACTTGAAAGCGCGCTCTTATTTGTTCGCAGCCCGACCGATAAGAGCGATCGTTTGCTGTAGGAAATGCGACCGCTCGCAATGGCATCGACCGCTTCGCGGTAGGCTGACGAATTCACGCACGTCAAAAATCCAAGGGAACCGACATTGATGCCAAAGACGGGTTTCAGGTTTTCCCCCGCCATGGTGACGACATGCAAAATGGTTCCGTCACCACCGAGAACGACGATGAGATCGGAGCGTTTTGCCACCTGTGCAATGGTGCCGCCGGCTTTCGCCTTCGTGATTTTGGCGGTCTCGTTTTCGACGATCACTGGATGCGAACGGGCAGTAAATTCGCGAATGACCTCGCGTGCCAGCTTTGCCACGCCCGGCTTTTCCGTGTGCGCGATCAGGCCGATAGTTTTCGTGCGCATATAAAAAATTCCTGGTTGCCATCGGTCCCTGCGATGGATGACGGCGAAATTCCCGTGACCGTATTTCCTCTCCCTTCAATAAACGACGCGATCTTACGCTGCGCTTTTTCGTGCAGCGAGGAGTCGCGCACGATTCCACCACGGCCAACTTCGGCCCGCTCCAACTCGAACTGAGGTTTGATTAAAGCCAGCACGATTCCGCTCGCACTTACCAACTGAAATGCATTCGGCAATATCAAAGTTAGAGAAATAAATGAAACGTCGATCACACAAATATTCGCAAATTCACTAATTAGCGAAGGCGTGATCGTGCGAGCATTTGTTTTCTCAAAAACGGTCACGCGTGGATCGTTACGGATTTTCCAGGCCAGTTGGCCGTGGCCAACGTCGATGGCGAAGACTTTGCGCGCCCCGCGTTGCAGGAGGCAATCGGTAAATCCGCCGGTGGAGGCGCCGATGTCGACTGCGATTTGGTCGCGGACGTCGATTTCGAAAAAATCCAGCGCTCCTTCTAGTTTTAATCCGCCGCGTCCGACAAACCGAGGGGTCCCGGTGGTTGCGATGAGCGCGTTGGGATCGATCAACAACGATGGTTTTTGGGCTACTTGCTCGCCGATTCGGACCTCGCCCGCCATTACCGCGCGTTGCGCCTGTTCACGGCTCGGATAAAGCGCGCGATCAACAAGGACCTGATCGAGGCGGATTTTCTTCATGGGTTTGCTACTAGAGAGGCGAGCCTTGCGAGCCCATTTTCTGGTAGCACAGCCACCTTGCCCGTTGAGTTCGTTGCGATGACCGGGCAAGGTGCCCGGTCGCTCCACAGGGTCCGAGCCGGACTGGCGTTAGAAGCCTGTGCTACGAGAAAGTCCCGCGCAGGCAATCGTTTCATTGATTCCCCTTCACCATTTCTCGAACTGACAAGAGCTCCTCCACCGTCGCGCGCCGCCGGCGATATTTTTTCTCGATGATTTCCTTCAACGCCAGCAAATCAGCCGGCAGTGGCCGATCATAATAGGTCCACGATCCCTCATCTGCGCGTTTTGATTGCAAACGCCAGACTCCGCCGAAACGCGATGCTCGCACTTCGCGTTTCACCCCGTCTTCTTCGCGTTCCTTCCATACATGTTGACGCGGCATGACTTCGCGCTCTTAGATTAGCGCCCTTGAAAGATGCCGCCAAACTGTTCGCTTACTTTTTCGCAGTCGTAATCGGCGGCGCCCTGCTCGCGCCTCCGCTTTTCTGGAGCGCCCGGCACGTCTCGCCCTTTTTCGCAAAATTCGATTTCGAAAGTTTTTTTCATCGCGCGCTCATGATCTGTGCGGTCGCATTTCTTTGGCCCCTGCTACGCTCCCTTCGGCTTCATTCTTTTCTCGACCTGCAATTGGACAGGAACCGACATGTTGTGCGCGATGTCGTTGGCGGAATTCTGCTGGCCAGCGTTCCACTTTTGATCTGTGCGGTCTTCCTGATCGCTGCCGGGATTTTTATTTTAAAGACAGTGATGCCATGGAGCTCACTGGTTAGCGTGCTCGGTGCGGCCATGGCGGTTCCGCTGATCGAAGAGCTTTTCTTTCGCGGCCTGCTTCTTGGGATTCTTCTGCGCGGTCTGCGACCGACTCTCGCGACGCTCTTCACCTCGGCGTTTTTCGCCATTCTTCATTTTCTGAAAGCGCCCGACCGACCCGATGAAGTCGTTGCCTGGTTTTCCGGATTTCGTTCTATCGCTAATTCATTCGCGCAATTTGCTGATCCCATGATGGTGCTTGCGCTCTTCGCCACGTTATTCCTGATCGGCTGGATTTTGGCCGATGCTCGCTTGCGTACTCGGTCGCTATTCCTGCCAATCGGGTTGCATTCAGGTTGGATTTTGGTTGCCGGCGTAGTCGGCAAGCTAACGAGGCGCTCAACCACTATGTTGCCTTGGTTGGGAACGAATTTGCTCACCGGCTTGCTGCCGCTTGCTTTGGGATTGATTACCTGGCTGTTGATGATTGTCTGGTTGCGTTATGCGAATCGATCGCACCCTTGAGCCGCTGCGAGCGGTCGCGTCGCTTTTTTACCCGGCGTTGTGTGCCGTTTGCCACGCACCGGTTACGCGGGGCGATTACGTTTGTCAGGATTGCCTCGATAAAGCGCAACGCATTGTCGCTCCCTGTTGTGCAAAATGTTCAGAGCCATTCTCAGGAGCGATCGACGGCGAGTTTACCTGCGCCAACTGCGCACATCGCACCCTCGCCTTCGATGCTGCCATCTCCGCTTATCGCAGCCGCGGCGTAGTTCGTTTTGTCATTTTGCAATTCAAATACAATCGCCAGTTACATCTTCGACATCCGGTTGCGGAATGGTTGCTGGAAGCAATGAACGATGCCCGCCTGCGCGATCGAAATTTCGATTGCATCATTCCCGTTCCACTTCATCCTGCCCGATTTCGCGAGCGCGGTTTCAACCAGGCCGAACTGCTGGCAAAAATTTTGGGCCAAAGAATAAACCTTACGGTCATTCGCGTGCTCGAACGCACTCGCTACACCACGACTCAGACCGCGTTCGATCGACTCGACCGCATGGCAAATTTACGGGGTGCCTTTCGTTTACGAAAAAGAATCGACATGCGAGGATTGCAGGTACTTCTTGTGGACGATATTCTAACCACCGGTTCGACGTTGAGCGAATGCGCGCGAGTCTTGCGCGAAGCAGGCGCGCAGTCGGTTTACGCCGTCACCGCCGCGCGCGCATAAAGCCATGGCCATTTTCAAAAAACCCCCGACTGGCGGAGGCAGCGGAAGGAAACGACGCCGTGACATTCCGGAGGGACTTTTCCAGAAATGTCCCGGCTGTAACGAAGTCGTTCACGAAATCGAGTTAACCGAAAACCAGCGGGTTTGCCCGCACTGCGATTACCATTTCCCGCAGTCTGCCAAGGAGCGGATCGAAAGTCTGCTCGATCCGGGCAGCTTCGTGGAAATGGATGCTAGTTTGCATTCGGTCGACGCGCTCAGATTTCAAGGCATGGCGACCTACGAGGATCGGCTGAAGAAATACCAGGAATCGACCGGATTGATCGACGCGGTGCTGAGCGGCTATGGAACGCTCGAAGGTATCCGGGTGGCGATTGCGGTGATGGATTTCGCTTTCCTCGCCGCTACCATGGGCTCAGTCGTGGGCGAACGCATTACCCGTGTTATCGAGTACGCAACCGCTGAACGCATGCCCGTTATCATCATCTCTGCTTCGGGTGGCGCGCGCATGTACGAGGGAATGCTCAGTCTGATGCAAATGGCAAAGACCAGCGGCGCCCTTGCCCGTCACGCCGAAGCCCGATTGCCTTACATTTCAATTCTAACGAATCCGACCACGGCCGGCGTCATGGCGAGTTACGCCTCGCTTGGTGACATCATCATGGCCGAGCCGAAAAGCATGATTGGGTTCGCGGGACCGCGCGTGATCAAAGAAACGACTCACCAGGATTTGCCCAAAGGATTTCAGACGGCCGAGTTTCTCGAAGAACACGGTTTGATCGATCAGATCGTGCATCGAAGAAAATTGCGGCCAAAAATTGCAGAGTTCCTGCGCTTCCTCGGGCCGACGGCAGCGTGAATTACCGCGAAGCGCTGGCGTGGCTCTACGCCACCCAACGATTCGGAATCAAGCTCGGGCTTGAGAATATCGAGCGATTGTTATTGGCACTCGCTGTCGTGGAGGGCCGAGGTTTGGGAGGCCGCTCTTTCGCGTCGGGCCCGGATAACGCAATCGAGAGCTGCGCCCTCCCGCTGGTCAGCGAGTGTACCGTCATTCACGTCGCCGGCACGAACGGGAAGGGTTCCGTCTGCGCGATGATCGATGCCATTTGCCGTGCCGCCGGTTATTGCGCCGGCCTGTTTACCTCCCCTCACCTCGTCACCTTTCGCGAACGGATTCGGGTAAACAGCGAAATGATTTCCGAAGATAATGTTGCGCGCGGTCTCACTGAAATTCGTGAACGCATCCACGATTGGGATCCGCATCCGACATTTTTTGAAATCGTAACCGCCCTTGGGCTGAAACATTATCAACAAAGGCAGTGTGAGGTTGTCATCCTCGAAACCGGCATGGGCGGACGACTCGATGCCACAAACGCGGTGCAATCGTCGGTCAGTGTCATCACGCCGATTGATCTCGATCACGAAAAATGGCTGGGCCATTCCATTGCCGAGATTGCCGGGGAAAAGGCGGGAATCATTAAGCGCGCCACTCCGGTTATTTCTGCGCCGCAACGACCGGATGCAGAGTCCGCCATCAAGCAGCGTGCTGACACATGTGGCGCATCACTACAATTTATTAACGAGATCTGGACAAAATCGAAGATCGCATTACGCGGCGAACATCAAAAGATAAACGCAGCCGTCGCCATGGCTGCGGTGCGAGCAGCGAATATCCCGATGTCAGATGACGCGGTTGCACGCGGTTTCGAATCAGTCGACTGGCCGGCGCGTTTCCAAATCTGGAATGACAAAATCGTGATCGATGGTGCGCACAACCCTGCAGCTGCAGAAATTTTGGCGCAGACCTGGCGAGAAGAATTCGGCCACGACCGCGCGATCGTGATCCTTGCAGTTCTGCGCGACAAAAACGCCGCGGAAATTATTCGGGCGCTCGCGCCGATCGCCGCAAGATTTATTCTGCCGCAATTTCGCAGCGAGCGCGCGTTGCCCCCCGCTGAGCTCGCGCATGTTTTCTCGTCCATCAGCGCATCACTCCCCTACTCCATCACTCCTTCCATCTCTGAAGCACTGATTACCTCGCAAAAAACAATGGACCGAATTCTGATCACCGGCTCGCTCCATTTCGCTGGTGAAGCGCTCGCATTTCTGCGAGGCGAACTTGATGCATTGGAAGAGTGTGCGCAGTGAACGGGCGCTTCGTCGCTCGATGTCATCATCATCGCACACGGACTGCGCGATCCATCTACCCTTCAATGCGCGGAAATAACGGCACCGGCTTTCCGACAACATGTCCATCAGGCAGACCGCCCCAATTCGCATCCTCCAGACGAAACCGTTTTTCTTTTCCCCTCAATTCCATTTTCCAATTCAATTGATCGAAAATTCCATGCGCCGCTTTCGGCAATACCGGCGAAATCAGGACTGCGATGATATGCAGCGATTCCGCCAAGGCATATAACAGGCTGTCGAGGATTTGTTGCTTTTCGGCATCCTTCGCCAAGCGCCACGGTGCTTCGCGATCGATAATCTCGTTACAGCGACTCGCCAGCAGCGTTGCGCTGGCGAGACCGGTTTGGACCACAGAACCATCCATGGCACCGCAATATTGCTCGCTAAGTTCGCTCGCATGCACTTCTATTCCGCCAATCGCTTCGCGCTTTCGCAGTTCACTGTTCCGAAACCGTTGCAACATGTTCAGCGTGCGATTGAGCAAGTTGCCAATGTTGTTCGCCAGATCCGCATTGTGGCGTTCAGCGAGCCGTTCTTGCGAAAAGTCGGCGTCTTTCCCCGTTACAATATCGCTCATCAAATAATACCGCACCGCTTCCGCCCCGTATTTGTCAGCCAGCGTATTCGGATCGACGACATTGCCGAGGCTTTTGCTCATCTTCGCACCCGCGATGTTCCACCAGCCGTGCACGAGCAGCGTTGGCATCTGTTCGTCGGGGAATCCGAGTGCATGCAGCATAATCGGCCAGTAAATCCCGTGTGCCGGAATTAAAATGTCTTTGCCGATTATTTGCAGCGCCGGCCAACGATCTCTGAAGGTTGAGGGTTGAGAGTCGAAAGCTTTATTCGGATCGTAGCCGATAAAGCTGATGTAATTACTCAGCGCGTCGAACCAGACGTAATTTACATATTCGCGGTCAAAGGGGAGCTCGATTCCCCAGCTCAATCGCGATTTCGGCCGCGAGATGCAAAGATCGCCAGACAATTTTTCCACCGCATTAATCAGTTCTGTTTGGCGAAACGACGGGTTAACGAAATTTGGATGCGATCGCAAAAACTGAAGTAACCATTCCTTGTGCTCGCTCAGCCTGAAGTAATAATTTTCTTCCTCGCGAAATTCTACTTCCCCCCACTCCGCTGCGAATTTCCCATCCGGGCCGCGGTCTTTGTCAGTCAGAAATTGTTCCTGCCGAACTGAGTAATAACCCGCCTGTTTATCCTTATAGATTTGTTTTTCGTTCCAAAGTCGCTCCAGCATTCCTTGGACGCACTGTTTGTGCAGAGGATCGGTCGTCGCCGCCCAGGCGTCGTAACGCACATCGAGCTTGTCCCACAGCGCAATGAACTGTTCCGTCACTCCAGCAACGAATTGCTCCGGCGGCACACCTTGTTTCTCGGCCGATTGCTGGACCTTCTGCCCGTGTTGATCGACGCCAGTCAGGAAGAAAACCTTCTCGCCCTTCAGCCGATGGTACCGCGCGACGACATCGGCCAGCACTTTCTCGTAGGCATGGCCAATGTGCGGCGCCGAGTTGGTGTAATCGATCGCGGTCGTAATGAAGAATGTCTTCGTCATCGGCGATGAAGGTGGCGGAACGCATAGCAGCACGCAACGCGTCATTTTCGACCGGAGGGGTGCGCTTCTGCGCGTCCCTCCGTTCAGTGACACGCGTGAGCGTGATCCTGCCTGTTGCGTGATCTGAAATGCAAAAACAGGAGCCAGGCGGCGAAAATGAGCGCGATGAGGTCAAGCCAACTGGTGTAATTCCAGATGATGTGGGCGTGCTCAATTGCGCTGGGCGGACGCGAGCCCTGCGGAATTAAACCCAAGGCCGTGAACACGAGATCGACAATGATTCCGGCGAGAACCATCGCCACGTAGAAAATGCCGGTGATCCAGGCCGCGGCGCGCACACCGTAATATTTCGCGTAGATCACGAGGATCGGAATAACGAGGAGGTCGGCATAAATAAACGAAATTACGCCGCCAAAACTGATGCCATGGGCCCAGAGCAAACTCGCTAGTGGAATATTCCCGACAGAACAGACGAATGAGATTACGGCGATGATCGGGCCGACCAGCGCGTTTTCGATCAATCGAACAAGAGCAGGTCCGCTTTGGAGAAATAATGCTTCCCACCAATCATGCGGCACCAGCGTCGCCAGAAATCCAGCGATTAAGAATCCGCCCAGAATTTCTTTCCACAGCATGGACCAATCCGTCACGAACGCATGAGCGACCCACGTCCATCGCCCGTTCTTCTGCTCAGCTCCAGCAGCGGAGCGATGGTGCGCG
>JBKPMO010000157.1:0-3986 GCA_046732175.1 Verrucomicrobiota bacterium
GACTCTGCTCGACCTCCTGCACCAATTTCTCAGCGTTGCCACCGATTCGCGCGAAAATTTCACACGCTCGGTCGCGCTTGCGACGAAAAATAAGATAGCGCGGAGACTCAGGGATTAGCAGAGTACCAATTAGAAACGCCGCCGCGGGCACAGCTTCCATCCAGAACATCCAACGCCAGGCTGGCGCGCCCATCCAGAAGATCGCGCCAGCTCCGCCGGCAAGGTTGCCGATTGTCGCATTGCTCAGAAAAGCTCCGAACAGACCTAACACAATCGCGAGCTGTTGCAGTGACGCGAGGCGCCCGCGCATCCGCGCCGGAGCTACTTCGGCGATGTACATCGGCGCTAACACGCTGGCGGCGCCGATCCCTATGCCACCAGCGATTCGCGCCGCGACGAAAGACTCAGCCGAATTGGCAGCGCCCGTTGCGACCGCGCTAACCAAAAAAACTACCGCATTAAAGAGCATCGCAGGACGACGCCCGATAAAGTCCGCAACCCGACCTGCGCCGAACGCTCCAACCGCGCACCCGAGCAAGACGGAAGCAACCGCGAAGCCAGTGCCCGCCGATTGCGTGCCGAAAGCTTTGGCGAGGGCATCGACGGTTCCATTAATGACGCCGCTGTC
The DNA here is from genome assembly GCA_046732175.1 of Verrucomicrobiota bacterium. Taxonomy (GTDB): domain Bacteria; phylum Verrucomicrobiota; class Verrucomicrobiia; order Chthoniobacterales; family UBA10450; genus AV69. The sequence continues at coordinate 629 of JBKPMO010000157.1, forward strand.
GAAACCGAAGAGAAAACCTCCGATGGCGGCGACACAGCACAGGACGACTACATATGCGGTACTGGTCGCGGAACTGTTTTGTAAATCGTTCGTGGCTTCCATATTCAGAAATTCACGGCGACTTGAGCGCCAAGAACGAGAGCGTCGGACGTTCGACCGGTCCCGCCCGGGCGGATGATGTACTGAAGGTCAGGCTGAAAGTAGAGCGCGCTGTTTCGTAACGCGATTCGGTAAGTCAACTCCACCACTGTCTCGTGTTCCTGCACGCCGACGTTTGGATTCAATAACTGCGCGCGCTGCTGAGAATCCTGCCAGTCATCGCTGAAATTTCCAAAGACAACACCCAAGCCAGCGATGTCCAGCGGACGTGACGGCAACATGCCGCGCGTAACAAGACCCGCGGTCATAAAATACGGCATCCGGCTAACGGACTGGTCGGGCGAAACCAGAATTGAGCCGGTAACCCCGAAACCTCGGTGGCTGCCTCGTTCCCCGAACCTAACGAGCACTTGATCGAACAGGCCATAACAGCCCCAGTTACCGCGCTGATTAGCGCCCGAGTTAAAGTCGGTGAAGCGACTGTTGTCGTACCAAAAGCCGGCCTTGTAATGTCCCAGCAGACCTTGATCACCAGAGAGGCTGTTCGGTTCGTAGGCAATCTCTACGATCGCAAAGACGGGTCCATCCATTGAGAAATCCGCGCCGTGGTTTTCGTTGGCTCGAATGGATGGATCGCCGTTATAGATCCCGCCCATGATGTAGGTGCGCGGGATCGGCCTCACCCGGACGCGAGCTCCCCACGTGTCATTCGGATACGCAGTCATGCCCGGCGAGTTGAAAAAAATGCCCACCGGATTTCCGTCGAACCCATTTTGTACGAAGACGTAGTTGTAGGGCGAAACGAGGAAGTCATCGCCGGCAGCGATTCGGCCGATTCGAAACTCGATGTGATCATCAAAGAGCTTCTGGAGGTAGGCGACGTTAATTAAGTGAAACGTTTCGCCGCCGAAAACCTGCTGGGTCGTGAAAACGTTGTGGATGTAATTCGCCGACAGGCTGCCGCCGAAACGGTATGACATTGAGACCAAAAGCGAGCCGCCCTCGACATGGCCGAGCTTTTCCAAATCGAAATTCAGATCGAGGCCCAAATTATTGGCCGAGGTGAAGCCCTGTTCTTTGCCACCGGTCGGGTTACCCAGAGAATCAGTTACGAAGGTCAAAGTGGGAGTGACGCCTCGTTCTTCAAGCCATGCACGTGTGCCGTACCAATCCCCGAGCAAATGCTCCCGAGGTAGGATCAACTGAAAAGGCGTTGCCGTTAGATGGCGGGTCCCGGCGGACGCTTCGGTATCGTCTTCAGAGCGCACTCCGTCTGCCGAGCAGCAGAGTATTGCGGCCAGCATTAAGATGCGGATCTGAGACTTTGTGTGCACGAGTGTTAGGCGGCCTTACCGAGTTTTGCGCTCTTGGAATCGATTACGCCCATTAGCTCGTTCCAAGAGCCAACGAATGACTTAGCCCCATCGTCCTGGAGTTTCGCGGCCAGCTCGTCGATGTCGACACCGGCTGCTGTAAACTGGGTCAGAACGGCTTCGCAATCGCCGCCGTCAGCCGACATGATCTCACTAAGATCCCCGTGATCGGCGAGGGCTTTCAAAGTCCCCTCGGGCATGGTGTTGACCGTGAACGGCGCAGCAAGCGCCTTTATATATAGTACATCCGGCGCCTTGGGATCCTTGGTTCCTGTGCTCGCCCAAAGTAAGCGTTGCGGGCGCGCTCCGGCGTTATAGATCCGCTCCCAACGAGGTGAACTGAGCAAGTTGCGGTAGGCTTTGTAAGTGCGCTTTGCCACTGCGATACCGAGTCTGTTGTTTAATGTCGCGGGTACTTTGCCTGCGACAGCGCCGTCCCAACGGCTGACGAAAACCGAGGCTACGGAGTCGATATTAGGTTGAAGTCCCGCATCGATGCGTCGCTCGATTCCGCGCAAGAAAGCTTCGGCCGCTGCTACGTAATGCTCGCGTGAAAATAGTAACGTAACGTTGACAGGCACACCCGCGAAAATCGACTCTTCGATTGCGGGTAGGCCTTCTTTAGTGCCAGGAATCTTGATGAACAGATTCGGGCGGGCCGCCCGAGCGTGCAAAGTCTTGGCCGCACCGACAGTGCTGGCGGTGTCGTGAGCAAGCAGAGGTGATACCTCTAATGACACCCATCCGTCGACGCCGTTAGTGCGGTCAAACACGGGCCGGAACAGATCGGCGGCCCGGGTAAGATCCTCAAGTGCCAGCTCAAAGAACAGTTCCTCCCCGGACTTGCTCTCATCGAGTTTTTTGCGAATCGCCGCATCGTACGAACTGCTGTTTTTAATCGCGTGGTCGAAAATCGTAGGATTCGAAGTGAGCCCCGTAACGGATAACTCGTCGATATAGCGCTTAAGTGTACCGCTATTAATCAGGTCCCGCGTAATGTTGTCGAGCCAGAGACTTTGACCAAGGTTGTGAAGTAGTTGAGTTGCTTTCATTTGATTTTGTTGCCCCGTGACAATTTTTTTTGTTAGGTTGAAAGTTGAACCGACCAACTGGCGCTTCGATTTGGAGAAGCGGCCAGCGTTGACACTGAATTGGCGCGGCAGAGCGCCCAGCCGAGCACGTAGTCCGCGACTTTGTCCCAACCCTTTTCACCGATGATGAAATGGCTTTTGTCCGAAAACTCTTTGTAGTCGGTTTCGGCTTTCGATTGCCGGTAAAGATCGAAGTTCGCTTTGACTATCGACGGCGGCGTGATGACATCTTCGCTGGCGGCAACGAGAAGAAGTGGTGCGCGCGTGTCGTTGCGAAAGTTAACCGATGTCGCGGCCTGTGGAGTAAAGTTTGCGAAGGCGGTTTGCAACAACACGCGGTTTGGACCTGGAACGACGTAACGCACGAAAGCGGCGCGCGAGTGCGATGCGCTTAGCGTGTTAGCATACCTGCGATGAAATTGTGCAGCGGTTAATGAACTTACCTTCCGATCTTTCAGCGTGTCGCCCAGGACCGCTCCTACCTTCGAGATTGTCGCAAGCCTGAGGATACCTTTGATTGGAGTGGAAGTGATCGCTACTCCGGCTGCGCCCCATCCGCGATCAAGAAGAATTTGCGTTACCAAACCACCAAGCCCATTACCGATGATAAGTGGCGGAGTTTCTAGCTCGCGAATGATTTGCTCGTAGTGATCGACAACCTTGGTTATTCCGAGCGATGCCAAGCTGCCAGGATCGTGGCGCAATTGTTCGATGTTTCCTTCCATCCCCGGCCAGCTCCGGGCGACGACGCAATAGCCTTTGTCCGAGTAATGTTTAATCCAGCGCTCCCAGCAG
>JBKPMO010000158.1:0-3600 GCA_046732175.1 Verrucomicrobiota bacterium
GTCTGATCCCGAGCAAGAAGAATTCCGCAAATCCTGAAACTGCCCGTGACTGGGAGGCAGAGGCGACAAAGACTGAAAATTCGTTTTCGCGAGCGCTCAGAAGTCGATCACCGAGTTTCTCGCCAGACGCAGTCCGAATCGTCACGAACTCTCGATGGCCGAAGGGCAGTCGCCCGATAATGCCCGATGAGACGGTGAGCGAGCCGGGCGGCGGTCGAATGTAGCTCAATTGGAATCTAACATTATCGTTTATGTCGCTCTCGACCCTCTCGAGTTTCGGCGGAAGCGATTCTCCGCCGTGCTGCAGACGCAAGATTTGATTCGCGAGCGACGAATAGCTCGATGCACCATTCTTAATAAGCTGCTCAAGATCACGCGAATGAAAAAGTGCGACGGCTTTGATGTCCTGATCTCCAACAACCATGGTTGCGGAGCTCAAGCCGGGGTCATGGGCCAAAGCCGATGCTGCGCAAGCGACCGAACAGACCGCAATCGTGAAAAATTGCCAGTAACCTGTGCTCATCTAACCGCAATGCACTGTTAGCTGCGTCTTACCGCAGCCTAACAGCGCAAGAACCGGGGGAACCTATTCCGGCGGTAACCCGTGATGCCCGTGGATGCGGCCGTTTTGCGGCGTGGACTCATACGGGAACACCTTATTATAGGCCATATCGTTGTGATCGACGCCATCGCCGGGAGGAAACAGGTTGATCACCGGCGGGGACACGCGCAGGTCGCTCAACAATGCGTCGATGGCAATGTCGACAACATCATCTCCGAAGCGCCGACCATTGGGCCAGCCGCCTGGAATGAAGCCGCCGTTGCCGAAAGGATCCTGGATTTTGCTCTTCAAAACGTCGCCGCCGAAGATACTCAATCGCGAGAAACCCGGATCATCCGGATTGGACGGGTCATTCGGGCCTCCGCCCGCAAGGCGCGCTTTACTGGTGGAGAGATCAACTTTGATCAGGTCGGGAATGTAGATCGTGGCAATGTCGGTACGGTTGTGCGTGATGCCAGGCTTGCTGCCGCCGAGCAGGATTGAGTTGATCAATGCTGCGAGTTCTGGATTCTCGGCGTATTTGCGGAACAACATCCCGTCCTCACTGGGACTCGTGCGGCCATAACGGTCCTTGTCAGCAATTGCGACCAGTCCTTCATTAAACAGCGGATTGCCCTGGCGGGCCACCTGCACCCACTCGCCGACGTTCTGGTTACCGTTGTCGTTGAAGATCCGGAATTGACGGCGGCTGGTTGTAGCATAAACGCCTACGACCTGACCATCGCCCCCTAGTTCGGCGATCGGGATTTCCAAACCCATTAAGTGAATGTTGAACCCGCCCTGGTTGTCCTTGCCGGGATTTTTTAGTTGCAACAGATCGAAGATGGCACGGATATCGGCGTAAAATCCGTCGTCGCGTTGACCGGCGAATGAAACGTAACCGTTGTTCAGATGCTTGATCGCTTCCTTAGTGTAACGATCAAGTTTGTCTTCCGTTTCTACGCCCTCCTTAGCGGGATTTTCTCCGTTGTTATTCCGATTGTAGAACGGGGTAACGAAGCCTTGGTTATTTGGCGGCACGACGCCCGATCCGAGAATGGTACGGCCGTGACCGGGGCGGTGGTCGACCTTCGTGACCGTGTAGGATTGCACGAAGTTTTGCGCTGCGTCGTCCACATGTTGAATCACACCGGTATAGTTATACAACGTCGTATTGCGATTCTTGGTCCGGCTGCTGAACTGAAATTGGTAGCTGATTGTGGGAAGTCCTGCGGCCACGTCCCTGCCGAGAGCTATGTGGATCTCATAAAGGACGCTGTTGTCGAAGTTGAACTTGTTCGGCCCGATGCCCGGTTCTTCAAACGGGTAAACGCCAAGCGCGACGACCAGGCTCTTCTTGTCGCCATCTTGGTCCACGAACGCATATACGTCGGTGGTGTTGGCCGCAGGATCGAGCACGACTAACGGCGCGTCCTGGTGACTGGAGGCGAAGGTCGGCGTGGTCAGGCCGAAAATCGCCAACAGCAGAACGATAGTTTGCTGGAAAACGGCTTTTTGTTTTTTCATGTGCGGATTATCTCCTTTGTTTTTCTCTTCTCGGCGATTCAGTCGCCGCTACCTTTAATGCACTGGCCCCAGTTACTGGGCGCGTGCTGTCTGCGAAATCGTTAGTGATCGCGCCATGGACGAGTTGCAGTTGCTGGCGCTCGGAGGGCAGGAGCAAGTGCCTTAGGTGCATCGCCTCTTCGAAGAAGCGCGACGTCTCTTCTTTATGACCTGCTTTGGAGTGAATCACAGCGGCATGGAAAAAGAGTCGCGCATCCTTCGTCCCCTCGGCCAATGCCTGTCCGAGATGCGTCAGGGCGTCATCGATGCGCCCGGCCCTGGCGAGAGACCAAGCGGCGGCATCGTGAGTAAAAACGTCCGCTCGTTCCTTCAGTTCGCTCTCGGTCAACTGTGCCGCCGTTTCCGGGAATTGGCCGCGCGTCGCAAGATAAAGCGCGTAAGTCCGAGGATCGTCCGCAGCACCGGTCTGCGCGAGTAGTTGTTCGATTTTGCGTGCGTCGCTTTCGCGGCCCGCCTCACGCAAAGCATCGGCCAAGGCCCATCGATATTCGGGCAGCGGATTGAGTTGCGTGGCGGTTTGGATTTGCGCAGCTGCCTCGTCAATTTTTCCTTCACTCAATTTCATGCGGCCGCGCAGCAGCAGGGCAGGGGCGTAGTCGCGTTGATAGGTGAGCGCGATGTCGGCGGTCTGCCGGGCTCCATCGTTATCTCCGGCTTGGAATTGATAGAAAGCAAGACGGGTGTTAACCCAGGCGGCGGATTCCGCGTCCTGTGGACTGGAGGCCGCAACGGCCAGTTGCATCGCTTCGATGGCACCGGTGACATCTCCCTTCAACCAGCGCAGATGCGCGGCGCGGGCGTAGGAATGCAAGCTGGGTTTCAAATCCAGCATCGTCTGATAATCCTTAGCGGCTTCTTTCAGCCTGCCTTGCTCCATGAGCACGTCACCGAGCAAACCAAAGTCACAGGCCAGTCCGCGTTTCGTTACCAACTCGCGCGCGAGTGGTTCGGCAGCTTTGAAGCGATGAAGGTTATGTAAGACATGGCCACGCAGCAGGAGCGCATCACAGCTGCCGGGTTGGCGAGAATCGAGGTAAACGGCACACTGTTCAGCCAACTTGTAATAGCCGGGATCAAAACTTTGCCGCGCCTTAGCGACGAATGTCCAACCGAGCTTTTCAATCAAAAGATTCGGATTGCGGGCGTTAGGAACCGCTTGTTGCAGACGCGCAATTTCGCGATCCACTTTCCCATCGCCTGATTGCGGCGCCAAAATAATTTGCCGGGTAGCGTCGTTAATGAGTCGCTCGCTTTGCGCTGCGGTAGAGTCGCCGCCTAACGCAATGGCAACAGGGAGGCATACGAGGCCCATTGCAAAAAAAGCGAATCGAACTGTGAACCCTAGCCGAGAGAATTGCATCGCCAGCGTTACGCTCAGGGCAATAGTTGGGATGCATATTTTTTAACAGACTCTCAAAGGCGCTTCTTTTTGATGAGGAACTCAGACTTGCTCAACGCGAACAGATCACGTG
>JBKPMO010000159.1:0-10746 GCA_046732175.1 Verrucomicrobiota bacterium
GATTACGGACGTGGCAAATGCAGTCTTCGAACAGGCTGACGCTCTGATGCTGAGTGGCGAAACAACGATCGGCCGTTATCCGGTTGAGTGTGTGGAAGCTTTACACCGAGTGGCGATCCGCATCGAGCGCAGCGGCGGCGCAGGTTATGCAGAGAACGCGCTCCTGGAAAATATTCGACAGAAAATGGTGGCTTCAGCTATCACGCTGGCGAACTCGCTACAGGATTCAAAACTTGTTGTCTTCACATTGCATGGAAGGATGGCACGGTATGCTTCAAATCTGAGGCCGCTACATGCCCCAATCTTTGCTTTCACTCCGAGCGAAGAGGTTTATCGGCAACTCGCTCTTTATTGGGGAACGTTTCCGGCCCGCATCGATTTCACGAGCGATCCTGACAAGACGATCGCAGCGGCTGAGAAGTTTTTGCGCAAGAGCAAGCTGGCTGCACTAGGAAATCGTTTGGTGATCATCAGTGACGTGCGGATGGGCCGGGCAATGATCGATTCGATCCAAGTACGCGTTGTAAAATAACTGTAGCCGCCCTGCTGCGTGAGCGGTACTCCGCGGGCGTGTTTACCACATCAGCGACGCGCTTCCCACAGGGAAGCGGCTACAGCAACGCGGCGGTCGTAGCTGAGTGAAACCAAAAACGCGCGGACTACACATCCGCGCGTTCCAAAGCGAGAAAGATCGATCCAGATCAAGCTTCCACCGGCAATTCAACATCTACCGGGCGCTCCTTCTTGCTGAGTGCGCGGCGAAGTTTCGAAAGCGCGATATTTTGCAACTGACGAATGCGTTCGCGAGTTACGCCGAATTTCTTGCCAACTTCCTCAAGCGTTTTCGGTTTGCCACCGTCGAGTCCGAACCGCTGGAAAATGATTTTCTTCTCTCGATCATCGAGCACGTCGAGTAACCCGCCGACTTCGTTGCGCAGGTTTTTGTCCCGCAGCAATTCGAATGGGGTTTGCGCGTCCTCGTCGCCAACGATCTCACCGAACTCGGTGGAGTCATCGTCGCTGATCGGTGCATCGAGTGACGCCGGACGGATGGATACAGTTTTTAACTGCGAAACCTTTCCGCTGGCGATTCCAATTTCATCGCCAAGCTCTTCGTCCGTGGGCTCGCGGCCAAGCTCCTCGCTCATTTGCAGCGAGACGCGGCGCATCTTGGAGATTTTGTCCACCAGATGTACAGGCAGACGGATCGTTTTGCTCTGGTTCGCCAGCGCGCGTTTGATGGACTGTTTGATCCACCACGCGGCGTACGTGCTAAGTTTCCCGCCCTTTGCCGGATCGAAGCGTTCCACCGCCTTCATCAGGCCGATATTCCCCTCTGAGATCAGGTCGAGAAGCGGCAGACCAAGATTTGCGTAATCGTGCGCAATCTTAACGACCAGACGCAAATTAGACCGAATCATCAACGCTCGCGCTTCGCGATCGCCTTTTTTAATCTTAGCGGCCAGTTCGATCTCCTGCTCGGGAGTCAAGAGTGGGATTTGCCCGATCTCGCGCAGGTAAATCTTAATTCCGGTATCGCTATCCTCAGCAGCCATATAGCTCTTTTTCATTAATCATTTGGGGGGTTCGAATCGATAACTCCCCATAAATTGCGTCCGCAGGGGCCTTATCGATCACGCGTTGTAGCATCCTGCCAAGTAGTTAACAAGGTTAAATATTCGGAATAATGACAATAGCCGGTTCCCTCCTGTTCAATCTTTTCAGGGCTCGTAATCGTCCACGGTCTTAGGACTACCTCCTATATATTCTACGGGATTTGCAGGCCTGAGCGCCCTCCCACTTTAGAGGGATATTTGACGCTTTTCCGCGCAACGATTTTTTGCGACTCTGCAATGGCAATGCTGGCGAAAATTTACTCCGCAGCCGTCTATGGCGTGGATGCATACGAGGTTGAAATCGAGGTCAACGGCGCTGGCGGCGATCCGAACATCGTTATTGTGGGGCTGCCAGACGCTGCTGTAAGAGAAAGCCGCGATCGGGTCACCACGGCCATCGCGAACAGCGGCTACTATTGGCCCCGCGGTCGCACCACAATTAACCTCGCCCCGGCTGATATCAAAAAAGAAGGACCCAGCTTCGACCTGCCAATCGCCCTTGGAATGATCGCGGTGACGGAGGGGCTGGACAGCTCGCCCTTCGAGAACTTCAGCTTTGTAGGCGAGCTCGCTTTGGATGGCACGGTCCGAGCCATCAAAGGGGTCCTACCGGTCGCACTGGAGGCACGGCGCCGTGGCAAACGGGCGCTATTTGTGCCCGAAACCAACGCGCTCGAAGCCGCGATGGTGGATAAGATCGACATCTACGGCGTGCAAAATTTGCGGCAGACCTTCGCGTTCTTACGCGGTGAAACGGCCCTCCTTCCAACACGTGCCGATCTGACCAGATTTTTTTCCGCGCACCAGAGCTATGACGTCGATTTCGGTGACGTTAAAGGTCAAAAGCACGTCAAACGCGCCGTTGAAGTCGCGGTGGCCGGCGGGCACAACGTCTTAATGGTTGGGCCTCCCGGCTCGGGAAAATCGATGCTGGCCAAGCGTATACCTACCATTATTCCGCCTCTCTCACTCGATGAAGCGATCGAGACGACAAAGATTCACAGCATCGCCGGATTGCTCGATGCCGAAAAATCGTTCGTCTCGACTCGGCCATTTCGCGATCCACATCACACGATCAGCGATATAGGATTGCTGGGTGGCGGCACATTCCCAAACCCCGGCGAAGTGAGTCTGGCTCACAATGGTGTACTTTTCCTCGACGAGCTGCCTGAATTCAAAAGATCGGCATTGGAGGTCATGCGCCAGCCACTTGAAGATGGAAAAGTCACCGTTTCTCGTGCTGCTGGCAGCGTTACTTTTCCGTCGGAGTTCATGCTGGTCGCTGCCATGAATCCGTGCCCGTGCGGCTATTTTGGCGATCTCAAACGCGAATGTCGTTGCGGTCCGGCCCAGGTGCAGCGTTATCGCCAGCGCGTTTCCGGCCCGTTACTGGATCGCATCGATCTGCACATTGAAGTGCCGGCCGTCGAATATCGGGATGTTGCCAGCGAGCGCGCTGAAGAAACTTCTGCCACAATTCGTGAGCGCGTGATTCACGCGCGTCAATGTCAGCAAGAGCGTTTTCGCAGCGATGCAAAAGCAAATTGCAATGCGCGCATGGCCACGCGCCATCTCAAGCAGCACTGCAAACTCACTCAGGATTCGCAGGAACTGATTCGCATGGCCATGAGTGAACTGAACCTGAGCGCCCGCGCTTACGATCGTATTCTGAAAGTTTCCCGCACTATCGCCGATCTCGATGGCAAGACTGAGATCTCACCCGAACACGTAAGCGAAGCAATTCAATATCGCACGTTCGATCGCACGCTTTGGATCTAAGTTTGAAAGCAATCACAATATTCTGCACGGCAATCTTCACTTTTGCGGGATGCAATCAGTCCAATGTAAAAGTTTCGGGGCCGTTGACGCAACGCGGCTATATCTGGCAACGCGAATGGAGTCCGGCACTGATTGATTCGCTGCCGGAAGCCAAACGACGACTGAATGGTGTTGTTCTGCTTGGCGCTGAGATCAGCTTCGACGGCAAGAGTCCGGAGACTGTCAAAGCGTCAATCGATTGGAACGCGGTACAGCGGCAGAATCCACACTGCTCCATCGCGCTTCGCGTTTCGCATTTTTCCGGGCCGTTCCGCGCAGATGATGCACCGGCACGCGCGATTGTCGATGTTGCGGAACAACTTCTCGATAACGCTCGCGCGCATGATGTGAATATCGAAGAATTTCAATTCGACTTCGACTGCGCGCAAAAGAACCTCCGTGCTTATCGGATATGGTTGGCCATGCTGCGGCGAATCGTTCAGCCGGTCCGATTTGTGATTACCGTCCTGCCAGCGTGGTTGGACGATCCGAATTTTCTTCCGCTAGTTCGCCAAACGGACGGCTACGTGTTGCAAGTTCATTCAGTCCCGATTTCAGCACGTGGCGGCGCGACATTGTGCGACTCAAAATTGGCGCACGAGTGGGTTGCTCGAGCCGGAAAATTGCGGAAGCCATTTTCAGTCGCACTTCCGACCTATCGCTGCGCCGCCGGTTACACTCCTGATGGAAAACTGCTGAGTGTCGCCATGGACAGCGTCCAGCCTTCCTGGCCACCGGGCACGCGGATCTTGGAATTCGGAGCTGATGCCGATGAAATCGCGGGGCTTGTTCACGAATGGCAAAAAGCGAGGCCGCCACAATTGCGCGAAATAATTTGGTACCGCGTTCCGATTGCGACCGATACGCGCAACTGGCGCTGGCCGACGCTGGCAGCGGTGATGGCAGGCCGTCCTCCAAAACATCAACTCAGCGTTCGGCAGGAAGGCGCGAACCCGATCGATCTGTCCATCGTGAATGCGGGCGAAGCGGACGAGCAACTGAACGTGAATGTGACGGCGAAATGGAGCGAGGCAGACTTGGAAGCCTGCGACGCACTTTCTGGCTGGCGCGTTCGATCGGAAAATGGTCACGTCGTTTTCAGTTCGGTTGCGCAAAGCGGCTTTCGATTGCCGCCAGGCGCGACCCGCAAAATAGGTTGGCTTCGTTTCGATCAATCCGCTAACCTGCAAGCCGAATTCTCAAATTAAAGTGAGCCGCTTCACTAAATTGTCGGTGGCAGTTGGAGCGACGCTGTGCTTCCTGGGCAGATTGCACGCGACCGGATATTACGGTCCCGATTTTTACTTAGACCAGGGCGGCAAAAACGTGGATGGGTCGCCGGAATTTTATTGGGGACTGGAAGTACGACGGCTCGCCAAAGAATTTCACCCGGTCGAGAAACGCGTGGTTTCAGAAAAGGCCGAGCAAAAAAGCGATGAGGACGCGTCGGACAACAGCAACCTCAGTCAGGCCACGGAAGATGCCGATCTTAAAGATTTTGATGCGGCACTGAAGGAAGGACGAATCAAGCCGCCCGATCCAACGAATGCAAAGGAGCAACACAAGCTTGCGCGCGGAATAATTACGTCGCCATCTCCGACTGCTGAATTCGATTCAGAGTTTGCTGATTATCATCGGGGCGCTGGCGCATTTCTAAATAAAAATTGGGACGAAGCACGCAGGGCCTGGGAGGATTTACTCAAACGTCCGGAGCAAGATCGACATTATCGCACGGTGTGGGCTGCGTTCATGCTTGGGAAGCTTGGGCTCAAAACGAACGATTACCAAAGTGCGTCACAATGGTTTCAGCGCACGCGGGAATTCGCGAAAGCTGGATTCGCTGACTCGTTAGGATTGGCAGCGGAAAGTTATGGCTGGGAGGGACGCGCTGAATGGAAGCAAGAACATCCGGAGAAAGCAGCTCCGTTATTTTTGACCCAACTTGCTCTTGGCGACCCGAGCGCAGTTGTTTCGCTGAAAGCGCTCATCCCCGATCGCGAGCCAGTCGGCGGGCTGTTGAATTACGGTCCCGAACCCGATGAGAGAAGTTCTTGGAACGATGAACAAAAAAAGGAGGAAGAACAGAAGGAGGTTTCGAAGCTAAAACCAGCAGCGCAGGACCCATTGCTGCGGCGATTGGTGACGGCGCACATTCTGGCAACCGCGACCTCGCCCGATTTTTATCCGTCCGACTCAGAAGCGGCGCCGGTGAATCGTTGCGAGCGCTGGCTTAACATTATCAAACAAGCGAATTTCGGTCGCGTCGAGGACGCGGAGTATCTCGGATGGGTCGCATACAACAACGGAGATTACAAAGGTGCAGCCCATTGGCTGGAGTTGAGTAACGGCGACAGCGGTGCTGCGCTGTGGTTGCAAGCAAAGTTGCAACGACGCGCTGGCAAACTCGCCGAAGCCGCAAAGACCATGGCGCAAGCAGTGGAATCGTTACGGAACGCACCGGCCTATACCCCGACCGAAGGCACCGACGAGAAGTGGACGGAGTACGATTATTTTCCCGAAGGCCCAGATTGGGGCTGGGGCCAAAGCGCACATGGCGATCTCGGCGGACTTCGCCTCGCCCGCGGCGATTTTGTTCAAGCCCTCGACACGCTTTTCAAGGGACATCTTTGGAACGATGCCGCGTTTGTGGCAGAACGCGTTCTCACCACTAAAGAATTGAAACAATATGTCGATGCTTTGCCCGAGACTTCGGCACCGAAAGAGGGGGAAGATTATAATGCGAAGCTAAAGTATTTGCTCGGCCGCCGGCTTGTTCGTGAAGATCGCTACGCTGAAGCCGGGCCGTATTTATCGCCACCTTACGACAAAGTCCTCGAAAAATACGTGAAGGCGTTGAAAGACGGCGCCAACGAAAAACTTTCCAAAATCGAACGCGCGCACGCGTGGTTCACCGCCGCATGGCTTGCGCGCTATGATGGGATGGAGTTGATGGGGACCGAGGTTGCGCCGGATGCGTTCGCAGACAGCGGCGCGTTTGAATTTCCTGATCTGGCCAAACAAAGGCGTTCCGGGTCCTATCAGCAGGTATCGTATGACAAAGATGGCAATGAGCAGAAAAAGAACCTGCCAATCGCGCTGAAGGCGTCCCAAAAGGAAATTCAGCGGCTCACTGCGAACAAAATCGAGCCCGACATTCGCTTTCATTATCGGCTGATTGCTGGCGCGCTCGCGATCAAGGCCGCGGCGTTGTTGCCGGACAACTCAGAGGAATTAGCAGACGTAGTAAATCAGGCTGGTCTTTGGGTGAAGGATCGAGATGAGAAGACCGGCAATCGTTATTACCAGATCATCGATCGCCGTTGCGCGAAAACGAATATCGGCCAGGCCGATGTGGCGAAGCATTGGTTTGTCGATCAAAGCGGGCCGTGGAGTACGGCTGAAGAAGAAGCGCATCGGGCTCTGCACAAGGAACTGGAGCCGGAGCGCTCATCAGAATAATTCTTGCCATCACAGGAACTGTGACGGCCGATCGTCCTGCACTCCTGCTTGTGATCGTGTTCAGTCTCTGAGTACGGGTTGTCAGCGGGCGTCAGTAGGAATTGAGAGTTTTGAATCCAATCGGCAAGCGCGGCGCATCTCAAAGGAAACCGAAAACTCTCGAACATGAAACCAAAAGCTTTCACAGCCTACAACGACAGGTGCGAGGATTTATTCCATCCCACATTGGGTGACTGTCGCCGACCGCCGATTACAGATTATTGCTATCACTCCGCTACCTTCGGGGGGTCCAGCGGACGTTACCTGCGCAATCCTGCACAATCGTTTTGGAACATCGCCGGCGATTACTTGAAAGATGAAGCGCGCCACGACTTCCGGAGCGAAGCTACGTTCTTTCTATTTATCACCATCACTGCAGCTCTTCCCTTAATGAACAATCTGCACGCTCTGATAGAGTTCGTGCGTGCGATTATCTCTCACTAAAGCGCCTAACTTTCGACCGATTGTTGCTGTACTGCTGTTGTCGTTTGCCGGTTGTAGCTCAGACAGCGATCCCGTTCTGGAGGAAACTTTCGAGCATTTCTACACGGTCCAGCCCAACACGGACGTAAGTATTCGAAACGGTGATGGCGCGGTTTTAGTCTACGGTTCAAACACGAACGAAATGCAGGTCCACGCTACGAAGAAAGCCTACAGTCCCACGCGCCTGAAAGAGATTGCGATCGATGTTGCTGTGCAGCCAACTTCTGTTTCAATTAACGTCAAGTTTCCTCCCAAACCGAGGTGGGCTCTGTTTGACCGTTCGGGCACGGTTGATTGCACAATCGTGGTTCCTGCAACCGCCAACATATCGCTACTGCGCCTTGATACGGGTGAAGCTTTCGTGGATGGAATGCACGGGCGAAGTGTGCATGCCTGGTTAGGCGATGGTCGCATGTTTGCGCACAACTGCTTCACTGACATCGATCTTGCGTTACGCCGGGGGAATCTCACTATCTCCTACGACTGGTGGGACCCGGGAAGGTTTACAATTCAGGCAGATATCGGGCGCGGAAACGCATGGGCGTTTCTTCCCAGCAAAGCTGCGTTTCATCTTATGGCTGAAACGGGGCATGGAAGGGTCGCCAGCGATTTTGATGATGCCCCGGTCGCGCGATCGGCTTCTCCAGGGCCCGAGAAAATCAACGCGCTAGTTCACGGCGGAGGACAGGCAGCAATCAAAGTGCGTACGGCGAACGGTGACGTTAAGATCGTGGAGGCAAATCCGTAACGTTTACTTGCGTCCGATCCAGCATCGAGCATCAAGTATCTAGCATCGAGAATAGATATGCCTTCATTCGACATCGTCTCTGAAGTGGACAAGCAAGAACTTGATAATGCGGTCAATCAGGCGCGCAAGGAATTGGCGACTCGTTTCGATTTCAAGGGCGTAACGGCCGAGATACTTCTCGAGACAGACAAGGTCACGCTCACCGCGCAAGATGCCGGGCACCTTCGGGGACTGCGTGAAATTGTTGTCGGTAAACTTTCAAAGCGCGGCGTGGACTTGCGTAATATCAAACAGGACGAGCCCGCCATTTCATCCGTCGGACACGCCCGGCAGGAATTAAAAATTCAACAAGGGCTCGAAGGTAACAAGGCGAAGGAAATTATTCAGGCAATTAAGTCGCAGGGGTTCAAGGTGCAATGCCAGCTGCAGGACCAGCAAATTCGAGTTACCGGAAAAAAGAAAGACGACCTTCAGGCCGTGATTCAATTTGTGCGCAGCCGCGACTTCGGCATCGCCACAAATTTCAAAAATTTCCGAGATTAACGCTGTTGCCGCTTCGCTGTGCGGTGCGCCGAGCTAACACCACAACCGTAGTTGAGTTACGCTGCCCACACGGCGACGGCTACAGCTACCCGCCTTGGACGGGCGGCATGATCGAAATTTCATCTCCCGGAGAGAGCTTGTAATTTCGATCGACAAATTCGACACCTGCGCCAATCAAGATGCTCTTGTCATGCGGCCGAAGCCTGGGTTGTTGCGCATAAACTTTCTCCAGCAAGTCGCGGACCGTGGCCCCCTCCACAAGGTCCACATCTATCTCTGGCGTTCCGGCTAGATCACGCAGTTGCGCATAGAATTGTGCTCGTATTTTCACTTGTTCGATTGCTCCAGCAATTCTCTTCTCAACACGCCGATGTAAGGCAAATTGCGATAGCGTCCCCTGAAATCGAGTCCGTAACCGACTACAAATTCGTCTTCGATCTCGAATCCAACATAATCTGTATCGACGTCCCGGGCGCGTTGTTTCTTTTTGCTCAACAACACGCACACGCGAATGCTTTGCGGCTTTGCCGTTTCCAAGGTCTCGCGAATCGCTGCCAGCGTGTGGCCGCTGTCGAGAATATCATCCAGGATCAAAAGATCCCGACCTGCGACATCCGGCAGGGCGATTTGTCCGCCACTGGACGGGCTCGCCGTGGCGAGCTTGAAAATGACATCGCCACTGCTTTCTGCTTCCCCGTGGTAACTCATCACGCTCAGACATTCCAATTTCAGGGGAAGTGGAATGCGTCGAAGCAGATCAGCGACGAACATCAGGCTTCCATGCAAGACTGCGATCACGGTCAGTTCTCGCTCGCGGTAGTCGTTGGAAATCTGCGCCGCGATATCGTCCAAGCGTCGATGAATCGCCGGTTCATCAAACAACACGCGCTCCAAATCGCCCCTCATCAAGATTATTAGGCCATCAGCTGACGCAGAGATCAACGCGCGACGAAAAACGCCTGTCATCCGGAACGAAGTGAGGGACCTCGCAAAAACACGCCGACGCATGTAGCAGTGTGGTGACAATGCAGGCGTCTCTGTTCCAATCGTGAGGTCCCTCGCCGTCTGCGCGGCTCGGGATGACAAGTGCGTTTGTTGCGCTTTGTTCGCCATGTATGCGCATTCGCCACGACCAACTCGAAGTTTCTACCACCGGCAAGGGACTGTATGAGATCACGGACGACGTGCAGTCAAAGATCGACAAGCACGGCGTGCAAAACGGGACGGCAACCGTGTTTGTTCAGCATACCAGCTGCAGCGTGATCATCATGGAAAATGCCGATCCGATTGCACGCCGGGATTTGGAAGAATTCTTCGATCGGCTCGTGCCGGAGGATGCGGATTATTTCGTCCACAGCTCCGAAGGCAGCGACGACATGCCATCACATATCCGCATGGTCTTGACTCGAACCAGCGAGACCGTGCCGATTGTTAACGGCAAAATGCAGCTCGGAACATGGCAGGGCATTTTTCTTTTCGAACATCGCCGCGCGCCACACCGGCGAAAGATCTCGCTCACAATCATCGGCGAATAACTGTAGCGGCGGTCTATG
Source organism: Verrucomicrobiota bacterium (assembly GCA_046732175.1). GTDB lineage: Bacteria > Verrucomicrobiota > Verrucomicrobiia > Chthoniobacterales > UBA10450 > AV69. Next base: position 10,260 of record JBKPMO010000159.1, read on the forward strand.
ACGGCCGAAGTCGCGTTTCGGCGCTCGCAGAGCGCCGCTACAGAAGATCGTACATGGCATCTACCAGGCGCAGCGATTTTTCGTTTGGCAGGAGCGACTGCTCCATTTGATTCATGACGTAGGCGAACGAAATTCTATTTTCAGGATCGGCAAACGCGTGGCTGCCACCGGCGCCGGGATGTCCAAAAGCGCTCGCGGCCGTCCCGAACAATCTTTGCACTGCGTTTTGCGAATCTTTCATGAAGCCGGCCGCAAAAGCTGTCGGTATTTGAAAAACGCGGTCCATGCCATCTGCTACCGTCGTGGTCATCCAGTTGATTGTTTCTTCTGAGAAGAAGGTTTGCCCATCGAGTTTCCCCCCATTTGCAAGCATGGAATAGAATTTCGCGAGCGCCGAGGCGCTCCCGATTCCGCCAAATGAAACAATCGGGTGTGCGCGGACAACTGGCGCGTTCATCTCGCTAACAGACTTCAACCCGAATGGTGA
>JBKPMO010000160.1:0-14504 GCA_046732175.1 Verrucomicrobiota bacterium
CTCGCCCTCGTTTCATCGCTGCGCGACCTGCCGATGCAACGCCGCTTCATGTCGCGCCCATTACTGAAGGCGGCCGATTTGTTGTTGCAGGAACGGCTTCCCAAAACGGAAGCCAGCGTGTTGCCAGAAGACCTTGAACTGGAGGAAACGCGGCCGCGTTTCGGTGAGGGCGAAGATGTCATGCGGGTTTTCAAAAGTCCTACTTCGCGCACGCCGGAGATCCAGCTCCTTTCGAACGGCCGCTATCACGTCGCCATTAGCAACGCCGGCGGCGGATACAGTCGCTGGAATGATCTCGCCCTCACGCGCTGGCGCGAGGATGCGACCTGCGATTACTGGGGCGTGTTCCTCTATCTGCGCGACGCGACGACGGGAGAATTCTGGTCCGCCGCTTATCAACCGACGTTACGCGCGACGAAAAATTACGAAGCTATTTTCACACAGGCCCGGGCGGAATTTCGCCAGCGCCATGGCAACCTCGAATTGCATACCGAATTGAGCGTTTCGCCCGAAGACGACGTTGAGCTGCGTCGCGTCACCCTGACCAATCATTCCTCCGCTACGCGGACAATCGAACTGACGAGTTACGCCGAAGTCGTGCTTGCCTCCCAGGCTGCGGACGAGGTGCACCCGACCTTTAGCAATTTGTTTGTGGAGACTGAATTTGTGCCCGACTCCTCTGCCATTCTCTGCACCCGGCGCGCGCGCACGGCCGAGGAAAAACCACCCTGGCTGCTGCATTTGCTGGTCGGACAGGGCGGCACACACGGCGAAACCTCCTGCGAAACCGATCGGGCCCGATTTGTCGGGCGGGACGGAAATCTGGCGAATCCGGCAGCGATGCAAAAGGTTGCGCCGCTTTCGAACACCGCTGGTTCCGTGCTCGATCCCATCATCTCGCTTCGGCGCACCGTCACGCTGCAACCAGATGAAATTGCCATCCTTGATTTTGTCATCGGTGCAGCCGAAAACCGCGAAACCGTAAACACGCTAGTGGAAAAATATCAGCATTTCCGCATGGCCGATCGCGCCTTCGATCTGGCTTGGACCCACAGCCAGGTGATTCTGCGCCAGCTCAACGCCACGGAAGCCGAAGCGCAACTTTACGCCCGGCTGGCTGGAGCGATCATTTATGCCGATCCTGCCCGTCGCGCGACCTCGGGCATTTTGCTGGAGAATCGCCGCGGGCAAAGCGCCCTCTGGGCCTACGGTATTTCCGGCGACACCCCACTCGTTCTCTTGCGCGTCACCGACATGGAGAAAATCGAACTCGTGCGCCAGTTAATCCGGGCGCATTCCTACTGGCGCGCGAAAGGATTGACGGTCGAATTGGTGATTTTGAACGAAGATGTTTCGGTTTATCGCCAGAATTTGCAGGATCAAATTACGTCGCTGGTCTCCGCCGGCACCGAAGCGCAAATGCTAGATAAACCCGGCGGCATTTTCGTTCGCCGTCTCGAGCAAATCCCGAATGACGATCGTGTTCTTCTGCAATCTGCCGCCCGCATTGTCCTCGATGACGAGCACGGCTCGCTCCTCGAACAACTCGAACACCGCAGCGTGCTCGAGCCGCCCGTCCCCGCATTCAGTGCCAGCCGCGCCCCTCGGATTGAGACGCCTTCGCCGCCGCCGCCGCGTGATCTCATTTTTCACAACGGCCTCGGCGGTTTCACTCCCGATGGCCACGAATACGTCATCACCTTGCATGCCGGGCAAGTCACACCCGCGCCCTGGGTCAATGTGCTGGCCAATCCATCGTTCGGCACCGTCGTTTCGGAAAATGGTGGTGCTTACACCTGGTTTGAAAACGCGCACGAATTCCGGCTCACCCCTTGGTTTAACGATCCGGTGCGCGACCTCACCGGCGAGGCCTTTTATATCCGGGATGAAGAAACCGGCCAGGTCTGGTCGCCGACCCCGGGGCCGGCCCGCGGCGCCAGCGCTTACGTCGTTCGGCACGGGTTTGGTTACACCGTTTTCGAGCACGCCGAGCACGGCATTGTTTCCGAGTTGTGGATTTACGTGGCGATGGACGTGCCGGTGAAGCTCGCGGTTTGCAAACTACGCAACATCTCAGGCGGGCCACGCCGTCTCTCCGTCACCGGCTATTGCGAATGGGTGCTGGGCGATTTGCGCCACAAAACGCTCCTCAACGTGCAGACTGATGTCGATCTCAAGAGCGGCGCACTGCTGGCTCGTAATTTTTATAATACGGAATTCCCAGACCGCATCGTCTTCCTCGATGTCAGTGAACCGACGCGCACCCTCACAGGTGACCGGAAGGAATTTCTCGGGCGCAACGGTACGCTCGCTCAGCCGGCAGCACTAAAGCGAGCGCGACTTTCCGGAAAAGCGGGTGCCGGTTTGGATCCGTGTGGTGCGATGCAGATCGCTTTCGATCTTGCCGACGGGCAGGAACGCGAAACAACTTTTCGCCTCGGGGCCGGTCGCAGCATCGCTGAGGTGCACGATCTGATCTTTCGTTTTCGCCGGGCCGACGCCAGCCGTGTTGCGCTTGCCGCCGTGCACGAATTTTGGAATCACACGCTTGGCGCGATCAACGTCGATACACCAGATCCCGCCGTGAACACAATGGCCAACGGTTGGTTGTTATACCAAACTCTTGGCTGCCGGCTCTGGGGGCGCACCGGCTTTTATCAATCCGGCGGTGCGTATGGCTTCCGCGATCAATTGCAGGACGTGATGGCATTGGTGCACGCCCAGCCGGCCCTGATCCGCGAGCATCTTCTGCGCGCCGCCGCGCATCAATTTCGCGAAGGCGATGTCCAGCATTGGTGGCATCCGCCGGTGGGCCGCGGCGTGCGCACCCATTTTTCCGACGATTATCTCTGGTTGCCGTACGTCACTTGTCGCTACGTCTCCTGCGTCGGCGATACGGGCGTGCTCGACGAACAAGTCCCTTTCCTCGACGCGCGCCCTGTAATGCCGGAAGAGGAATCGTATTACGATTTGCCAAATCGCTCTCAGGAATCGGCAACGCTCTATCAGCACTGCGTATGCGCGATCGAGCATGGTTTGAAATTTGGCGAACACCGTTTGCCTCTGATGGGCTCCGGCGATTGGAACGACGGCATGAATCTGGTGGGGAAAGAGGGTCGCGGCGAAAGCGTCTGGCTCGCCTTCTTTCTTTATGACGTGCTCAGGCAATTCGCTGAGTTGGCGCGCGCGCGCAAGGACGCGGCTTTCGCCGAGCGTTGCCTGGTTGAGGCGAAACAGTTGCAGGAGAACATCGAGGCGCACGCTTGGGACGGCCAGTGGTATCTGCGCGCCTATTTCGACAATGGCGAACCGCTCGGTTCAAAAACAAATTCGGAATGTCAGATCGATTCCATCCCGCAAAGCTGGTCGGTCATTAGCGGCGCGGGTGAGTCGGCGCGGTCGCGCCGGGCGATGGCGGCCGTGAACGAACGCCTCGTCCGGCGCGACGCCAAACTTATCGAACTATTCGCGCCGCCGTTCGACAAATCGGCGCTCGAACCAGGCTACATCAAAGGCTACATCCCCGGAGTGCGCGAGAACGGCGGCCAGTACACACATGGCGCCATTTGGGCCGCGATGGCGTTCGCGCTGATGCGAGAAAACGAACGCGCGTGGGAACTTTTTGCTTTGCTTAATCCCTTGCAACACGGCGCGACGGCGGAGCAGATCGCGATCTATAAAGTGGAACCCTACGTCATCGCCGCCGACGTCTATGCCGTCGCTCCGCACATCGGTCGCGGCGGTTGGACTTGGTACACCGGATCAGCCGGTTGGATGTACCGGTTCCTCACTGAAACGCTGCTCGGCGTCCATCTCGAAGGCGATCGTTTGCGTGTGATTCCACGTTTTCCGCCGAGCTGGACAAATTATAAGATTCACTATCGCCACGGGCAGACCGTTTATCACATCACCGTCAAGCGTCTCCCGGCGGACGGAACTGTTGAATTGTCCCTCGACGGTCAAAATCTTACCGAGGAAACGATTCCCCTTACAGACGACCACATTGAGCACTTTGTCGAGTTACGAGCGCGATGAAACCAGCGCTCGAAATGACAGCAACATGCGTGCTGATCAAAAAGGCAAGTATCGGTTAGGGCCGATCGGAATCATTCTGAGCGGCTCGGCGTTTATCTTCTGGAAGTATGACGTCAAGTCGAACGAGATACAGCTTCGACTGGAGCGCATTGTTCGGTGCGGCCAGTTTTTTACTCCCTTCATCCAACATGCAGGCGAGTACCCGCGACCGCTCGTCGTCAGCCTCGCGCCCGCAATGCAACGCATTCGACGGCAAAACGAACATAGCTCGCACGGCCATTGTTAGACGCACACGTGCGTGACTCTGTTGCGTCCGTGTACTAGAATTTGTGCTAGAATGACAGGTTTTCTGCTCGGTATTCGTGGATTGGATGATTTCGCCAAAATCCGCCGTTTTCCTGTCGTGAAGTGGCTTTGTTTTGAAACGAAAAGCGACGCTCTGAAATCGACGATTTCGCAATCCTAAGTCTGGCGCGTCTGCCAATTCCGCCACCCTGGCAATAGTATTTTCGATTCTAGATTTTGCAGTTTCCGATTGCAAATAGACGGCGCTCTCTTTGCCGGCAAAGACACTGTCGCTCGCTGCTAATTTGCAGGGTATAATACTCGAAGTGGAAAAAGCTGCGGAAGTCGCACCGGTATGGGCGTTCTCAAAGCTCACGGTTCGGTAGCGTTCGGACTGGGCGATACCACAAAATGCGAGACGCAAGAGGGATCGGGGGTTGGGCTGTGGGGGAGGTCACGGGGAGATAAAAACATTCTTATCCATCCCGCATCGCGAGGGACCTTTACCGGGGAGACGTAAAAAATGTCTCGCCAAAGCGGAGCTGCGACAATTATATGGGCATCAAGGGGGGTTTCTCATGAAAAGGCTCTTAATTGCAGCGATATTTGTTGCTCACGGCGCAGCACTAAACGCGACGCCAATTGGGATTAGTTTAGGGTCGGCACGCGTCACGCCGTTCTTTGCCACTCCATTCAATGATGTAAACGGCGTCTCGCTTAATGGTCAATCCCTTTCACTCAATTTCGTTTTCACGGACAACTTTATCCGCTTGCTTCCACCACCTGGTTTTCCGCAGACCGCTGTGGACTTCGACATTTCGGTCACGCTTCGCACCAATGCTAATGGTCTTCCGGGCTTTGGTTCCGGTACTGGCTTTATCTTCGATCAGACAGGACAACCGCTGCAAGCGCCGGTAGTTCTCGGAAGTGCTGCCAGTGAGAACGGCGAAATTTTCCTGGGCTTGTTCCCGCTGTTGGGCGGAGCCCCCGCTAATGCGCGTTTCTATGGCTTTCATATGGATATAACGCTTCCCAACAATCCAGACTTTGAAATCACGTATGAGGATTTGCGATTGTTTGGCGGCGAGATTCAAGGCGCGGACCAGGTGGTTCAGGGGCAGTTCGGTATCGGTCCGCATGTTACTGACACCGGTATTACAGGAATTGAGTTTGCATTTGCTCTTTTAGTGTTCAGCGCAACGACCAAACTCCGGGTGCTGAGCCGTCGCTAACATCGGCGCAGCACTAAATCAGTCCGCATTTGTCAGCAGTCGAATAGTGGCAGGGCCGTCTTCGGCTCAACCCACCAACCCTTGGTCACAGAGACTTCATGAACCAGTCTGACGGCTACCCACGACAGGTCGCCGAATAGCGGTTCAGAATATCTACGTCGATGAATGGACGTTATCGTTACTCGACGATGGTAGATCGATGCTGCTTGGTATAGCGAAGTTTATGCGCTCGGGAATGGTGCCAATGTCTTTGGCTATTTTGAGTGCATGAGCAGTTTCTCGGCAAATGCTATTGCTGACATTTTTGTTTTTACGAACTGCTGTTGGTATTGCTATGAACAGATGCTACATCTCAACACGCCGGGAAAGAGCAACGGCGAAGTCAAGGTTTGGGTTGACGGAAAGCTGACAGCGGATTGGCCCAACCCGGTGATTCGCACAGTCAACACGCTCGAGATAGACGAGACTTATATTGGTTTACACGTGATCCACAGCGAGCGTCTGAACAAGAAGTGTTATGACAACGCAGTGATCGCCACGGAATACATCGGGCCGATGGCTGGCCCATCGGCTAGTCCGACGCCAACTCCGACACCAACATCAACACCAACTGCCACCCCAACTCCGACAGCAACACCAACCCTAACTCCGACGCTAACTCCTACACCGACAGCAATACCTACGCCTACGCCAAGCCCGATTCCAATCGTAACGACGGCACCTAGTCCGACTCCTACCCCGCTCAAACCGCCACCGCCACTCTCACATCAACTCTAACTCCAACTCTAACCCCCGCTTCAACACCAGACGTGACAGTCACTCCGACACCGACGCAAAAGAAGGGACGTGGGAAGGGCCATCGGCCCCGTTCGCCCGCACCGACACCTACGCCAACTCTCTGATTACCGTCAACAGCCGACGCAGGCAAACGCTGGCCTTTTTGATGCCTAGCTAATCGCTGCCGGTTGTGTTACTACCTTCAGACACGAGGCCTCAATGAGGAATGTGGAGAGCGCGCAAACGCGCGTTGACTTAATTGACGCTTATTACGATGCCCTCGCGCGCCGCGCGCGTATTTCTCCCGAAAGAACTTACCGATTGGTGGCCCGACTCTTCTAAGGGACAACTAATGGATGCGGATAGGTGTAAGGCTGGTAGGCGAACGGAGGAGCCGAATTAAAATAATCCCGCCCTTCTACAAACGTTGGATTATCAGGTGCTCCGGAATGAATGGTAACCTTAGTTCCGTTTGCTTGTGTGTTATTCCAAGCATAAGACGCCTCGTTAACTGCTCCGTTAAGCGATTTGGGAGTCGAACAAAGGGTGCCCTTGCCCAATCCTGTTTGATCGAGAACGCGCAATACTCTGCAAATTTGGAACGGATCGCCTATGTTAAACTTAACTTTGGACGTGTCCCATGCAACGCTATAATCGCAAGTTATAAGGGTTCTGTTTGCAATCGAATTATAAACAGCAGACCAAATCAAACCGCCTAACCCGGTACGAGTATTTTGGATAGAGTATCCTCCCGTATCGTATGCGCTCAAATTTCCAGCGACGTAGAATGAAGTACTGCCTTTGGTTTCGCCAACAACTGAAGCGGTCAGAGCAGTACCCCTTGCGTATAATCCGTGGGCGTCATTCTTATCCCAAAGGTTAGCGCCGTCTGCTAATCCCCAAGGCTGAAAAGCCGTTCCCATCCGGGCAGCCCAAGCACCCACGAAGGGGTTATTCAAAACCAATCCAGTATATTTATTATGGTGGAAAAGTAGATTTCCACTTCTTAATCCACCCGGCTGTCCAGGACCTCCAGTGCTCCGATTACAGATGTTGTTGTAGAATTCGATAGCCCGGCATCCCCTGTCGCGATTCCCTTCGGTTCCGTGCGTCTGAATAAAGGAGCAATCGTAGAGCTTGCTGTAGCGGACTACATATCTTGCGCCTCTTTTGGCATCCATGTTGCCGCTCTCTTTTACCAGATTGCGGACGACATTGTTTTCTGTAAAGAAAAATTTGTAGGTTCCCCAATGAGCGTCTTCCATCCAGGAACCATCACCATACTGTTGGCCATTGTAAGTAGGCATTCCCATTACGCCTGTGACGTGGTAATGAGCAATCGTATGTAAACAGTTATCCATTACCCCATATACCCACCCAAAGGTGTAAATTGACGACTGGTAGAGGCGGTCAAAATGACAATTGCTAATCCGGACTGCTGGGCAGGTGCCAGCCAACATGATGGCGCCGTTCGGAGCGCCCTTTGGCGTGTTGGTACTTCCCCTGAAGGTGAATCCCTTTATTTGGAGCAGCGGTACCGTAGGCTCCACGGCCATATCTCCGCTTGTAACTATAGCATGTATAAGAGGAGCAGAGGGAGTAGTCGAACGCCGCACGTCGTCATAAATAATTGTTCGGTTATCAGCCGTTTCGTTAGTGTAACTTACCGTGGTCTGTCCTATTAATGTAATAGGCTTATTGATAACAAGAGTCTTGGTCCAACTCACCGTTCCAGCCGGAACGATTACGGTGTCACCTTTTGCCGCGGAAGCGATCGCAGCGCTTACGTCGCCAAAGGAAGGGCTAGGAGCGTTAATCTTTGCCGCTTGCACCGCACCAGAAACGGCCAAAAGCAGTGCAGCGAAAAGCGCGCCGAACCTGCCCGCCATGGAGCGACATGGCTGGAAAAGGGTCGCATAATTTGGCCGCGGCCCAAATGAATCGGGATCGGAAAGCCAATGGCGTCCCGTCCGACTAGCAGCGCCACTACGGCCGTCTAATAGAGCCCAAAGTCGTGCTTGAATCTCCGCCGCCCTTTGCCCGAGATCCCTACAAATTCGAAGGTATGTCATGTGCTCGATGCTTTCGATGCGCGGCAGAGCCGGCTCTGCCGCTGGTTCCAGAAACGATGCTTTCGATACGCGACAGAGCCGGATCTGCCGCTAGTTCCAAAAACGCCTACTTAGGCGATCGGGTGACGATTACGCGCGCGCGTAATGCTTTCTAAAAGCGCTGCGACGTCCGATTTCAGTTCCGCCCTCGATCGGCCTATCGCGGGCGTGATGTGGGACCGGCAGCCCAGACCAAGAGAGGTGCTTGGAATTGCTTGATCAGAAGTTGCCAGCGCGCTGAGAGTTCTCGCAATACCCGTTCTCATAAGCGACATGGATACCCGCTGTGTCAGATCGTCAACCCTAATTTAGCTACGCGCATGGAAATTTTTAACAGCGAGGCCTTTCAATCGCAGGGAATGGAAAAATTGATTCGAACCATGATCAAGTTTTCGTTGCAATAAATCTTATGAAGGCTGCGCCAAAACTGGCAACTTTGAAGTACCGAAGGTCGGGTTGTCAAAGTGGGTTTGCCCGATCGCTCCCTGATCTCCCGGCCCTGCCGTGCACTTCTTCCGCCGGAGCCACGATAAACCCTACTCCGGGCGTGGCCGACCGTGCCTTTTGAGCGGTGCTGCCATTATGTTGCCGATATGAACCGCGAATATTGATACAAGTTGTGATAAGGTGTTACATGTTGTCTATGCAAGCCACTCCGTTCGAGGGAATTACCATGAATCCTAAGTTGGGCGCGTCTCCCAATTCCGCCACTTGGCAATGCTATTTTCGATTCTAGGTTTTGAAGTTTCCACCGCGGGCGCCGATCATCCCAGGTATCGCATCTGTTTCGTCCGCTCCGGCCCGCTGGTTTCGGGTCGCTCCTCGATCAGCTCTTCAGCCGGCACCGTGTGAAACGATACTACCACCCAGTCTGCTTCTTTTGAGATGACGGGTTGATGCCAGACATTCTGCGGAATCGAAATCCATCTTTTTTCCAGTGGCACGCCCGGATCGCTGATTAGTAAGTTTGATTTCCAATTTCCGCTTAGTTCCGCTTTTTCCCCTCTGACTTCGTCATTCGTCATTCGAGCCTCGTCATTGGGCGGATCCTGATCCTGTACCTGCATGTCACCCGAGCCTTGGAACGACATCATCCGTTGGTGACTGTTCGGATGACGTTCCGCGCCGGTATTGGCGCCGGCCCGCAAAACAAAAACCCAGCTTGATTTGATCGCGCCAGGAAAAGCGCCGCCGTAAGTTGCGAGCGGGATTGGTTCCCAAACCATGAGTGCGGTTGTTTCTCGAGAAAGCTTCGCGCGCACTCGCTCCATTACCGGTCGAATCAACTTCTGTACTTTCTCCGATCGCAAGGTTTGATCCAGTGCGACGAGTATCGCTCGCTCCGCTGCCGTCATAGGTTTACGTAAAGTTGAGGTTAAAACTCAACGATAACAGATAACTGCTACTCGGCGCCATTACGCCGCGCTGGTTGCGTTTTCTCCTTTCTACTCTCTCCTTTCTGCTTCTACTTTCTTCCACCGCATGCACAGCCGCCGCGATTTTCTTTCTCTCGCCGGTAAAAGCCTCGGCCTCGCTGCGCTTTCTTCGGCCACGGTCGGTTCATTATTAAGAAACGTCCAAGCCGCGACCAAAACCGTCGCGCATCTCAGCCCGGAAGAGGCGGCCACGGACGAAGATTACTGGGCTACCATTCAAAAATCTTTCAGCGTCACGCGCGGGATCATCAACCTGAATAACGGCGGCGTGTCGCCCAGCCCGCGCATCGTCACCGAAGCGCTCGTGCGCTACATTTGGGAGCAGGAAGACGCCACCGCCTATACCATGTGGCAAATCCTCGAGCCGCAATGCGAGACCATCCGCACCGGCCTGGCCGAGCTATTCGGTTGTGATCGGGAAGAGATCGCGATCACTCGCAACGCATCCGAGTCGCTTGAGACCCTGCTCATGGGCATGGACTTCAAGTCCGCCGACGAAATTCTCACCACCACCCAGGATTACCCGCGCATGCTCACTACCCTGCGTCAGCGGGAAACACGCGAAAACCTCAAGCTCAATCTCATTAAGATTCCCATTCCGCCGAAGAACCTCAACGAGATCAGCGCTGCGTTTGAAAAAGGAATCACTGACCGCACCCGACTCATCCTCATCTCGCACATGATCAATATCACCGGCCAGATCACGCCGGTGAAAGCCGTCTGCGAAATGGCGCGCGCCCGCGGTATTGAGACCATCGTCGACGGCGCTCATTCCTTTGCCCAGTTCGCGTTCAAACAAAGCGATCTCGGGTGCGACTATTTCGGTACCAGTCTGCACAAATGGTTGTACGCGCCGAAAGGCACCGGCATGCTTTACGTCAAGCGCGACAAGATCGAAAAACTCTGGCCTCTCATGGCCGCGGAAGCGAAGCAAACGTCCGACATCCGCAAGTTCGAAGAGATCGGCACCCACTCCGCCGCGCCGAAACTGGCCATCGGCGAAGCGCTCCTCTTTCACAACGGGATCGGCGGCCAGCGCAAGGAAGCGCGGTTACGTCATTTATCGCGTTACTGGATGAACCGGCTCAAAGACGTGCCCAAAATCCGGTTCAACACTTCATTCGATCCCAATCAATCGTGTGCAATAGCGAATGTTCAGGTCGACGGCAGCAATCCCGAAGCCGTTACGAAATATCTGTTCGATAAACACCACATCTTCGCCGTGCCCATCATGCACGACGAATTTCAGGGAATTCGCATTACCCCCAACGTCTACACCACGCTCGGCGAGCTCGATCGTTTCTGCGAACAGATGGAACAGATCGCGCGAAAGGGCTTGCCGACCTGACCATTCGACCTTCGCTTGCGAAGGCTTCGGAGTTGAGCATTGAGAGTTTAACCGTGAAGCGAAATGGGAACCGCTTTTCGAACGACTTTGCTTCTCAACTGTCCGCCGGACGGATGGAAGAGTTTAAGGTACCAAATTGGCACCTCAAGTTCGACGGGGAGGACTGCTTGCTGTAGTGGCGGTCTATGACCGCCGGAGTTCGGCGTTCAGGTTAACTTCAGATCTCTGAATTCGGCGTTGAACGTTGGGTGTTCGGCGTTCGGTGTTTGCCTCGCTTGGTTGCCGTAGCGGCAGGTGTTCTGCCTGCATGTCCCGATAACCGATAACTGATAAACGGTAATTGCAGCTTCTGCTCCTACCCCTCGCTGATCGTCACTCCCATCAGCTGATCGCCTTGCTGAATGGCATCGACCACTTCCTGACCCTTTACCACCTTTCCAAATACCGTGTGCTTGCCGTCGAGCCAGTTGGTTACGACGTGGGTGATGAAAAATTGGCTGCCGTTCGTATTGGGCCCGGCATTCGCCATCGACAAGCTGCCTACCTGATGCTTCTGCGGATTGCGCTCGTCCTCGAACTTATAGCCGGGTCCGCCGCGACCGGTCCCGGTGGGATCGCCGCCCTGTATCATGAAATTGGGGATGACCCGATGAAACACGGTGCCGTCATAAAATTTATCCCGAGCCAGGAAGACGAAATTGTTCACCGTTTTCGGAGCATCCTGGGCGAAAAGCTCGCACACGATATCGCCCCGCGACGTATTAAACGAAGCGGAATATTTCTTGTTAGGATCGATCGTCATCGGAGGCGGCATGGAATATTGTTTCGACATGCCGACCACCTTACTTGGATCCGACAAACTGACAAAGATCCCTCAATCGGCGGCTGAGCCTGCAGCGCTTTCCTCTGATCGCTGCCTTCTGGTCTCTGACATCTGACCTACTTGGACTACGTTCGGGGAATGACTCCTCTTGGCGTCGCCACTACGCTCTGGGTAGTATGGGCACTCTCCTGGTTGCTGGCGGCGACCTGGTCGAGCCGTTCGCACTCCAGCGCCGGTAGAATCGCACAACTACCTTACCGCCTGATTATCACCGCGGGTTACGTCCTCCTTTTCGGAGTAAATCCCGGACGCGCATCCGGCCATTTCTTTGTTTTGCCTCAGTGGGGAGGATGGATCGTGACCGCCCTCACTGCTGTAGGATTTGCGTTTACCTGGTGGGCCCGACTCCATCTCGGGAAACTCTGGTCCGCCTTTGTTACGCGCAAAGACGAACACCGGATCATCGATACGGGGCCGTACGGAATTGTCCGCCATCCCATTTACACGGGCATCATTCTCGCCACCGTCGCCGTCGCCGTTTTGAAGGGCAACCTTTACGCATTTACCGGCGCGTTTCTCATTGTTGTAGGCTTTTGGATCAAAGCGCGTCTCGAAGAACGTTTCCTCAGCCAGGAACTCGGTCCCGAAACGTACGCCGCATATCGTCGCCGCGTCCCAATGCTGATCCCTTTCTTCACGAACTGACAGGCCTCGCGACTCCGCTGGTTTTTCTGAACGTCCGGACAGACTCTCAGCCTGCTGACCCCGGGAGCGGTGGAGAACATTCTCGCCTCAGCATTTCAACTTTTCAGAATTTCCAGAACGTGCCAACGTCATGATGATGAAGAACCGTTTCCTCTACCTTATTATTTGCACACTTTTGTTTGGGACAATCAATCCGCTCCGGAGCGAGCAAGCACCCGCCAATTCGCGCCGTGAATTTAAGATCGGTGTCCTCGCTACGTTAACCGGCTCCGGGAATTCGCTTGGACAAGACACCGTAGCAGCGCTTCAAATTGCCACGGACCAGCTCGACGCCGAAGCGAAGACCAACCACGGCGGCTATCGATTTCACTTATTTGTCAGCGACACTGCGCACGATCCGACGAAAGCTCTGGCCGCGATCAAGGACCTCGATAAAGGCGGTGTGCAAATTATCATCGGCCCTCAAACAAGCGCCGAGGTCGCGATGATCAAGCCTTATGCTGACGCCCACAACATTCTTGTGATCAGTCAGGGCAGCACGGCTTCCTCTCTCTCGATCCCGGGCGACAACATCTTTCGTTTCTGTCCGAACGACAAACGTGAAGCGGACGCGATCGTCGCTCTCATGCAGCACGATGACATCCATTCGATTGTGCCGTTGTGGCGAAACGATGCTGGTAACAATGGCTTGCATGATTCGGTCAAAGCTGCGTTCGAGAACGTCGGCGGCACCGTCACATCCGGCTTTCAATACCAGCCAACTACAACGGATTTTTCCGCGGCGACAACGTCGGTCGCCTCACAAATTCAATCACTGGCGACCGCCGGCGCGGATCCAAACAGCGTCGCGATTTACCTCGCCGCGTTCGATGAAGCAGTCGATGTCTTCCACAGCGCGGCGGCTAATGCTACTCTCTCTTCCACCCGCTGGTATGGAAGCGATGGTGTCGCACTTTCCGCGGCTTTAACCGGGGACGCGAGCGCGGCCACTTTCGCCGCCAGCGCCTATTATCCGAATCCAACCTTCGGACTTGACGATGCCTTGCAGAATCTGTGGCAACCGGTTGCCGATGCCATCGAAGCGCGCACCGGTATTCCAGCTGACGCTTTCGCCCTGTCCGCCTACGACGCGCTCTTCGTTGTCGAACGAGCATTGCGAGTCACTGGTAATCTGAAAGACTTCGCGAGTTTTAAATCGGCGTTCGTTGATGCCGCCAACAGCTACAACGGCGTCACCGGATCAACCGCGCTCGACACCGCCGGCGATCGTCTCAGCGCCGATTTTGATTTCTGGGTCGTGCGTCAAGTCAACGGAACCTTCAGCTGGATCCGAATCGGCGCTTATACGAACGGAACAATCACCCTGTTTTAAGGCATCGCATTCTCGATCGCGTCGCTTCTCATGACGCCGGTCGACGCCCCTCGACCCACTGACAAGCGCCGAATGCGGGCAACTTGCACATCGCGTACGTTGAGATTCACCGCCGCGGAAGTAAAAGGCGCAGCGCACAGCGGAATTTTCATGCGCTTGTTGCGTTGCCAGATTGTTCGTTTGGTAGCGTTCGACGTGAAGGGCCCTGACCCAGAGCCGGCGAGGCCGGCCACCAAAACACAGTGGCAAGAAAGCAGAGGCAAATCGACCTAAACAAGCCAACCAAGCGAACGCAAAAACGAAATCATCGGGTCGAAGAATAGCATGAGCTATTTGAAGGCGAGAATCGATCTGTAGGAGATTGCGCGAGACCAACCCAG
>JBKPMO010000161.1:0-35541 GCA_046732175.1 Verrucomicrobiota bacterium
AAAAATTACATTGTTAAAAAGGTGATGCTGGTGCAACCCGCATCGGGCGTCGATATGCCCGCCTTAACCCCAAAACTTCTTCCCACCTTTGTAACCTTTAAAGCTTTTAATCCACTCTTTCTCACACCTCGATCGCGTAACGCTTCATCTTGTTATAAAGCGTCGGTCGCTGGATACCGAGGAGCTCGGCGGCTTTCTTTTTGTTACCGTGTGTTTGCGCCAGTGCCTGAAGAATGGTCTCCCGCTCGACATCATCCAGGCTCGCAACCCCGCTGCGGCGCCCCGGAGCGGGAGTTGCTTGCAGCACCGGCGGCAATTGAATTTCCGTCGGTAATTCCTTGATTCCAATGACATCATTCCGCGCCAGCACAACCGCGTATTCCATCGCGTTCTGCAATTCACGAACATTTCCCGGCCACGAATAATCCAGCAGTTTCTGAAACGCTTCGGGTGCTATCGTCGGCTCTGGTTTTCCCAACTGAGCGGCGAAGCGCTGCGCGAAAATGCTAACGAGAGGTGGAATATCTTCCTTCCGTTCGCGAAGTGGAGGGACTTCAATCTGGAAGGTATTAATTCGGTAATACAAATCGTAGCGCAGCCGATTTTCCGCGAGCGCTTGCGCAATCGGGCGATTCGTCGCGGTGATGACACGAAAATCGGCTTTCTGCGTGCGCGTGCTGCCGAGCGAGCGATATTCCCGTTCCTGCAAGACCCGTAGAAAACGGGTCTGCAAATCCGCCGGCATCTCCGAAATCTCGTCGAGAAAAAGGGTGCCGCCGCGCGCCTCTGCAATCATGCCCGGGAAATCGTTCATCGCGCCGGTAAAGGCTCCCTTCACATAACCGAATAGTTCGCCCTCGATCATTGTTTGTGGGAACGCGGCGCAATTTAGTTTCACTAGCGGCTTGCCGGCGCGCCGGCTCTTCGAGTGGATGACATTCGCAACCACTTCCTTGCCCACGCCGCTTTCGCCCGTGATGAGCACATTGGCGTCGGAGGGCGCCATGGCGCTGATCAACTCCTCCATTTCCTGCATCACCTTGCTTTTGAAGACCGGCGCCCGCCTTGTTTCCGCCAACTCCAGTCGTTTCTCCAATTGCTCCGCCTTTTCTCGCAGCGCCTGCGTTTCGTGTAAAAGCGATCGTTTCTCCAATGCTTTTTCCGCGAGACTCAACAGTTCTTCAGGCGCGTACGGCTTGCTGATGAAATGAAATGCGCCGCGCTTGATCGATTCTATCGCGTTGTTCAATGAATCGTGTGCTGTTAAAATGATGACCTGCGAATCACTGAAATCCTTTTTCAACCGGTCCAGCGTTTCCAAGCCGTCAGCATCGGGTAACTGCAAGTCGAGCAACACCAGCGCGGCCGGACGAGCTTTCATCGCACGCAACCCAAGAGTAGCTGTTGCCGCCGTTTCCGTTTGATAACCGTGACGGTTCAGTAACGCGTCCAGGGTCATCAAGATCGGTCGCTCATCGTCGATGATGAGAATGCGCCGCGATTCGGAACTCGTTCTCACACCTGTTCCCATAATACCTCGCGCCCGGACTATCGAGAAGTCCTCATCTCAACTTTCTCACAGGAATCTGTTTGGCGTGAAACGATTGAGCGTGGGCGTTGCAAAGGGTAGCGTAGTTCCATGAAACTTTAAGCACCAGTTTTTCAAAAGCCCGCTACGACGTTTTCGTGGAACAAGGGAGGGTAATGGTGCTGATCAGTATTCGTGAAGCCGGATCAAACCTGACCGTTAGCTCGCCTCCGTGAGCCGTGATGATACTGCGCGCCCGGCGTAACCCCAAACTATAGTGACCGTGCGATACTTTCTGCAACGGTTGCATCCATTGCATCGGATCAATTTCGCCCGCTTTCGGTTCGCGAATACAAAAGCTAAACAATAGGTCGGCGACGCAAGTCTTTACATACAATTCATCGCCAGCCATGCCATGCCGGAAAGCATTCCGGAATAATTCCACCGCCGCCCACTCCGTTAATTGCGGATCGATGTTTAGTCTCGCCTCAGCCGATGATATATCCCATTTCACTGCCGATCCTTTCTCGGGAAATTCGTGACCAATTTTCTTTTGTAAGTCGGTAACGAAATCCTGCACGGCGTAGGGTAACAACGTCGGGCGTGGCTCCGCCACCGATGTCGACAAGCCCTGCAGCGTGATGCCCAGTTGCGAAATCAGTTCCCTTAACCGGCGCGCTTCCGATTTCAATTCCTCATCATTCGTTAACTCACCGATCAAGGCCGATTGCAGCTCGGCCGCATTCAATTGATTGCGCAAGTCGTGACTAAGCTGGCGCACGAACTTTACGAAATCTTCCCACGGAATATTCTCATTTGTTCCGCTTGCGGCCGATTTTTCTTCGTGTTTCACGCCAGGAAAAATTTGTCCGCGGTCACTTCTTCTTCCTCAGCGGATTGGACTAACGGATCGTTCGCGCGCAGATGAACCAGCACATGATAGACCGATTCGGGATCGGCGCTGAGGGCGCGCGCGATATCGTCGGCAGTTCGCGGACTGTTATTTAAGTTTGCTCGCACTTTCGTCTGCAATTGCAGCAATTCCGTTGCCGCTTTCTTTCCTGCTTCAACACCGGGCTGGTTATAAGCATTGATGTTTACTAACGAGCCGTAGAAGCCGACGCCGCGCTCGTAAAGCGCGATGAGAGCACCGACAGAAAATGCCGTTACCTCTGAGATACCGATGGTGATCGATTCGCGGCCTTTGTCGAACAAGGCCTTGCGCGTTCCACGCAAGAATCCATGCAAATAATCGCCGCTGGTAAAATCGCCTTCCACCTTTACCGGCGCGGTCGCACGATCCTTTTGCACCTCAATGAAAGTGACAAAAAAATTCGGGACTCCATCGCGCAGCTGCTGCACATAAGCATGCTGATCCGTTGATCCTTTGTTGCCATAAACGGCGATTCCCTGGTGCACGATTTTCCCGTCTCGATCCATCTCTTTTCCTAACGATTCCATTACCAGTTGCTGCAAATATTTGCTGAATAACGCAAGCCGGTCCTTGTAGGGCAAAATCACCATATCCTTTGCCCCTTGGCCTTCGCCCGCATAAAACCACATCAGCGCCAGAAGCATCGCCGCATTTTGCTCCAGTACATCCTTTCGGGTCGCCCGATCCATGGCCGCGGCGCCGGCGAGAAATTGATCGATTTCAAAACCGAGCAGCGCCATCGGTAACAGGCCGACGGCACTCATTACCGATGTCCGGCCGCCGACCCAGTCGTGCATCGGGAAACGGGCGAGCCAGCCCTTTTCTTCTGCATATTGATCAAGTTGACTGCCGACACCGGTGACGGCGACTGCGTGTCTGGCGAAGTCCAGGCCCGCGGCGCGATAATGGGTTTCCGCTTCCACCATTCCATTACGCGTCTCCTTTGTTCCGCCCGATTTTGAAATGACGATTACGAGCGTTTCATTGAGCCCGCCATTCAACCTTGGCCAGACTCGATCGAAACCATCTGGATCGGTGTTGTCGAAAAAGAATACGTCCATCGGGTCATGAGCAGTCCGCAGAGCGTCGGCGACGAATTGCGGGCCGAGGGCGGAGCCACCAATGCCAATGAGCAAGAGGTGGCGAAATTTTCCCTGCGCCGGGGTGATGTTGCCGGCATGCACATCAGCAGCGAACTTTTTGATCCGGGCGTTGGTTTCTTCGATGTCCCAGCGCAGAGCCGCACTCGGCGCCAATGCGGGATCGCGTAGCCAGTAGTGACCAACCATGCGGCGTTCATCGGGATTGGCGATTGCGCCCGCTTCCAGTTGCCGCATCTCCGAGAAGGCCTTTTGCGCCCGCGCACCCATCGATCGCAGGAAATCGTCGCCGAACCGCATCCGACTGATATCGATCGTGAAACCGATCTCGGGATAGCGGACAAAGTGTTGCTGGAAGCGCTGCCACAGCGGGTTCATCAGCGAGAGCTAACAATTGAAATGACGAATGTCGAATGACGATTGAAATCCGAATGAACGAATGACGAAGTGCTAGTTAGATTGTTACGCCGATTCACGATTCGCGAATTCGGCATTCCTTCGAGCTTCGTCGTTTCGCCTACGAGCAACGTTCATCTGAGTCAAGAGAGCAGAAGTGGGAATATGAGTATGAGCAGGAGGGCGCCGACAGGGTTCGTCATTTGGTAATTCGACATTCCTTCGTCATTCGACACCCGTTATTTTCCCCTACATGTGCTCGATGATGTTATCGCCAAACTGCGAGCACTTGACCTCGGTCGCGCTTTCCATCAAGCGGGCAAAATCGTAGGTCACGCGTTTGCTGGCGATGGCACCGTTTAAGCCCTTCAAGATTAAATCGGCGGCTTCGGTCCAGCCCATGTAACGGAACATCATTTCGCCGGAGAGAACGACGGAACCGGGATTCACCTTGTCCAGATTGGCATACTTGGGCGCGGTCCCATGGGTTGCTTCGAAAACGGCGTGGCCTGTGATGTAATTGATGTTGCCGCCGGGCGCAATACCAATTCCGCCGACTTGCGCGGCCAGCGCATCACTCAGGTAATCGCCATTCAAATTTAATGTCGCGATGACGTCGAAATCTTCCGGGCGAGTCAAGACCTGCTGCAAGGTGATGTCGGCGATCGCATCCTTAATAATAATGCCGGCGCCCGGTTTAGCCATTGGGATCCGGCACCACGGACCGCCATCCAGTTCCTCCGCGCCGAAGAAATTCTTGGCGACTTCGTAACCCCAGTCGCGAAACGCGCCTTCGGTGAACTTCATAATGTTACCTTTGTGCACCAGCGTAACGCTTTTGCGGTTGTTGCGGATGGCGTAGCTAATAGCGCTGTGAATTAGTCGCACACTCCCGGAGTAACTTACTGGTTTAACGCCAATGCCGACGCGAACATCGGTCGGAAAATCCTTTGCTCCGACCTCGCTCCAAAACTTGTTAGCTTTCTCTTTGGTCCCGAAACGAATCTTCTCGAATTCTTTCGGAAACTCTTTGGCGAGGAAGTTGAGAATCTTGTTCGATTCCGCAGTACCGGCTGCGTATTCGATTCCGGCGTAAATATCTTCCGTGTTTTCACGGAAAATGACCATGTCGACCTTCTCCGGGTGTTTTACCGGTGAGGGAACGCCGTTGAAGTACTGCACCGGTCGGAGACAAACGTACAAATCAAGCAACTGACGCAGCGCAACGTTTAACGATCGGATGCCGCCGCCCACTGGAGTGGTGAGCGGACCTTTAATGCCGACGAGATACTCGCGAAATGCTTCGACCGTGTCATCGGGAAGCCAGGTATCGAATTTGTCCTTGGCTGCCTGTCCCGCAAAAACTTCAAACCAGGCGATTTTCTTTTTGCCGCCGTAAGCCTTCTCGACTGCGGCATCAAAGACGCGCTCGCTCGCCGCCCAAATATCGGGGCCAGTGCCGTCGCCGCGAATAAATGGAATGACCGGTCGATCCGGGACATTGAGATTCTGACCTCTTGTGATCTTTTCCCCAGTGGGCGGCTTGATATCTTTGTACGGCATAAGCGACGACTGTAGCGGCAGCCGTGTCGCCTGCAATTCCAGAGAGAAATGTTGACCACGTGGGCGAGGAGATAAGCCTTGTAGCGGCGTTTGTGACAAATGCCGGTTTCAGGGCAGGCGTGGCGCAAGCGCTCTGCAACTCTGCGTTAGCGACAAGCTCAAAGTTTAAACCTCCGCCTTTATCCGTGTGCGGCGATGAACAAAACTGCCACGGCAAGACAACTGACAAGGCGGAGAACGAAGAGCGAAGAAACGAGGAGGTAGGCTGGGACCACAGAACCACGAGAACACATGACCACGGGGTCGTGAAATGGCGAATGACGGATGACGAATAACCAAGGGACGACAAATGTCGAATGAAGAAGATCTGAACCCTGAACGCTGAAACCTGACGCCGCATCACCGATGCCAGCTACAATCGATAACTGATCGATACCGGCGAGAACTCCCGCGGCCGCGTTAGCGCCGGGGCATCTCTTTATTGTCATCTTTATCCGGAAGGCAAACCGATAACCATAACCATTGTCGGCCCTAACGCCTATCACGGCGATTTTGCGGCGCGTCGTTTTGTCGATGGCAGGCTCGTTGCTGTCGCTGAGGAAGAAGCTTTTCGGTGGGTCAAGCACTGGGCCGGATTACCGACTCAGGCGATCGAGTCCTGTTTGCGCGAAGGTTCAGGCTTTCTATTTGAGCGATCGGTCGGCGAATGAAACAACATTTGCTAATGTTTTTCTCATTGCTAGAAAGGGGCGCGGTCGTGGTAGAATTCGGCGATAGTTCGCTCGAGTGCGGTGACATGATTTCGCTAACGGCATTAGTACTGACGTATAACGAGCAGGAGAATATTCGGCGTAATCTTGAGGCGCTCGTTTGGGTGCCGAAGGTTATCGTTGTCGATAGCTTTAGTACCGATCGAACACTCGAAATCGCGCGGTCGTTTCCAAATGTTCAAATCGTCCAGCGCGCTTTCGACAATCATGCTAATCAGTGGAACGCCGGCCTCGATCGGATCGATACTGAATGGGCATTAACCTTGGACGCCGATTATGTGCTCACCGCGGAACTCCAGGAGGAGATTAAGAAACTGGAGCCAGCTTCGGACCTAGCGCTTTATTGGGGGGATTTCGATTACTGTGTTTTAGGGCGGCCACTGCGCGCGCACGTTTATCCGCCGCGGGTCGTTCTTTTCCGGACGAAAAGGGCGCGTTACGTGGGCGAAGGACATACCCAGCAACTTCGGGTAAAAGGGAAGCTGGCAAAGTTCAAGGGCAAGATATGGCACGACGATCGCAAGCCGCTGAACCGTTGGTTTCAATCGCGCGAGCGTAATGCCGAGCTCGAAGCAAGGTATCTGTTGGAAGCAAAGAGCGAGGATTTAAGTCGCCTGGATCGATTACGCAAAAATGGGATCATCCTCGCGCCGATGGTCATGCCAATCTATTTGCTGCTAATTCGCGGTCTGGTCTTCGATGGCTGGAATGGCTGGTATTACACCTTTCAGCGAACAATTGCGGAGATGATGCTGGCGCTTCGCCTGCTTGAGGCGAAGCTGCGAAGCTAGAGCTTCGGACCTTTTGGCAATTATCAATTGTCCGTGCCGGCACGAAGAAGGGCAACGCGCATGCAACTACTTTAGACCGGCAAATAGTGCGGCGTACACCTCGATGCCATCCCACAAATTCTGCAACCGAAGGTTTTCATCAGCCGCGTGCTGGTTGTTGTCATGGTTTGCGATGGGCAGACCGATCACCGGTGTGCTATTGAGCTGTTGGAATAAGTACATAGGAATGCTGCCGCCGAGGGTTGGAAGCAGAACGGGTTCATGGCCTGCTGTGGTCATGATTTGGACAATCTCCTGCGCCACAGATGAATCGAGAGATGTACGCGCCGCCGGATAACCGGAGCCCCAACTCAACCGAACAGTCTTGGGATTGCGGAGACGGGTTTCCGCGTCCGGCTCATCCCGAACGATGGTAAACCCCTGGGATTTGACGTGTTCTTCTACTAACCTCTTGATCGATTCAGGCGTCTCGTTAGGCACAAGCCTGAAATCAATTGAGGCACGTGCTTCAGTAGGAATGCTGTTGGTTGCCTTTTCGCCGACGCGTCCGGCTTCAATACCGCGCAGATTTAATGCTGGGAGAAGCAGGCGCTCATTCAGATGTTCGCCGTCACCTTCGGTCGAACCGATTTGAAACTCGCGTCGCAGATCCGCTTCGACACCTGGAACTTTCGTCAGGGCTGTCCGTTCACGGTCGGTCGGCGCCTTCACCTCGTCGTAGAACCCCTTGATCAAGATTCGTCCGTTCTCATGACGCATGGAGTCGATCAAATGAGTCAGCCTAACGATGGGGTTAGGCACCCAGTTACCGTAATGCCCGTCATGCAAGGCCTTGACCGGTCCATAAACCGTTAGTTCAAGATCCACTGTTCCACGCGCACCCAGGAAGAGCTGCATTTTTCGGCTCTGATGAACCGGACCATCACAGAGAACCCACGTATCTGGTCGAAGCAGTTTTGGATACTTTTTCAAATATTGGCCTAGGTGCGGCGACCCCGCTTCCTCTTCGCCTTCAAATACAAACCGCAAATTCACCGTTGGCCTTACGTTTTGGGCGCGAAGCGCGTCGAGCGCGGCCAGCATGCCGATGATAGGTGCTTTGTCGTCCCCTGAGGATCGCGCGTACAACCGCCACTCAGGGTCGGCTGAGTTGGCGTTTAACCAGTCGACATCACGTCCGGCAGAGTCACGGATGACCGGTTTCCACGGATCGCTCTTCCACCGAGCAGGATCTACGGGTTGACCGTCGTAATGCGCATAAAAGGCGACGGTGCGTTTCGCCCCCGGCGCGACAAAATCCGCCACGACAATGGGCGGGGCATTTCCGAGTGTGAGCAACTGAGCCGTTAGACCACGTCTCCCGAACATCGCGCGGATCAACTCCGCATTGCGCCGAATGTTGGGCGCATCATTCGCCACGTTCGGTATTGCAAGAATATTCACGAATTCCCGCAGCGCTTCCTTCTCATGCTGCAAGCGCCAATCGCGCGTTTGTCTGGCGATAGTCGCCGGATCAGCGGCCAAAGTTGCTTCGAGAGCAAGGATTAATCCAAAGCCAAGATAACACTTCACAGCACATTGGTTTCACGAGAACAGCCAAATAACAACCGACCATCGGAGGTATAGACTTCTCCGTCCCATTCGCGGTGCTCCAGAGCGCCTTTTGTGACCCGATACGGCATGTCGCCGGCAAAAGTTATATGTGAACGCCGAGTATAGAATGGGCCGGGGGTTCCCAATGCAGGGAAATGAATTCAGTTAGTTGTCAGCGCTGCACCTTCGTATCCCAACCCATAAAGTGAGTCGCGGTAACAGCTGAATCTTCTCACTCACCATTCCTGCACGCCGATTCGACTGCCCTCAGGGCAGCATGTGCGATCAGAGTTCGCCCGCAATGCCAAATGTTCTCTTTTGTCTGGTCTACGGAACCTACCCTAGTTCAAAGGTTGTGACGCCGAATATGCCTTCAAGTTCGATGGCGGGTGGTGCATCGGTGTACATTCGAGCAGTCTCAAAGACCTTGTTCATTCGGTGTTTTTCAACCAGCCGCATCGCGGCCGGATTCACCTCCGGCACATCCAGAAAAATAGGCTCGCCGACGGCCAGGTCGCGGCTCAGCTCCAGCAATAGTGTTTCCGCGGTCTTTTTATCATTAGCGAATAATGGCCCGACTTTAAATCCTCTTCGGCAACGACGAATAACGCCGTAACCATACAGCTTCCGATCTCGCATCATCGCGACCCCGCGGGACTCCGGCATTCGCATCCAGCTTTCCAAAAAGCGCTTTCTCGGAACTGCAAAGAATCTGGAATCATAAGTGACCAATTGCTCGAAATCGACGTTATCGAGTGGCGCCAATTCGTTATCCGCCGCAATCTTAGGGAACTCGGTGCCTTGGTAGCGAATGTTGCGATAAGCGAGTTTGAAGCCGGACTTACGATAGTTTTCCTGCTGCTGAACGACGCCGTCCAGACCGATATTCTGGTTCTTGAGATGTCGCATCGCGTGTTGCCAAAGGGCTGCTCCTAACCCTTTGCCGCGATATTCGGGAATCACGATGTAAAGGCCTATGAACCCAAACCTGCCGTTGTACGAAACTGCGGAAATGCAACCTATCGGGCGATTGCCCCTTAACCCGATGAAGAAACCCTCAGGATCGGTTCGGTAGAAGTATTCGGCATCGTGCAGACCGGGATTCCATCCTTCTTTTGCGGCAAGCTCGATCGCAAAATCGACGTCACTGCGTTCCATCACGCGAATAGTAAGATCCGGAGATGGAGATCTCATATCTATTATTTACGATGCCGTCGCAAACATCGCGACCGCACCCAAGATCTTTACGTATCGCTAGATGACAATGGTGTAGAGGCGCTTTCGCGAAGTGCGTAAAGTTCGCCCCGATCGCGAACGAGCAGGAAATCCAGTTGCTCGGCTGGATCAGGGCCGGCAGCGCTTCCGTAAAAATCTATCGCGGTAAGTCTCAGGGCTACGACCGTTTCACGGTCGTTCATTATGCCAACGGACAGCGGAATCGTGAGACATTCGCCAAGCTCGCGAATGCGAAAAACCGCGCCGTTGAACTCACCAGGGCGATAATCAATGGCCGTTGCTCACGAATGCGGATCGCGACGGCTACGTTAGGGCGCTAGAACTTCTGAACCCGCTGAAGGTTCCGTCGAAGCGCGATCACACCTCAATGGAGAATCGTTGCTATCGGTCGTGAAACAACACGCCGGCCGGCGACGAGAAATTTCGGAAAAGAGCGTCGCCGACGTTGTTGAGGAATTGTTAGCGGCAAAGAAGAGTGCAGGCGATCCGCACCACCATCTGTCGACAAAATGAGAACCGACGGATGATCGCTTAGATGGAACTCAAAGGTTCCTGGCACAACAAGGGTGGGGGAATCATTGTTTCGACATGACGAGCGCGCCGGGCGAAGACGCCCTCGACGGAATCAAGATCGACAAGGCGGGAAACCTTTATGTCTCGGGTCCAGGCGGTCTCTGGATCGTGTCCCCTGAAGGAAAACATCTCGGCACGATCATTCCGCCGAGACATCCGCATAATTTCGCCTGGGGCGACGCCGACGGGAAGAGTCTTTACTTATGTGCGCGTAGCGGCTTGTATCGCATGAAGCTGAACATCGAAGATCTGCGGCCGTAATTATTTCGGCGAGGGAGGCCACGATTTGCTCTAAGAGCGAATCGTCAGGATGTTAACTCAAGTCGCCCCGCACTGATCTCCGACGGAAGGCGAGCAGCCTTTTCGAGCTACTTGAAGGCGAGATATTTTTCGCCGACCCAGGTCGCGAGGAGCGCAAAGTGCTCAACCATGTGCGGCCTTTTGACCTAATCTTTCTCGACCGAAACTGGCTCTTATTCCAAAGGTTCCACTTAGCGGGTGCGTTTTTTAAGCGAGCACGCGTTCAATCAGCCAGTAGCTACCCGCCAGGACAATAAGCGCTGAGCAGGCTGGCGCGTAACGAAATGCGAATGTCGGTGTTTGTTTTAACTTCCAAATCAATGGTAGCACCAGCACGGCAATGGCGATTTGGCCCAGCTCGACGCCAAGATTGAACGACAATGACGGCAGCGCCACACCGGCGTCGTCTGCGCCAATGCCGGCTTCCTTAAGCACAGTCGCGAATCCGCAGCCGTGGATCAAACCGAAGCCGAATGCGAGTAGCCAGCGTTTGCCCAAGCTGCGATGGAAAATGTTTTCGACACCGACGTAAACGATTGATGCCGCGATGAGTGGTTCCACGATGCCCGGAGAAAGCCGGATCAAATTGAAAGTGGCCAAT
Source organism: Verrucomicrobiota bacterium (assembly GCA_046732175.1). GTDB lineage: Bacteria > Verrucomicrobiota > Verrucomicrobiia > Chthoniobacterales > UBA10450 > AV69. The sequence continues at coordinate 11,386 of JBKPMO010000161.1, forward strand.
GCGAGAGTAATCGAATGCGCAAGCGTAAAGGCGGTAACGATTTTTAACGCCGCTCGGAACCCGCCGCCGACCAATAAAAGGCCGAGGAGGAATGCGAGGTGATCGTAGCCAGTGACGATGTGGTTGATGCCAAGAATCAAAAATCTGCTGAACGATGAGAGGACCGCGGATTGAGGCGAGGCGGCGAGTTGAAGCTCGAGGCGATGATTGGTCGAATCGAGCATCGTTTCGGTGAGGGGTCGATTTTGCTCGTCACAAACCGTGAAGTATTGCCGGTGCCCGCGCGGAAGGCTGGGGAGAAGTTCGGAAGAAATGGTGAGGTGAGTGCCGCGAACGAGATAGCTCGAGGAAAAAACGATGCCGTCCGCCGCATCGAGTTCAACTGTGGAAGCTTTGGGAGAAATGGGCTGGCCGTTCACAGCAAGGCTGAAAACGTGTGGTGCAATTGCTTCGAGTTGTCCTCGCACGAATTTGAATTCTTCGGCCGACACTTTCCCATCGTGGTCGACGTCAATTACAACAAGCCGCTCGATATCGCTGTGGACTAAAGTCACCCGTGTGGTGATGGTTTCGCCGGTCACGCGCACCGCAGCCGAACTCAGCCCGGGATCGTGCGCCAGTGCGGTGCTGATTAGTGAGCTGAAGAGAAAGAAAACGCTCCGGCGTCCCAGTTTCACGGGCAATCGTGAGGAGTTTTTCTCAGTTGTTGCCGAATTTCAGATACGTCGAACGGGAGAGCAGGCCTGAGTCTCACTCCGGCCCGCTCCAGCTCCCGCTAACGAACGCAACCTACTCGGGCGGCAATCCGTGGTGGCCATGAATACGTCCATTCTGCGGCGTCGACTCATACGGAAACACTTTGTTGTAGGCCTGGTCGTTGTGATCCACGCCGTCTCCCGGAGGAAACGTGCTGATGACCGGCGGCGTCACACGCAAGTCGCTCAGGAGCGCGTCGATGGCGATATCAACAACATCATCGCCGAAACGACGACCATTCGGCCACCCCCCCGGAATGAAGCCCCCGTTTTTGAAAGGATCCTGGATTTTGCTCTTTAATGCGTCGCCGCCGAAAATACTTAAGCGAGAAAAACCAGGATCGTCCGGATTGTTAGGATCATTGGGGCCACCGCCGGCAAAGCGCACCTTGCGGGTGGAAAGGTCAACTTTAATCAGGTCAGGAATGTAAATTGCCGCGATGTCGGTGCGATTGTGAGTGATCTCCGGACGGGTGCCGCCGAGCAGGATAGTGTTGATCAGGGCCGCCAGTTCGGGCCTGACCGCGTATTTGCGAAAAAGCATCTCATCCTTCGCGGGGTTGGAGCGGCTGTAAAGATCCTTGTCCTTGATCGCGACCAGACCTTCGTTAAAGAGCGGATTTCCCTGCCGCGCCACTTGCACCCATTTTCCGGTGTTCTCGTTGCCTTCCTCGCGGAAGACTGGCATTTGTCGGCGGCTGGTGGTGGCGTAAACGCCAACGATCTGTTGATCACCACCTAATTCAGCGACCGGTATCTCCAGTGCCATAAGGTGGATATTAAATCCGCCTTGGTTATCCTTGCCGGGATTGCTCAGCTGCAACAGGTCGAAGATGGCACGAATGTCGGCGTAAAATCCGTCGTCTCGTTGACCAGCAAATGAGACGTAGCCTTTGCTAAGCTGCGCGATCGCTTCTCTGGTATAACGGTCCAGCTTTGCCCGCGAGGCGACCCCCGGTCGGGCCGGTTCTGTGCCATCATTGTCCTGATTGTAGAAGGGAGTGGAAATCCCCTGATTGTTCGGAGGAACAACGCCCGTGCCGAGCACGGTGCGGCTCTCGCCCCCGCGATGGTCCACCTTCGTGACGGTGTAATGTTGCACGAAATTCTGGGCCGCGTCATTCACGTGTTCGATAACTCCGGTAAAATTGTAGAGTGTTGTGCCTGGGTTCTTCGTCCGGCTAGTAAACTGGAACTCGTAACTCAGAGTGGCGCGTCCGGCCGCGACATCGTTGCCGAGCGCGACATGGATTTGGTAGAGGACGGTGTCATCGAAGTTGAACTTGTTCGGGCCTATCCCCGGCTCTTCAAACGGGTAAACGCCGAGTGCGACAACCATGCTCTTCTCGCCCGCGTCCTTATCGACAAACGCGTAGACGTCTGTGGTATTGGCCGACGGGTCGAGTATGACCAGGGGGGCATCTTGATGGCTGGAGCCGAGCGCAGGCACGACCAGCCACGCCGCGAGCAAGGCAATCGCGTATTGCATCATCGATCTTTGTTTTTTCATTCTCTTTTTATCCTTTCATTTGCTGCTGATTGGGAGTTATGGACGACTATTTCGTGACGCAGAGTCATCTCCTGCTTGTATCCGGCCAGAGTTGGTCCGGTAAATTGTTTGTCGGCGCTGGCGGGGATCAGCCGCAAGTGCTCCCGCTCAGAAGGAAGTAGCAGCGGAGCAAGCTCAAAGGCTTGCGGGAAAAATCGCGCTGCTTCTCTGGTGTTACCCGATCTGGTGTAAATGACAGCCGCGTGAAAGAAGAGACGCGCCTCCCGCGTGCCTTCGGCAAGAGCTTGTTTGAGCTGTGGCAGTGCGTCCTTCAAATGCCCCGAGGCCGCAAGCGACCAAGCGAGCGCATCATGCGTGAAGACATCCTCACGTGTTTGCAATTCGTTCTCGGCCAGCTGCACCGCCGTTTCCGGCGATTCACCGCGCGTCGCCAAGTAAAGAGAATAGGTCCGTGGATCGTCCAGCGGGCCCGTCTGGTTGAGGAGTTTTTCAACATCAACCGCATCCTTTGCCCGTCCCGCTAGGCGCAGAGCTTCCGCGAGCACCCAGAAATATTCGGGTAGCGGGTCCAATTCCGCCGCACGGCGGAGCGGCCCAATCGCCTCAGCGGCGTTTCCCTCACTTAATTCCATCCGGCCGCGCAGCAGCAGAGCGGGGGCGTAATCGTTTTGAAAACTAAGCGCTCGCTCCGTGATCTGGCGCGCTGCGTTTCTGTTTCCCGCCTGAAATTCGTAGGATGCCAGTCGAGTATTCACCCACGCCGCCGACTCCGAATCTAGCGGGCTCGCGGCGGCAACTGCGAGCTGCATCGCGTCAATCGCGCCGATGAGATCGCCTCTGAGCCAGCGCAGATGTGCCGCGCGAGCGTAGGAGTGCAAACTCGGCTTTGCGTCGAGCATTGCCTGACAGGCCTGCGCAGCTTCATTGAGCTTGCCTTGCTCCATGAGCACATCGCCGAGCAAGCCGAAATCGATCGGCAAACCGCGCTTGGCGACCAATTCTCGAGCAAGCGGCTCAGCGGCCTTGAAGCGATGGAGATTATGCAGGACGTGGCCGCGCAGAAGCATTGCCTCCTGACTCGCCGGCTCGCGCGAAGCGATGCAAAGAGCGCATTGTTCCGCCAGCTTGTAATAACCGGGATCAAAGCTTTCCCGCGCCTTGGCGATGAATGCCCAACCAAGTCTTTCCAGCCACAGATTCAGCTCCCGCGCTTTTCGGACCTGTGCTTGCAGACGAGTGATCTCCTGGTCCAGTTTCCCATCGCCCTCGTGCGGCACGAGTACCAGCGCACACGCATCCGGTGCCGAGGCGGATGAATGAGCCCTGCTCGACGAATTGTGTTGAGACCGTCCGCAACCCGCCACCGCGCACCCGGTCGCTACGCAAAAACCTGCGACCATCAAATGCTTTGCGAGCTGCGGACAAGAAAATCTTCTGCTGCGTCCGCGTGTGACAGGTTTTGTCGAGCAAGTCATCTTGGCAACTACTCCGCTGGCCGGCCTCGCTTGGATGCGCGTTTTTTTCTCTGCATCCAAACCGGGCGTGTGAACGGAGGTCGTGGCGTTGCGATGTGTTGACGCGACTACCAACCGGTGGGCAACCGGCCGCGGCAATCTGTTGTTGACAAATCAGACCTATGAAAAAATCAATGCGCAGTTTGGCGATGGTCGTCCCAGCTGTGAGCGTCACCGGCCGTAGCAGCGTCTTGCCTCATAGCGAACGCCCGTTCATGATGCCTACGGCACCGAGTTCGGCATGCAGGACGAGACCTCCCGCCAAAAGCAAGATCGTGAGCTGATCGGGAAGATCGCGCAACGCGACCAGGCCGCTTTTGGCGTCCTCTACGATCGGCTGAGCGGGCCGCTTTTCTCACTTGTGCTGAAAATGCTCGGCGACCGCGTCGAGACCGAAGACGTGTTGCAGGAAATTTGCCTGCAGATCTGGCGGCGGGCTTCTAGCTATGATCCTAGCCAGAGCAGCGTTTTCGGTTGGGCTGTGTTACTGGCGCGCGGCAAAGCGATTGACCGTTTGCGGGCCCGGGGCCGGCGCTTGCGCGTCATAGCGAGGTCTGCCGATGAGGACGAGGTTTCAAACGCAGGCGCATCCACCGCCGCAACGGCAGCGGATGCTCTTAACAGAGATGAAGATGCAACGCGTGTGCGGTCTATCCTGCAAAGCCTGCCGCGCGAACAGCAAGAAGCGATCGAAATGGCTTTTTTTTCCGAACTGACGCATCAGGATATCGCCAAGCGCTTGAATGAACCGCTCGGCACGGTCAAGGCGCGCATCCGACGCGGATTGCTGCGGTTGCGTGACGGATTAAGGAGATCGCCGCCATGATCTCGGACAAGCAACAGGATCAGGCTGTGCTCTATGTGCTCGGCGAGCTCGGGGCGCATGAGATCGATGCATTCGAAGCGGTGCTGCAAACCGACGCCGAACTACGCACTCTGGTCATGGACCTGCGCGAAACCGCGGCGGCGGTGGCTTTGACTGCGCCCGACCGACAACCATCGCCGGAACTACGATCGCGCGTCTTGCGGCAAATAGCGGTGGAGACATCACGCAGCGTCGCAGGGACTAATGCGAGCTCGCTTTCATGGCTGCCCTGGAGCATTGCCGCGCTTTTCTTGATTTGCTCAGGCGTCCTCCTTTACGAACGCGCGCATTTGCGCCGAGAACTTAGCGAAGTGCGTGCGCGCGATCCCTTCGCGGAGATCAACTTCGTAACGCTCGCGCCGCAGCAGAATGCGCCACCTCAGGCAAAAGCGATGGTGGCTTGGGAAGATGCCAGGCAGACGGGCATAATTCGCGTGAACGGACTGCAACCGGTGCCCGGCAAAGATTATCAACTTTGGGCAATCGACGCCGCGCACAGAGATCCAGTCAGCGCCGGCATTGTGCATGTCGATGCCAACGGTGTTGCCGAGATGCGCTTCACCCCCATCGCCGCGACGCATCAGGTCAAAGCTTTCGCCATCAGTTTGGAACGCGAAGGCGGAGTGCCAAAACCGCAAGGGCCGATCCTGCTCCTCGGGAGCACGACGTAGCCATAGCTGAGAGTGTTGGGATCTTCTCCACCGCAGCAATCTGTCCGATGGCGAATTTTTCGCGCCGGTCCAGAAGAGATCTGCGCCGGTTGATAGTCGTCAGCGGCGCGGTTCGCCTGTAATGAAATCGCGGCTGACCCGACCAATGAACATGCTGCGAGCATTGCGCGAGCACTGGCCGGAATACGGGTGCGAAGCGGCCGAGCTGGGTCTGTTCATGATTTCGGCCGGGCTGTTCACGATTTTGCTGCATCATCCAAGCTCGCCGGTGCTGAACATCATTCCTGCTCCTTTTGTTCGGCGAATGCTGACCGGTGTTACGATGGGAGCCACGGCCGTCGCGCTAATCTTCTCCCCCTTAGGGAAACGCTCAGGTGCCCATTTCAATCCGGCCGTCACGTTGACGTTTTGGCGCCTTGGCAAAGTCAAAAACTGGGACGCGATTTTTTATATCGTGGCGCAGTTTATCGGCGGGATCATTGGCGTTCTTGCGGTGGCGTTGTTCGCGCGAATGGCCTTGGCGCATCCCGCAGTGAACTACGTTGCGACACTGCCTGGACCTCGCGGTGTGTGGGTCGCTTTCGCGGCTGAATCAGCAATCGCATTCCTCCTCATGAGTGTGGTGCTGCGCGTGAGTAATACGCCGCACCTGGCACGATTTACTGGGGCGTTCGCCGGCGCGCTGGTGGCGATCTACATCACCTTCGAGGCACCGTTGTCGGGGATGAGCATGAATCCCGCACGCACGTTCGGCTCTGCCTTTGTCGGTCATCTGTGGACCGGCCTTTGGATTTATTTCACTGGCCCAGTGCTGGCCATGCAACTTGCCGCCTCAGTTTACTTGCGGCGGCGAGGCGTCGTCTATTGCGCGAAATATCATCATTACAATTCGCAGCGCTGCATTTTCAACTGCCGTTTTCCCGAATTGCTCGCACGCGAGCGCGCTGTAGCCGGCGGCGGTGACGCCGGCAATTCGCAGCTTAGCCGCACGATTCAGCGGCCGGGATCAACGCCCCCAGCTACAGCGGAGGTGATGCGGCCATGATGCTGGCGCGACGATGCCTTTTCATCGCAGCACCGGCTGTCCTGTTCGCGTGTATTACGGTCGCTGATGTTACCGTCGATGGCATTGGCATGACGGTCAGCGACATGGATCGCTCCGTCGCATTCTATTCCGCGCTCACGTTCCATAAGGTTTCCGATGTCGAAGTGCTCGGTGATGAGTGCGAACATTTGGAGGGTGTCTTTGGCGCGCGGATGCGCATTGTGCGAATGCAGCTTGGCGATGAGCACATCGATCTGATGCAGTTTCTCGCGCCGCCCGGACGACCGATTCCCGTCGATTCGCGGAGCAACGATCTCTGGTTTCAGCACATCGCCATTGTCGTGCGCGACATGGACCAGGCGTTCGCGAAGTTGCGCGAACTGAAGGTGCAATTTGTTTCTACGGCACCGCAAACCTTGCCACCTTCAATTCCGGCCGCAGCGGGAATAAAGGCGTTCTATTTCCACGATCCCGATCAACACAATCTGGAGATCATCTATTTTCCGCCGGGCAAAGGCGATCCGCGCTGGCAGGAGAAAACCGACAAGCTATTTCTCGGCATCGATCATACTGCGATTGGAATCTCAAGCACGGAAGCGAGTCTGAAATTTTATCGCGATCTACTCGGGCTGCGCAAAGCGGGCGAGAGCGAAAACTTCGGGACCGAGCAGGAACATTTAAACCAGGTATTCGGCGCGCATCTACGGATCACTGGAATACGCGCGACGGCAGGACCAGGCGTCGAGTTTCTCGAGTATCTTTCGCCGCGCGATGGTCGGCCGCGCCCGCTGGACATTCACGCCAACGACATCGTTCACTGGCAAACAGTGATCGCAACCGATGATGTCGACCTTCTGACGAAGAAGTTGACCGATGGCAATGTTGGGTTCGTCTCTTCTGCAGTGGTCGTCGTGTCGAAAGATAAGGTTGGCTTTTCCAAAGGGGCATTGGTCAGCGATCCGGACGGGCACGATATTCTGCTGATTCAGAAATAGTGCACTGTCTCTCGTCGTTGATAGGATGTTGATTCAGACGGCGCGATGCATCTTTACGAAACCCACCTTCAAGTCGCGGACACCGAGGTCGCGAAGGAGTTTTACACAACAATTGTTGGCTTGCCCTTCGCCTATCGTGATTCGACGCGAGATATCGTTTTTCTTTGGGCAGCCTCGCGGGAGCAAGGGATGCTTGGTCTTTGGGGACCTGGCACGGCCTACGGACCGGCCGATGATTCTCAATTTAAACAGCACCTCGCATTTGCGGTCACGCTACCGGAGTTGTTTCGAATCAACGACGATCTCGGATATAACGGGGTAGAGACGGTCGGCTTTTGGGGAGGCAGGGCCAAGGAACCGAGCGTGATCGGCTGGATGCCATCGGCGCAGATTTATTTCCGGGATCCGGACGGACACATCCTTGAGTTCATCGCCATTTTGCCAGGAAAGCCGCGTCCTGATTTTGTTGGAGATTATTCAGAATGGCTGCGGTTGCAGGACGTGAACAAGTGACGCAACAAAGTCGATCGCAGAAATTGCGACGACACCCTTGGTTCGCAGCCTTCTTCTCGTTTGGAGCGATCATGTGCGGACTGACGATCGTGCTACTTGTATTCCCAGGCATGGCGCTCGATTCTCTATGGCGCCTGAATCCCGAGGCAAGGCATGCGTTTCAATCGTTAGGCAACTGGTCCATCGCGCTCATGGCAACGGTCGGAACGTTGTGTGGCGCGGCTGCGGGCGGACTGTGGCGAGGCACAAGGTGGGCTGTTAGGCTAGCAATCGCAATTTTGTCGGCGAATCTGATCGGCGACACAATCAATGCTCTGGTCCGCCACGATTATCGCGCTCTCATTGGGATCCCTATTGGCGCAGCCATGATTTATTACCTCGTGCGATCCATGGGAGCGGAGAATTGACTAGGCTGCAGGCAGGTTTTCCCGGCCAAAGCGCAGCACCCGCGCCATCCAGACCAGCTCGTTAAGGAACTTATCGAGACGACCCACGTAAGCTGGATCTGTGATTTTGCCGGTCGTCGCATCAAAAAGCTTGCCAGCGTTGCCGAAGTAAACGTCCCAGAAAATCGTTACCATTCCGAGCTCACGCAGCACGGGAAGAAGACTTTGGATCATGCGCGCGCCGCCGAACGGACCGGCGGAGACGCCGCAAACGCCGGCTGCCTTATTGATGTATTCCTTCAGATTGGTATCCAGCACGTGTTTCAGGAGACCAGGAAAACTGTGGTTGTATTCCGGAACGACAAAAATCAATGCGTCCGCTTCATTTACTGTAGCGGAGAACTTCGAATCTTTGATCGACTCGCCGGCGTCATCAATTGAGAGCCGGATATTCCTTATGTCGATCAGATCGGTGCGCATGTCGGGTCGCTTGGCGACGTGATCGACCACGAAAAAAGTTTTCCCGGCGGCGCAGCTCGTTATTCTGATCGAGACCTCGCGACCGTTCTTTTATTTCAAACCGGTTCTGCTCCGCAATGGCGAAACGCACTGGTCGCGCGGTGAAAATTATCTCGCGATCGCGACGTCCGGGACCCCGCTGGAGATCTACCCGCACTTTGATGAAGAAGCGCGGTGCAGCGTCTGTGAACTGATGGCGCCATTGCCAAGCGGCACCGGCACCGAGCACCGCTTCCGCGTCTTTTTACCACCCGGTTATCACGAGAATACGCTTAAACGTTATCCGGTACTCTACATGCACGACGGCAATAATTTATTTCTAAAAGAGGAGGCCTTTCTGGGCAATACGTGGCGCACAGATGAGGTGCTTAATGTTTTGGATAGAATGAATGCCATCGAACAAGTGATCGTGGTGGGAATTCTTCCGAAAGATCGGATGTGCGAATACACCGCGCCTGGATATGAGGATTACGGACGATTTTTGGTTGAAATCCTAAAGCCTCTTATCGACTCGAAGTATCGCACCCGGTCCGATCCATCCGAAACTGCCGTAATGGGTTCATCACTTGGCGGCGTGGTGTCATTCTATCTGGCCTGGCAATGGCCGGAGGTCTTCGGGAAAGCGGCGTGTTTATCGAGCACCTTTAGTTATCGCGATGATCTGATTGAGCGTGTCGCCGCGGAACCAAAACGCCCTCTTAAGATTTATCTCGACAGCGGTTGGCCGCGCGACAATTACGAGCCCACTCGCGCGATGCGCGATCGGCTGATCTGGAAAGGCTACTGTCCTGGCTCAGAGCTATTCTATCTGGCCTTCCCGGAGGCAAAGCACGACGAGAACGCGTGGGCGGCGCGGAGTCCAATCCCCTTTCAGTTTCTTTTCGGAAAACTGCCAGTATTCGCTTAGTTCAAAGTGTGTTTTAGGATCGCGCTGCGGTGAGCCCAGCACGGATGACGGACGAGAGCAAAACCGTGGCGATAGCATTCTGATCGCGGAGTCGCATTATACGCTTGCGAGCGCTGTTGAATGCATCGCAAGTCAAAGTGATTGCCTCTCGCGGATTATCAGTCAATCGGCTGGCAAAGCTGTAAACAGCCGGATAATAGTAAGTCACGAGATTATGGAACCTTAAACTGGTCTTCATGTGTGGTGAGGTTTTGAAATTAGTCGAAAAGCCTGGCCTAACCTTACATCAGTTCCTCAACCGAAGTTTTCGACCGACTTACTGTTCTCCCTTCCCGGGAAGCTCCGATGTTCAGAAAAACCCGGTCGAAGTAATGCTGATCTAAGTCCCGATGTTCTTCAGACTTTCACCGTTGTTGTTCCAGTACTCCTCGGTCAGAATGCCATATTGCGTCGGGCAAGCCATAAGTGCGGATTTTTGAAAGAGCGTCTGGCAAACTTTTCGGGATACTGGTTTTCAACTCCAGCCGACGGGCTGCCGTTCGCAAAATCATGTTTTGCAGAAACCGCATCGACGACAGAGATGGTGTGAACTGGTGAAACAATTGGAATAACTGCGAAGACCACAAAGACAGGCGGGGACGTTTGAGCGTCAGTTGGCCCTGATCTGTCTGAAATTCTCCAAACAGCAGCGCTCGTGAAAATGCATTTCCTCGAGAGCCAACACCGCAGAGGTGGCCCGGAACAGGAACTCACCAATCGCTTTTTTCTCATTCTCTCGGCAGTGGGCGGACCAGTCAGCAAGGTGAGTAAACAAACCTTTGCCACTTAATAGTTGTGCGTAGTGCATTGACTTGACTCACGGTCGAGTCCGAGGGCATTTTAACGTGGAATCTGTCAGGACTTTGTCACGAAGATTTACCTTCATGGGAACTTTGCCTAGGTAAAAGCTGGCAGCGCGTACGGGAGTCGAACCCGTGCACCAGCCTTGAGAGGGCTGTGTCCTAACCACTAGACGAACGCGCCAGAATTCGGAGCGGGTAGAATAGCTGCGTGCGGCAATGGCGGCAAGCGTCCAGCGGGACTGCCAGATCATTGTGCGGCGGTCTATCACCGTCGCCAATTCGGCCGCTACTACGTTCCATCAATCCATCAACGTTTACTCAGGCGAAAAAAGAGAACCGCCCCGAGCGCGATGAAGAGAACGTTCGGGAACCAGACCAAAAGCTCCGGATGAACCTTGGGATTATTCCGAAGAGTGTCGGCGACGATCCAAAAAACAAAGTAAGAAAATCCAATCACCAGAGCCATGAGAAAACCGATGGTGGTTTCGCGTCGGTGCGCGGTGATGCCAAGGGGCACGCCGACGAGGGCAAAAGCGATGCAGGAAAACGGGGCTGAAAACCGCTTATTCAACTCCGTGCGGCTGGCGCTACGCTCGCGCTTGTTCGCGCTCTTTAATTGGTCGACCAGTTGCGTGATTGACAACGCCGAACGGCTTGGCCGCTTTTTCTCTTTCTCATAAAGTTCGTCGAGACTGATCGGCAGCGTCCCTTCAGCCATATTGATGCCGTCGCGAATTTTGCGCAGATCGAGCGGATTTTTCTCATCGCGCTGCTGGTAACGCGCATCGTAAAGTCTCATCAGAATCCGTTTATTCGGCAGATCGGCTTCCAGTATTCCGGTCCGTGCAAATGTCACTCGAACGGGGAGGGCCTGTTCATTCATTTCAAAGACGGTAATATTCTCCAGTTTATTGCCGTCCTTTTTCCCGACATAAATCTTGCGGCCGGGAAATTCGTCGATGACTTGGTCGCTGCCGAAGAGCGCCGTCGGGTTCCGTGTCGCGAGGTCGTAGAGACTAGAGCGCAATTTTTCCTGAGCCGCAGGCGCGACCTGCACGTTGAGCCACAAGCTGATCACCGTGCAGGCCAGCGCGATCAGGACAAGGGAAATGCAAACCCTCGGCACACTCACGCCGTTGGAACGCAGCGCGATTAATTCATTGTCGGCCGACAATCGTCCGAAGACGAGGAGGATGGCGGTCAACAATCCCCACGGAATGGTGAAGATTAGGGAAAAGGGGAGGACATAGGCGATAAAACTAACGAGATATTCGACGGGGACATCGTGATTGACGAGCAGGGGCAAGAGCTTGCGGAAAATATTCCCGACGACAAGGACCAGGCTGAGGACAAAGATTGCGAACAACAGACTCACAATCAATTCGCGGCTGACGAAACGGTCGATCAATTTCACAGCATTGTTTCGTTAATACCAAAAGACGAGAGTGACAAGAGGTAGGGGCGGTTCACCCAACCACTCGGGCGCCAGTCCGGTTCGGACAATTGGGTCAATCGGCCTTACCTGCTTTGCTTCGTAGCGAAGTCAGCTAATTTCCAACGGTGAAAAATTATGACGTGGCGATCATCGGCGGCGGGCCCGCCGGCAGCACCGCGGCAACGCTGCTAAGCAAGGCGGGGCGTCGTGTCATTATCCTCGAACGCGAGAAATTTCCGCGTTTCCACATCGGCGAATCGCTTCTGCCTTTCAGCATGCAAACATTTACCCGGCTTGGTCTGCAGGAGAAATTGCGCGCGCATTTTGTCGAAAAGTTTGGGGGCGAGATCGCGGAAGCGGGAGGAGAGAAAGTGGCCAAGTTTTATTTCAAAGATGGGTTCGCTTCCCGGACTGATCGTTCATATCAGGTGACGCGATCCAAATTCGACAAAATGCTGCTCGATCATGCCGGCGAATCGGGCGCGGAAATTTGCGAAGAAACCTCCGTAGACGACGTCGCGTTCGATGACGACGGCGTGACGCTTTTCTTTCGGAGGGACGCGCTTCCGCGCGGCCCAGGACGCGCAGAAGCGCGTCCCTCCGAAACCCTGCGCGCCAAATATCTGATCGACGCGAGCGGGCGCAATTCGGTTATCGGAAACAAATTCAAGCTGAAGAAAAATTATCAGCATTTGCAAAAGCTCTCGCTCTTTGCGCACTACGAAGGTTTGGAACGCGAGGCTGGAATCGATGGCACACTCACGCGGATGGTGCGCACGCTGGACAGTTGGTTCTGGGTAATCCCCCTTGAAAATGACCGAACCAGTATTGGCGTTGTGCTGGAGGCGGCGGACTTCAAAAAGTCCGGACTATCTGCCGAAGAATTTTTCGAGCGTGCGATCGCCGAACAACCACTCGTGCGCAATCGCGTCGGCGATGGCCGGCGGGTTTCACAGGTGTATACCGCGGCGGATTTTTCTTACCGAAGCCAGAAGCTCATTGGTGATCGCTGGCTGCTCGCGGGTGATGCAGCCGGTTTCATTGATCCGGTTTTCAGTAGCGGCGTTTTTCTTGCTGTCCTTGCCGCCGAACAGGCGGCCGATGTTTTGCATGAAGTGCTCGATCACCCGAAACGGGTACGGCGCCTATTCCGGCACTACGAACGGCTGGTCAATCGTGCCATGGATGTTTACCTGCGTTTCGTGGAATCGTGGTACGCGGGCAAGGAATTCATCGAAGTTTTTCTCACACCGACCGACCTTTTCCAGATCCCACCAGCGGTGAATGCGGTGCTTGGTGGGAACATTGGCGATCGCTTTGCCATTCGATGGCGGATGGAACTTTTTTATCTGATCGTACGGTTGCAAAGAAAATGGACGCTGTGTCCGCGGCTCTCCCTTGTACCGAAGACAGACGGCGAAGCAGCTGCTTTGAAATCCACGTCTATATAATATGGGCCGGGTCGTATTGACGCTGGCTATCGCGCTGTGTCTTAGCGGATGCGCGGTTCATCAATTCGCGCAACCGAGCCATGCCTGGACTGCTCGCAACGGTCAGCTCTCCTATCGCGGGCCGAAGACATCGCTCATTGGCGAGGTCCTGGTTCGTTATTCGAGTCGCGGCGATTTCGAACTGACGTTTAGCAAAGGTCCCGGTGTAACCCTGCTGACCATGCGCACTGATCCGACTTTCGCGCGCGTGCAGGGCCCACTCACGCGTATTCCTTGGTCTGGGCCGATTCAGCAGGCGCCGGCGCGCGCTGTGGGTTGGCTAACCTTGCGTGGAGAAGTCTTGAGGCATCCGGACAAAAACATTGTGCGGGTGAGCGCGGGCCCAGAAACTTTCGTGCTGCGCTTCTAAGCTGTCGGAGCGCGATTTCTTTACGATGCCATTCAGCGAAAAGGTTGCATTTTTTGCTACAGAACGCCGCGGCCTGATGTGGAGCGTGGTTGCGCTGATTGTCGTCGGGAGCCTTACCATCCTGATTGCATTTTTGCGGCTTGATACCGAAGTGCTGAATTTGTTGCCGCGCGGCTTTGATTCGGTTGAAGGACTAAAGACTTACAACAGCGAGTTCGCCCAGACACGCGAGCTGACTTTCGCGCTACTTTGCCAACCCGAGGATGTGGACAAGCTGGAAGAATTCGCGCCGAAATTCGCTGAAAGATTGCGTACCCAACCGTGGTGCGTGCGCGTGCTGGCAGGTTCACCGATGGAAACACCCGATGGCGTACGCGACTTGCAACGAATTGCCGTTCCGCTCTTGCTCAATCTCGAGCCGGAAGATTTCGATCGTGCCATCTCCCTACTTCAGCCCCAGAAGATTCAGGAGCGCCTGGCGCAGTTGCGGCGTGAAATCGAGAGCGGTTCGCCGCGGCCGGAGATGGAGTTGACGCTCGATCCGCTCGGCTTAATTACGCCCTCACTCAAACCGTTTGCCGGCAATGCCGCGATGGAAACGGACCAGCCGCTCACGTCGCCCGATTCCACGATGCGCGTTTTTCCGGCGGTCACGAACCAACCAACTATCAGCGCCTTCGATTGTCAGAAGCTGATGAAACAAGTAAACGCGTTTAGCGCGACTGCGTTGGAAGGCTGGGATGGTGCCAAAATCGAAGTACTCGTTACCGGACGTTCCGCTTACGTCGCCGAAATTTCACTGAGCATGCGTCATGACATCGTGGTCACGGTGCTGAGCTCGATTGCACTGGTGGGTGCGGTTTTTTTTATCGGTTTCCGGCGGTGGTTGCCGCTACTCGGAATGGGATTTTCTCTGCTTCTTTGCTGCCTAATCGGGCTTGCTGTTGGCCTGCTGATTTTTCATCGACTAAATATGATCACGGTTGGCTTCTGCGCGATTCTCGTTGGCCTGGGGGTGGATTTCGCGATTCTGATTTATGGACGTTATCAGCAGTCACGAAGCGAGGGTGGCGGACACCGGGTGGCGATTGCCGACGCCGTTCACCGTCTTGGCCGCGCGGTTTTTTTTGGCGCGCTTACGACCGCGGTTGGTTTTCTTGCACTCGTTCTGAGCAACTCCTCCGGGTTCATACAACTTGGCGTTTTGATCGCCATTGGCATTTCTGCTGCTGCATTGTTAATGACGACCGTATTCTTCTTGTTCGTGCCGCGAGGAGATATTCCGCAGCGGAGCGATTGGATCCTAAGTGTCGTTAGGAACTATGTGCACAGTATGCTGGTTCGGCCACGGCCGATTTTGGCAGTGAGCCTGCCGATTTTGATCGCGTTGCTGATCGTTGCGGTTGTTCCACAAATTCCGCTCACGTTCGAAGCCAACGCGCGATCGTTAGAGCCGAAGAATAGCCGCGCCGGGACTGCGCTCAGTTTGATCATGCAAAAAATGCCGGTGCGCTGGGAACCAGTCCTTGGAATCGTTCGGGCAACGACCGAACAGGAGCTGCATGATTTCTGGAAAGCGATTTCACAGCATTGGTCCGGCCTGCAACGCGCCGGCAAAATCAAAAGCTATTCCACCCCCAACGCGCTCGCCCTTTCGCCACGCGAGATGCAACGAAACCGTCAGCAGCTCGCGTCAATCAATTTTCAAGCGGCCCGAGATGCTTTGCAAAATGCTTTGACCCAAAATCGATTCAGCGCTGATGCTTTTGCTTCGGCTTTCGAACTGCTCAATCAGCTTCAAGCGGCCAGCGCTGCCGGTTACAAAATTCCTTCCTGGCGGACTCAATTGCCGCCGACATCCGCGTGGTGGTTCCTGGTCGAACGCTACTTTGCGCAGGACTCGCTCACCACTACCGGTTTCGTCACTACCAACGCGCCGGTGACGACGCAGGAACAAAAAAACGTGGTCGCGCGCGAACTTCCGGTCGCAGGCATTCCGATCACCCTTTCGGGCTGGAGCTACACGTTGACCGACCTGGTGCCTTGGTCCCACCGGCAGTTGCTTTTCATCAGCGCGCTCATGGCCGTCTTCGATGCCTCCCTGTTGGCAGTCCTTTATCGCGACTTGCGTCTTTGGCTGGTGCAGGTGATAACGCTTGCCCTTGCCGTCGCGGCCATGATTGCTTCGATGAAACTGTTTCATCTTCCCTTGAATTTGTTAAACGTGCTCGCCTTTCGTCTCGTTTTGGCCATCGGTGTGGATTACGGCATCTACGTATTGTTAGTCTGGCAGCGCAGCCACGAAGTGGCGCGCGATCTTACTGGTGTGATCAAACCCGTTGCTCTCGCTGGCCTGACCGCGATCGCGGGATTCGGTTCGCTCGGCTGGGCGCATAACCCGACCCTGAGCGAACTTGGTCTTGCCTGCGCCATTGGCTTGTTCTGGAGTCTGGCGGCGACCATCTTTTTCACTTTGCCGGCGGCGGTGGCGGTAAGGCCCAAGCTGCCGGAGGAGCATTTCGAATTGGAACATGTCTAAGGCCGCCTTTCTTCTATTTCTCATGGCCTCCTTCGCCAATGGGGTGAAGGCCGAAACGTTGTCGCCCACGGACGTGAAGACGCTGCTGGGGCATATTCGTGAGAAGCGCGCCGCGGCGCCGAGCATGCAAGCCGATTTCCAGGAACAACGAAAAATTCATTTACTGGATGAACCGATCAACAGCAGCGGCAAAATCTGGTTTCAGGCGCCCAACAAATTCCGCGTCGAACGAAAAGGCAACGCCCCCAGTATTACCGTGAGCGATGGACAACAGCTTTGGATTTATTATCCAAATTTCAAATCGGCCGAACGCTACTCGCTGGCGAAGCGCTCGCCGTTGGATGCCGCGATTTCAGCGATCACCACCGCGCTCAATCTGGAAAACGTCGAGCACACCTTTCACATTACCGGCGAGAAGTCGGAAAAAGGTTATGACCTTGAATTGACCCCGCGAAACCCTTCGATGAAACGCATTTTTCAAAAACTGTTGCTGCACCTGAGTAACGATCTCTTTGCCGAGCGCACGGACATGCTTCAGGCAAACGGTGACCGTACCGTTACCATCTACGAGAACACCGGTCACACTCCGATTCCACCGGGCCAATTCGAATTTACGCCCCCGCCGGGCACGGAAGTCAGCAATCCGCTTGGCAAGTAGCAGTTATAGTTCCGTAAGTCTTGCTCTGTGTCGAAACGCCGAATGTCCTCCTAGGGGTACGATCTTAATCTCGCCCGTTTATTGCTGGGAGCTTAGGCCGTTTGACGTTTGGTGTTGGTGAAGTGACGTCAGCACGACGGCCTAACGATTTTACCTGCGCTATGAAAATTCTTAAGTTTGGTGGATCTTCACTGGCAACGACCGGTCGTGTCCGCGACGTCGCTAAGATTGTTCTCGAGGAAGCCGGGTGTGAGCAGGTTGTCGTGGTCGTTTCCGCCTTTCAAGGGGTAACCAATCAACTGTTGGAGTGTGCAGGCCTGGCTGCAAAGGCCGATCGACGCTACGAAGCGGCATTCAGAAAACTCGTTCATCGCCATCGCTCAGCGGTAAATGACCTGGTTGAAAAACGACGCCGCGTCCGTGTCCGCTCGCAAGTGTACAAACTACTGGGCCAGTTGCGTGAAGTTCTCCATGGCATCCAACTTCTTGGATACAGTCCGCCGCGTGCACTTGATCTCGTCGCCAGTTTTGGCGAGCGACTTTCAGCGTTAATCGTGGCTGCGCACCTAAGCGGGGTTCGCCCTGCCAGCTTCGTTGATGCCCGGCGCTGCATCATTACCGATGACCAGTTCACGAACGCGAATGTGATTTTCGGCAAGACCAATCACGCCGTCCGAGAATACTTTGCCGAGTTGTTCCGGTCTCGCGGACGCCGGCCAATTCCGGTTGTCACCGGCTTTATCGGATCCACGAGGGATGGTCAGACGACGACGATTGGCCGGAATGGCTCGGACTACACCGCCGCGATTGTTGGCGCCGCACTTTCGGCCGATATCATTGAAATTTGGACAGATGTCGACGGCGTCCTCAGTGCTGACCCAAACGCCGTGGCATCGGCCTTCGTGTTGCCTCGGATCACGTATGAGGAGGCAATGGAGCTTTCGTATTTCGGCGCCAAAGTGCTCCACCCCGCCGCCATCGCGCCCGCGGTCGGCAAAGGGATCCCACTGCGCGTTAAAAATACTTTTCGCCCGAAAGCCCCCGGCACACTGATTTCTCGGTCGGGAAAAAATGGCGAACACCTGGCGAAGGGAATCACGTCGATCACTGGACTGACATTACTGACTCTTCGTGGGTTGAGCATGGTGGGCGTGCCCGGGAACGCCGAGCGGCTATTTCGCGCACTGGCGTCGCGTGGCATCAATGTCATTCTCATTTCTCAGGCGTCTTCTGAGCACACTATCTGTCTTGCGATTAAGGATGCGGATGCAGCGATGGCCACGTCCGCGGTCCGACAGGAATTTCGCTTGGAACTTCATCACAAGCTGACGTCGCTCGACGAAAAATCGGACCAGACAATTATCGCGGTCGTAGGCGATCAGATGAAAGGTCATCCCGGCATCTCGGCGAAAATGTTTGGCGCGCTCGGCCGCCATAACATTAATATCAGTGCGATCGCGCAGGGCGCCTCGGAACGAAACATCTCCTGTGTGATCGATACGGCGCAGGAAGCGCGCGCGCTAAATATCATTCACGCTGCTTTTTTTGAAAGGCGTAAACGTCTCGCTCTTTTTGTCATCGGAACCGGTAATATCGGTGGAACTCTTCTTCGCCAACTCCGCGAACAACGGCCTTACCTTCTGTCGCGCGGATTCGATGTCACGGTAATCGGCGTTGCGAACAGCAAGCGATTTGTCCTTCATCGCAACGGAATCAAACTCGAACGCTGGCGCGAAAAATTGGCGGCATCGCGACGGCGAATGAATCCACAAACCGTCGCGCGTGAAATTGCGAAACTGGAGTTGACTGACGCAGCCGTGGTTGATTGCACCGCCGCCGATGCAATCGTGCGGGCCTATCCCGATTTTGTCCGAGCGAACCTACACATCATCACGCCGAACAAGCGCGCAAACGTCCTACCCTGGCGACAGTACGTTTCCTTGATGAACCTTTTGCGAGACCGACAGGTTTACTTCTTCGACGAAGCGAATGTCGGTGCCGGTCTGCCGATCATGTCTACGATTCGCGACCTGATTGCGAGTGGGGACATTATCAGAAAAGTGGAGGGCATTTTTTCCGGCACGCTCAGTTTTCTGTTCAACAGTTTTGATGGAACAACACCATTCAGTGAGCTGGTGCAGGCAGCGCATAAAAACGGCCTGACCGAGCCCGATCCACGCGATGATCTTTCGGGTGAGGATGTAGCCAGAAAGTTACTCATCCTCGCGCGGCAGACAGGATCAGAGATGGAGAGCACAGATGTTCGGGTCGAGAGTCTTGTTCCCGGGAATCTGGCAGCTGGAAAGTTTTCGCCGCGATTTTTTGCCCTGTTAGCTAAACACGATCCTTTGATGGCAGCACGGCTCAAGCGGGCGCAATCGCGTGGCGCAGTTCTGCGATACGTCGGCACGTTGGACGGCAATCATGCGCGCGCCGGGATCAAGGAATTTTCGCGCGATCATCCAATTGCCGCCACCAAAGGCAGCGACAACATTATTGCTTTCACAACCAAACGTTACGCCCGAACACCGCTGGTGGTGCAAGGTCCAGGCGCCGGCGCCGACGTCACCGCCATGGGCGTGTTTTCTGATATTCTAAAGCTACTCAACTACCTGCCGCACTAAACACGCTCGTCATCCCGAGCGGAAGTCGAGGGATCCGTCGGGCAACCTTGAAGCCGGACGATTGAGTCAATCGCCCCTACCTTTTTCTAATTCGTCCGCCAGGGCCCCCGCGTCGTAAACTTTTCGCAGCGCTTCCGTGATTGCCGCGGAATCAACGCTGACAGCACGCGCTTGTTTGTCCGAGAAAATGCAATCGAGCACGAGGGATTGAATGTTGCCGTCAAAAATGACGCCGACGAATTCGTTGACTTTGTTCACGACCGGGCTGCCGCTGTTGCCGCCGATGATGTCAGCATCGGAAACGAAATTGAATTTCGTCGCCGGATTCAACTGAGCTTTGCGCCCGATCCAGCGTTGCGGGAGATCGAAAGGCGGCTTGTTGTCGTGTTCGGTGGCACGTCGATAAAGTCCACCGAAATCCGTAAAGGGCGGAATTTGTTTTCCATCTTCCTCATAACCGAGAACTTTTCCGTACGATAAGCGGAGCGTAAACGTCGCGTCGGGATAGGTGCTGGTTCCTTCCACCGCAAAACGGGCCTTTGCGATTTCCGCATACGCCTGCCGCTTGATTTCCTCCTGTGCTTCGTGGGCGTTACGGGCTTCGCGCGCTGGTCCATCGATTATCCGTGCAAGATCGAGCATCGGATCATGCACTGCTTGCAATGCCTCCGCACGTTTGCCATAAAGATTTTTACGAAACACGACGTCTTTCAGTTTTGTATCGCTCACCAATTCGGCTGCGCGCGCATGCGGCGACTTGCCGGCAAGAACCTGCTTCACGAGCAGACCGTTGCCGCCAAATTTTTCGGCGAAATCGGTCAACGAATCGGTCAGCCGAAGAATTTCGTAGTCATCGTAAACCGGCTCGCTTGAAAAGAGACTGAGTTCCAGTGATTCCTTTGCGCTGTCGCGAAACTCCGCGATGCGTTGGCCATTCGGCTTTGCGCGTTCGTCGAGCGCGCGCGTCAACAAGCGCGCATACTTGAAAAGCGTGCCGTAAAGCGCCCGCGGGCCACGATACCCGACAGTGATTGGCCGTTCCTGCTCCAAGTAATCATAGCGCGGCGCGATCTTCGCCAGCTCGGCTTGCGCTTTCCTGATCCGATCGTAGGCGCTGAGAGCTCCTTTCAATTTCGGATCGCGGGAAATTGCATCGCGTAATTTCTTTTCCCGCGCCTCGATCGCTCTCCAGATTTCCGGATCGAAGAGCGCGGCGACATAACCGTCATAGCGTTTGCGATTGTTTCGATCGCCAAAGAGATCATCGCGCGCCCTCCTAAGATTTTCGAACGAACGTTGTCCCCACGCATTCAACAGGACTTCGCGCCTATTAAACATTCGCAACCAGGTCGGAACTTCCCGATCTCGCCGATCAGCCATTTCGTCGACGGTGAGTTGCCGGTCGGTTCGTCCCGGACTTCCGCTAACGAAAGTTAGATCGCCATCATTTGGACCGTTCGAATTCCACTTCAGGTAGTGATCGATTTTGGCGGGTTGGCCATTTTCATAGACGCGAAAAATGCAGATATCGAGATCGTAACGCGGGTATTCGAAGTTGTCCGGGTCGCCGCCGTAAAAGGCCATCTGCTCTTCCGGCGCGAAAACGATGCGCACATCGTCGTAACGCTTGTAACGGTAGAGATGATAAACACCGCCTTGATAAAGAGTGACGACATCGGAGCGGAGCCCCGTTTTCTCTTTGCTTTCTTTTTCGATCTCAGCGATCGCGTTTTCGCGCGCTTTGCCCGCGGCGTCGGCAGACATTCCACCTTTGACCGCGGCGTTCACCTTCGCGGTCACATCTTCGATCGACATCAGGATATTGAGTTCGAGATCGGCGCATTTGATTTCTTCGGCGTTTGTTTTCGCGTAAAAGCCGTCCTTCAAATAATTATGCTGCTCGCTCGAGGCTTTTTGCAGCGCATCAGCTCCTACGTGGTGGTTGGTAATGCAGAGGCCGTTGGCGGAGACGAATGAGCCGCTGCCGCCGGAATTGAAGCGCACACTGGCCTTTTGCAGGTGCTCGAGCCACTGCGGCGAGGGCTCGAATTTATATTTTTCCTTGAATTGTTTCAACGGCGGATTGTTGAAGAGCCACATGCCTTCATCGGCCAGTGCGGTGGCGGCGATGAGGAATGGGAGAAGACTGAGAAAAAGTGAGGTCATCGCCGAATGTAGAGTGGGAAAGGGGTTGGGCGAAAGCTCTAGCCTTCGGGGAATCGCTCCTATACGAGCCATGCAGGAGTTGACGACTGCACGTGAAACCTTTCCTTGTTTTCCCGCGCGAAATTTTTTTTGCCCTCTCTAATATAGTACGGTGTTCGTAACACCCCGCCCCGGCCTCATTCTGCATACTAGCAATCGTCTAGAGCGGCTGGCCGACGCTTTGGCCCAGGTTATTGCGCGTCCACTGCGTTCGCCTCTCATGTCAGAAATCGTCGTCGTCCAGAGCAATGGGATGCGGCGCTGGCTCGAACAACAGATCGCGGAACGCCACGGCATTTGTTCAAACATCCGGTTTCCGTTTCCGCAGAAGTTTTTCCAAGATCTGTTCCAGAGTGTTTTTGCCGAAGTCGCCGCGACAGAGCGTTCCATTCGCGAGGTAATGACATGGCGCATCATGGAACGACTCCCACGTTTTGCTTCACGACCGGAGTTCGCTACTATCGCCAATTATATTCGCGGCGATCACCGCGGACTGCGCACGTATGAACTCGCCCGGCGCGTCGCCCATGTTTTCGACGAATATGTTGTCTTTCGACCGAAAATGATTTTGGATTGGGACGCGGGTGTCGGAAAGGATTGGCAGCCAATTCTGTGGCGCGAACTGCAGCACTCGGCGCCGCATCAACACCAAGCCGCTTTGGGATTGCAGTTAATCGACGCGCTTAAGCGTGGCGATGTACCGGTTCCCGAACGAATCTCAGTCTTTGGGATTTCGACTCTGCCGCCTTTCTACGTCTCACTCATCGGAGAACTTTCGGGGCGTTGTCCGGTCTACCTGTTTGTGATGGAACCGACACCGGCCTGGTGGGGCGATGTTCGTTCGAAACGCGAAAAAGCGCGGGCAAGGCAACCAGAGCTCTTCGGGTTCAACGAAGAAGAGATAGGCGACAATGAGTTGCTCGCCGCCAACGGAAAACTCGGCCGCGATTTTCTGAACCTCGTCGCTGAGCTCACGCCCGCGGCCGAACGGGAAGACTTCATTCCACCGAAAGATCACTCGCCGTCACCGCGCTCGATCTTGCTGGAAATTCAGAACGACATTTTTGAGCTGAAATCCGGCGCGCTGAAAAAGAAGCGAAGCGTCGCGTTGTCCGACCGATCCCTGCAAATTCATTCCTGTCACAGTGTGGTGCGTGAGCTGGAAGTTTTGCATGATCAATTGCTCGATCTTTTTCAGAATGATTCGGAGCTGAAGCCGAAAGACATCGTCGTGATGACGCCGGACGTATCCATTTACGCGCCGTTCATCGATGCTGTGTTTGGTGTGCCCGAAAATCCGAAACACAAAATTCCGTACTCGATCGCTGACCGGGAGGTGCGCGCCGGGAGCGGAATCATCGACACATTCTTCCGCATTCTAGAGGTCCTTCCCGGACGTTTCACGGCCAGCGAAGTTCTCGCGATACTCGAATCGTCGTCGGTGCAGCGCTGTTTTAAAATCGCGCCGGCAGAGATGGAGACAATTCGAGTCTGGATCGACGACTGTGCGATCCGCTGGGGGATTGATGCGCAGCATCGCGTGCGACTTGGCTTGCCTGCTTTCGCGGAAAACAGCTGGCGGCATGGTCTGGACAGAATGTTGCTCGGTTGCGGGCTGCGTCCGGAGAAGCGCGAATTATTCGATGGAATTTTACCATTCGATGAAATCGAGGGGTCGAGTGCGGAACTGTTGGGAAATTTTGTCGAATTTTTAGAGCGGCTCTTTTCGCGAGCAATCGAATTCAGCAGGCCGCGTTCGCTCTCCGAGTGGCAGCTTGATTTACGCGAAACCATCGATGCCTTGTTTGCCGGAGACGATGCGGCGCAACCCGAATTAAATCGTTTACGCAGTGCAATCTCGAACCTTGGCCAAATTGCTGATGAATCGCAGAATGATAAAGCAGTCGAACTCGATGTCGTCGCGGCACAACTGGAAGATTCTCTCGAAGAATCAAGCAGCGGCGCAGGATTTCTTTCTGGGCAACTAACTTTTTGCGCGCTCAAGCCAATGCGCAGCGTTCCTTTTAAAGTCGTCTGCCTGCTCGGTTTGAATGACACTTCCTATCCGAGGCATGATCGACCATCGGGTTTCGATCTGGTGGCGCAGCGTCCCCAACGTGGAGACCGGAACATTCGCGATAGTGACCGCGCACTTTTCCTGGAAGCATTTCTCTCCGCGCGCGAGGTCTTTTATCTTAGCTACATCGGGCAATCATTGCGCGACAACAATCCGCTGCCGCCAAGCGTGCTGGTCA
Source organism: Verrucomicrobiota bacterium (assembly GCA_046732175.1). Lineage (GTDB taxonomy): Bacteria > Verrucomicrobiota > Verrucomicrobiia > Chthoniobacterales > UBA10450 > AV69. The sequence goes on from JBKPMO010000161.1 coordinate 35,484, forward strand.
GCGAACTGCTGGATTACGTTAGCGAAAATTTCGATCAGGAGATCGACAAGTTTGTAAT
>JBKPMO010000162.1:0-8080 GCA_046732175.1 Verrucomicrobiota bacterium
GACCGGTCGCCTGAATCGCAGCTTGCTGCGTGTCTTTCCAATTGTCGTTAAACCAGACTGGATGTCCGTCACTATCGAAGAGTTGCAGGGTCGGATCTGCCAGCACTCCGGGGACATTGAATGGCGGCTGGGCAAGGGTAGGTCCGAGCCCCCGGACCACGACTGTTTTAGGGCCCGTTCCGGTGATGATGAATCCGGCGATAGTAGCTCCGGGGCCAGTTTGCACCGAGGCGCGGGTCGAGAAGTTGGTAATGTAGGTCGCCGGTAGGATTTCCGGCAGGACTTGAAGCGTGAAGTTCTGGTTTGCTCCCCTTCCCCACTTCCATACGTAGGTCCCGGGTGCTACGTTCAGGGTTGCAAGAGTCTTGCCGCTGTAGGTCGCGCTGTCCGATAGAGCAGTTCCGGAGACATAGCCTCTTGGAACACTGAGAGCGACTCCGTTAAATCCACTCGACGATGTCGCGGCTATCCCGACCATGTCGCCGCTGCCACTGCTGGCAAACGCTTCGAAGGAAAAAAAGCCGTGCGCGCCGAAACTCGTCGGTCCACTGGGCCCCCCGAGGTAAGAGTCTACGCTCTGTCGTGGATCCTGGAACATGGAAGAAAACGGCCCCGTGCTTATGCTGCATCCCACAACGCTCGTGCCAAATATGCGGAAACTTGGACGTATCTCGGGCACTAGGAAGTTCGAGTTAGAAAAAGTCAGTCCAGTCAAGTCAATGGCTCCATTTCCGCTCGCGACGACATTGGGCCCGACTTGCTGCAGCGTTACAGTGTAACCACCGGCTTGGGCGGGCCGGGCGGATAGTAGCCACGCCAGTACGATTGCCAGCGTGGTCGCCGCCACAGCGTGTTTGAAAAATTCGAGCGATTTCACTTTTTGTTCCTTTAGTTGATTTGGTTTTTCTCGTTGCCTTTCTTGACTTCCCATCATAAGAAGTCATTTCTGGCAGTTCACTGGAGTACTTGGCAGGATTTGGCGGCTCGTTACGCGGAAAGTTTGGGAACTTTTGCAGTGCGAGTGAATGCTACTTTACTAGCGTCCCTCGGCTGCTCGCGATGACGGTGTCTACGCTGCGACTAAAATCTCTTCGTTAGTTGGAGGTACCAGAATCGGCCTTTGACATCGGCAAGGGACGGGTCGTAGCCAGGCCCGAAGGCGCCGGCGACGAATGGTGGATCGGAATCGAACACGTTCTGCATCCCGAGCGTGATCGTCGTGCCCTTCAACCAGGCGCGCCATCCACCCGCACCATACTCGGCAGTGGAGACCGGCAGAACGTTTTTCTCCTTGCCATCGGGCTGCTTCACATTTTTACCGCCGTCCTTAGCGTAACCAGGCACTTCTTGCTGAGTGGCCGGCGCCGGTAAGTTAAATGTATAGGACGCGATCAGATCGAGCGTAGTCCACTCCCGAATTTTGCGCGCAGGGCCAGGGCCCAGGAGGATATTGCCATCTTGATACTGGCCGGTGTAGTGAACGGTCGCGCCAACATCGAAGCCGGCGAGCCAAGTGTCAGTCGGGCCGTCCCAGAACGCGCTGGCAAAGGCTCGAGTATGCGGCAGCGACCCACTCAAGGTCGGACTACCCACAAACGAACCCGAAAGCCCAATTCGGTGAGTGTCGGGACTTATCTGAAGCTCGAACCGGGACAGGTATGTCCCATTGAGGGTAAGGGTGAACCTACCAAAATCGCCACGACTAAAGCTCGAAGAATCCAAAATATAGATCGCTTCGTAATCGAGACCTTCCACCACGGCGCCGGTAAGGTTTAAGTTTGGCAAAACGACGCTCATGATTGCGCCAGTTGTTGGATCACGAATTACATCCCCTGGAAATAAGTTTTCATGATCGAGGATGAATTGTGCATCTGGCACCGCGGCAATTGATCGAAGGTCAATGTGCCAGAAATCAGCGCTCAGGGTAAGACCCCTGATCCATTTCGGACTGTAAACGGCTCCATAAGACCAATCATAGGCAACCTCCGGCTTCAGGAGAGGGTTCCCGCTCAAGAGCAACCGAGCTGTGGTGCCGTCGGGAGTCATCCCCGTTGGATCGTGAATGTCACTGGGTGTGACGAAGAAAAACTCCGTCCCGGCCGGCGTAAGGTCGGGTAGTGTCGGCGCATTAAACCCTTCGCTGTAAGAGCCACGTAAGGTCAGCGCCCCTATCCACTTCGGGTCAAGCGGCTGCCAGCGAACGGAAAATTTCGGCTTCTGCGCATCAAACTGGGAATGCTCTTGCGGGAAAACCGAAGGACCAGCAGTAGTTGCAGATGTATTCTGACTGTACCATTCTTCGCGCTCGGCGATGTCGAACTCGAGACTGTATGCTCCCGGCAAGTTCCAAGCAGGGCCCGTGACGGGAATACGTACCTCTTGATAGATTGACCAAACGTCCCGGTTTACCTTTGAGGCTTGGGAATTGTTGGTACCGATCACGTCAAAACTGGTGTTCAACGGGTCAGGATCGTTCCTCCATCTCTCTCCGCGATACTCGAGCCCAGCCGCGAAGGAGACCGGCCCGGCGGGAAGATTGAACAGATCGCCATCGAGATGGAAATAGGCCAATCGCAACTCAAACCCGCCCGTGCCATGCAGAGTAACGTAGACCCGGCGGATTGCTGCCGCGGTGTTTCTACCTCGGTATCCGAGGAAGGGATTGAACGCTGTGGCCGGGTCCGTATCCAACAACGCTTCGCGTAAGGCCTTCGCGCTTACCACGCCATCAGTGACGGTATCCTCCTCATTCCGGGAATAACGGAAACCTAATTCCCAATTCCAGTTCGTGAAGTAATCGCCAAACTCACCCATCTGACCGCGAAGTCCGGCATCAAAGAGAATGTCGTAGAACGTAGTCTTGACTGTAGTGCCGCCTGTGTCGTTAATGGCGCGAAAGTGAACCCCGGTGGTGACAGGCGTGCCATCGAGTAGAATTACTGGGTTATTCTTGTCGTCAACAGAAGCTTTGGTAAACGGGTTAAACGGATTTTGTATTGGCACACTGATACCGTCATGACTCAAGGGATTACCGTTCGGTTGCTTGAATGGATCCGGGGAAAACCCGGTAGCCGCCCCGGCTCCATCAAAAAATGAGCGGGTATATTTGAAGTCGGCAAACACTGTTAAGTAGTTGTCATAAGTATCGCGCGTAAAAGAGCCATAGATACTTTGGCGATCCGCCGCTGGCATCGAAGGCGTCACCGCCGCCCAGTTATAACGCGCAAAGTTCCCGTCGGGGTAAGGGACGTTGTTGGTATAGTAAGGTGAAGTTGAGACGTTCGTGGCTGAATGGGGCGGCGGAGAGTTTCCACTAAAAAACAACTTCGGGATCAATCGAAAGCCTTGTGGAGTCTCGGGATTGAACGGGCCGATGACGCCGGGAAAATCCGGGCTGCGACTATCAAATCCACCCCACGCAAGTTTGTTCGCGTTACTGGTAATGTTGCGGTCGCGATCGTAGGTGGCGGCCCGATCGTAGGCATCGGCAATGATCACGATATCGGTCTTGTCATCCGCCGCGCCGGCAATCATCCATGTCTCGAGCTCGCGTCCGTCATTGGAGGAGCCCAGGTTGGTATTGCCAATACTGCTTCCAATCTCCACACCACGGAATTTGTGTTTCAAGAAGATGTTGAACACACCGGCCACCGCATCGCTGCCATAAATGGCCGAGGCGCCATCCTTCAAGATGTCGATATGATCAATCATTGGGAAGGGAATAAGATTGATGTCCACCCCCGCGACGTTGGGGAAGGCACCTGCGGCAACCCCGCCGCCGCTACCGATTATCGCAGCGCGCTTTCCATCAATGAGAACGAGAGTTTCTTTGGGCAGTAAACCGCGCAGATTGGGTATGACGCTGCCGTCCCCGCCAGCAATGCCATTGGTGTTCTGGTTAATGGTCGAGCCCATCTGCTGCGGCAGCTTGATCAGCAGGTCGGTTGAGTTGCGCGCGCCTAATTTCTCGATGTCTTCTGGGCGATAGGTATCGACGGCGTTCGGCCCTGCTTCTTCGGCGGTTGGAATATTTGAGCCGGTAACGACGACGCGTTCGGCTTCGGACTCCGTAGGAATTCCAGGTGTCGGCAAGGGATTTTGTGCGGAAACCGAGCAGGCAAGTAACGCAAACAATCCGCCAACAGAAGCAGAGATGAAATGCAACGGCTCGAGTCGCCTAATCGGAGTTCTGCGCATCAGCTGATAGCCGTTGGCCAACGATGTCGCGACTTGTACAGCGGTAGCAAGCTAATTTGTAGCATTCCGCCTTAGACGACCCTTCCTCTGCCCCTTACGTTATCGGATAATCTGCGTCGACTGCTAGCGAGAGACGCGACCCCCCGGTCAGGGCAGGCTCTTCCAGTACAGCTAGTACAGCTAGATTACTTCGGCGCCAGGGAGGCGACGATTTTTTCGAAGCGTGGATCGCCGCGCAACGGATCCCACATCGGATTCAAGCGGAAGTTGCCGTAACTATGCTCGCCCGGAGTTTTGATGCAGGCTTCAAGTTGCCCAAGCGCCAAGTCGCGCTCGCCTGTCCAGGCACAGATGATGGCAAAGCACATCGTTGACTGTTTGAATTCGTCTTTGGCGCCGGGGTCCAGTTCCATCGCGCGACGGCCTTCATTCAGTGCCTCTTCTTTTCTTCCCAAGCCTGCATCGATCAGCCCGAGTCCAGCAAGTAGAACCGCATCATCCGGGTGAACACGTAGCTCTTCTTCCTGTTGCGCGCGCGCGCTCATAAAAGCAGCGCGTGCAGGAGTTTCGTCTCCTTTCAAACGAGCGACTACACCCGCCCAAAAGTCGCGGCCAAGTGGAGGAAGGCTCCACAACTCGAACGGATTCTTCTGGGAAAGCGCCGCCGCAAAGCTGCCGGCAGCGTCCCAGTCGCGATCGATCAAAGCAAGAGTGTAGCGCCAGCCGACCACAAATGGATCTTTGTCTGATCCAGGCTCATTGGTCAGGATCTTTTCAATTTCAGCACGCAAAAGCCGGCTGTCCGCCCGACGGCATACTTCGATGAAAGCGCGAAAAATCCATCCTGGCCTGCCCGCTGGGTAAACCGCAACGATGCGATCCATAATTTTGGCCCACTGGTCATAGTCGTGCAAAAACGCGTAGGTCGATCCGAGGCCAATCAGGTAAGGAAGGTTTCGAGGATCGAGGTCGCATGCGCGCTCGAGATTGTGTATGGCGTCAGCGTAACGACGCTGACTGGAGTCCATCGATCCGGCTAAGTCGTAAACCTGCGGGTTATTGGGTAAACTCTGTTGAGCAAGAGCAAGTTCGTCGCGGGCGCGGTCAAAATCCTGATAGCCCCAAAAAAGATGCCACGCCAGCGCCAGATGGGCTTCCCCCGAACCCAGCCTCAAACGAAATGCAGAATCTATGGCCGCTTGTGCCAGGGCTAAACGAGCCGGGGTGCGGTCGGTCCCCTGCTGATAAATCAAGTCGTGCACAAACGCCAACTGGCAATAGGCGAGAAAGAAGTTAGGATCACGAGCAACTGCCTTATTAAGCAGGTCCACAGCCTCGGAAAGATTCACGACTGGCCCCGCGGGGACCTGGGCGTTGTAAATTATGGAGAGAGCGCGGACGTAGAAATCATAGGCGGCCAAGTCCTGAGTTGGTTTTTCTTCAACAGACGCCTTCTCCGTGGCTGACAGCTTGGCATGAAGGTGGTCGGCAACTTTTTGCGCGATCTCGCTTTGCACTGTGAACAAATCATTCAAATCTCGGTCGTATTCCTCCGCCCACACGTGTGTGTCGGTACGCGTGTCGATCAACTGCGCGTTCATATGAAGAACCGTGCCGGTCCTGCGGAGGCTGCCTTCCAGAACATGCGATACACGCAGATCGTTACCGATCTGACGGAGATTTCGTTTGCCCCGGTAATCCATCACGCTCGTCCGGCTGATGACTTTCAGGTCGCCGATCTTCGCGAGCTTGGTCAGGATGTCATCCTGCACACCATCAGCAAACGCGCCATCTTCCTTCTGCTCGCTGAGGTTCTCAAACGGCAGAACGGCGATTCCGGTTGTTACGGGGCTGCGGACTAGCTCGCTCTCCCAAATATTCCAACCTACGACCGCAGCTAACGCCACGAGTGAAGTTGCCAGCAGCGCGCTAGTCGGATTGCGTTGTACCCATTTCCCTCCTCGTGCGAGAACTCCGGTGTGGCGCGCCTGAATCGGCTCATGCTTTAGCCAGCGCTCCAGGTCTTCAGCTAACGCGAGAGCAGACGAATAGCGGCGCTTTGCATCTTTCTCCAGACACTTGAGGCATATTGTTGAGAGATCGCGATCTATTTTCGGATTTAGCAGGCGCGGTTGCCGCGGCTCGGTGTCCAAGAGTAACTTGATCGTCTCGTAGGTTGCTCCACCGGCAAAGGGTGGTTGACCCGTGAGCAGCTGGTAAAGCACTGCGCCAAGTCCATAGACATCTGTAATGCTGCCGACGGCCGCATTGTTCCCGACGGCTTGTTCCGGCGCCATGTAACTAGGTGTCCCCAAAACGTCCAGCGTGCGCGTCATCGTGCTCTCGGTTTCGACCAGCCGCGCCAGTCCGAAGTCAGTAAGGTGCGGTTCGCCTTTTTGATCGAGCAGGATGTTCCCCGGTTTGATGTCGCGATGCAGAATTCCATGCTCGTGCGCGTAGTGCACGGTCCGCGCCACTTTCGCGATCAATTCCGCCGCCTGTCGGGTCGACAGCGGCTCCCGCCTGACTACTTCATCCAACTGTCCGCCTTCGACGAACTTCATGCTGAAGTAACAAGACCCATCGCGCTCGCCCACTTCGTGAATCGGCACGATCCCGGGATGCTCCAACTTGGCCGCCGCTTCCGCTTCAAGACGAAAACGCCTCAAGTGCGCTTTGCTCGCCCATTGCCCAAGACTAATGACTTTTAAGGCGACCGTGCGATTGAGACTCTTTTGCCGGGCGCGAAATACCACGCCCTGACCGCCGCGACCAACCTCTTCCAGCAATTCGTAATCACCCAACTCTCCGAGTAACTCGACCGCCCGAGCCCTTTTTTTGTTCTCAGTTAGCGCGTTCGCATTGTCTTTTTTGGCAGAGCTGCGCTCGTCGTCCGTCGGTAAAATTGCCGCTTCCAGGACGCAGCCGGTACAAAGTCCTTCCGGCGCGTCAGAAAAGATCTTCGCGCCGCAATTGCGACAAATCTTGATTACTCGAATCATTTCCGGAGCGTCGTTGCGCACTGCCCCGTCTTGTACTTGGTAACTCTTCGCCATACGTTACGCTCGGACAACCGCGATGAGATGGCGCAACTCGTCTTCAATATCGCCGGGCGTTGCCACAGTTTGAGCAATTTCCTCTCGCAATAACGATTGGTAACGCTGCCGAAATCGGTAGAAGGCCTGCCGAACCGCATTTTCAGTCATGCCCAATTGCGCAGCAATGTCCTTCTGAGAGGGCGCATCCGGGTCGCCCGGCAGCAATTCCTTTAGCGAATCAAACAAGGCAGCATTGCCTGCGCTCCGATATTCATCTTTTAACAGGTTGAGCACGCGTTCCAGCACGGTCGAGGCCCAGCGGCGTTCATAAATCAGCTCGGCCGTCACTGGGTCCGCTGGTTCCATCTCGATCCGCTCGTCAGCCCGCAATTCTTCCAGCGGGATGAGCCGGTGCCCTTTTCCTCGCTTAATCGCCATTGCGCGACGGCGTTCGTCGGCCAGAAAATATTTCACAGCTCCAAGCAGGTAAGAACGAAGTCGCCCTTGTTCCTTGCGGACAGCGTTCAGATTTCTGTGCTCCAATAACGACGCGAAAAACCCCTGGGTTAGGTCCTTTGCCTCCTCCAACCCGAAACCCTGGCGTCGCACAAAGCTGCAAATGGGCCGCCAATAAATACGACAAAGCTTTTCCAGCGCCTCGTGTGCGGCGGGCGACTCCTCCTGCGCGGTCAACACCACGCTCCAATGCGTGGTCCTAAACGCCGCCGGACCGTGATTAGCTATTCCGGTCAGCGAACTGACCTCACTTTCCGCGGGCACGCGAATATTCAACCAAAAGTCGCCCCGAAAGACAAGCCCGCACCAGACAAGCCGTCGACCCCAGC
>JBKPMO010000163.1:0-29410 GCA_046732175.1 Verrucomicrobiota bacterium
TCCCACCAGACCAACTCCGGCCCGACGCCGCGGAGGCGAACAAAGCAAAAACCAACCGCGATGCTTGTTAAGAGGACGGCCAGGTCGGTCCAGGCATTGTAGGCCAGCAATTGCAGGACGTAGATCGCACCCAGAATAACCGCGCTCCATTTTGCGGTGATCCGCAGCAGCAGCTCGGCCGCCGGGTAAATCGTCGCGAACGCTACGAAAATTCCGAAATGCAGCGCGAGTGATCCAGCCAGTCCGGTCCGTTGTCCCAAGCCCCACACGGTGAGGAGAAGCGAAGGGATGAAAAGCATGAGCGCGTAAAGAGCAATATAAGCGCGCTGGCCGATGAACCTTTCCACTTCGCGGCCGAACACGAAGAGCATGTACATTTCGATCGCGAACCAGAGCAGCATGCTGGGGGAATGCACGAACGCGTAGGTGGCGAGGCGCCAAATCTGGCCCGCCCCCAGGACCCGGGCGCTATCGAAAAGCATGAAGTTGAGGATGGCACCGCCGCCAGCAGCCACGACCAGACAAGTAAGAATGGCGACCACAACATGCAGGGCGACGAGTATGGTCGTGACGTCGACAGGGAACCGACCCATCCAGGTGACTGGCCGATAGTCATCGGAGGTAGTGACTCCGAACATATTTCAATAATCGCATTCGCTTTTCGGAGCGCAAGGGTGCTATGGGAAAGGCCAGTGTTTACTTTTCCGCGAAAGTTGCCTGACAACGACGCTTGATCGAATGAGAGCAACCGCGGCTAACGTACGCTCGAGAAGGATGTTCGTCGCCCTCCGCACCACTGGCACGTTCCAGATTCTCGCGATATGCGCGACATTGATGCTGATCCTTTTCTGCCGGCGTCCGGAAATGTTCCTACATCCGGAGTTTTGGGCTGAAGATGGCTGGATTTTCTTTGTGCAAGCTGACACGCTAGGGCCAGGCGCGTTGGTTACCCCTTACAGCGGTTATCACCACTTTCTTCTGCGAATCATTGCCGCGACGGCGGCCGGTTTTGATGCGCGGTGGATTCCCGCGGCCTACATCAGTGCCAACCTCTTAATCGTCTTGTTGATAGCGGTCGCCTTGTTTTCCCCGCGTTCGAATCTGCCTAATCCGGCGGCGTGCGCGCTGGCGATTGTATTGCTGCCTCACACTGGTGAAGTCTTTGGCAGTCTCGCGAATGCGCAATGGTTGTCGGCTCTTGGGTTGGTGTGGCTTCTCGTTGCGCGTGATCCTCTCAAGGCACGGCAATACACAACTGACGTGCTGCTTGCCGCTATCATCGGTCTTACCGGTATATTCTCCATCCTGTTGACTCCGCTCTTTGTCTGGCGAGCATGGCGGCGAAAAACGCCGCCGAGCATGTTCTGGCGGGCGTTGTAGCAATTACCGCTGCGATCCAAATTTGGACGTTGTTCCATTCTGCGGGCGATTCGTCATGCGGCTCCTGGCCGCCGGTGGAATCGATCGTATGCCTGGTGGGGTATCGCTTGCCCGCGTCCTTATTTCTCCCAATGAAGTGTGCGGTCCGGCTCCCGTGCGCAGCGCTGAATTGTCTCAGTCTTCTTTCAATTGGGCTGCTTCTCGCGGCGGCAGTATGGAAAGGTCAGCGCCAACCTACTCGTAGCCTGCTGGCTGCGGTGATTATTCTCCTGATTGCAGCAACAATTTTTCGCTCGCGTTCCCACCTTTCGGCCTTTGGAAGTCTTGCCGATGGCGATCGCTATTTCTTTTTGCCTAAGCTGTTGGCTGCATGGCTGCTGATTTCCGGCTGGTCTGTACCTGGTTTCTTCCGGGGCGCGGCGACAATCGCGTGCGGACTCGGATTGGTCGCCAGTGCGGTTGACTGGCATTACGAACGACTGGTCGATCATAACTGGCCCGAATACGCGCGTCGCATCGAGGCCGGCGAGCCTGTTTCGCACATCCCGCTCAATCCGAAAGGCCGCTTCTTTGATCACCCGGGCCGACATCGAAAGGAAGCACTCCGAGATTCAGCAAACTTTCAGTAAGCATAATATGATTGGAAATAGCGGGAAAAAATTCTTGGAGAACCGGCGGAAGCGAGGGAGATTCGTCCCCCGCACGGTCGGGAGAGATCCGATAACACCCTGATCGCGGTAGATTTAATGAATAACCCTGCGCCTGCCATTTTCCCGCCCACCGGCATCGGCGACCGCAAACCTGCGAATCAGGCCGTGCTCGATTGGGTGCATGAAGTCGAGTTGCTGACCCAACCGGAAAATATTTTCTGGTGCGATGGTTCGGAGGCAGAGAACGAGTTCCTGATCTCGGAATCGTTAAAGCAAAATGTTCTGTTCAAGTTGAACGAGGCGAAACTGCCGCGCTCGTATTTGCACCGCTCGAATCCGAATGACGTGGCCCGGGTCGAGCAATTCACCTTTATTTGCACCCCGACAAAGGAAGAAGCCGGCCCGACGAACAACTGGAGCGAACCGTCAGCGACCTATTCGAAATTACAGGGTTTACTCAAAGGCGCGATGCGCAGCCGCACCATGTTTGTCATTCCCTACATCATGGGGCCACCCGATTCGCCACTGACCAAGGTCGGATTCGAAATTACCGATTCCAAGTATGTGGTGCTGAGCATGCGCGTCATGACGCGGATGGGGGAGATCGCAGTGAAACGCCTCGGTAACGATCCAAAAAGGGAATGGAACCGCGGCGTCCATTCGCTCCTGGATGTGAATCCGGAACGCCGTCTCATTTGTCACTTCCCGCAGGATAACACCATCATCTCGGTCGGGTCCGGTTACGGCGGAAATGTTTTGCTGAGCAAGAAATGTTTGGCACTGCGAATCGGTTCCTATCTCGCCCGCTCGCAAGGCTGGCTCGCCGAACACATGCTAATTCTCGGGGTCGAATCACCTGAGGGAAAAAAACATTACGTCGCGGCGGCGTTCCCGAGCGCGTGCGGCAAAACCAATTTCGCGATGTTGATTCCGCCAAAACATTTCGCTGGGTGGAAAGTTACGACGGTCGGCGATGACATCGCCTGGATGCAGATTCGGGACGGCCGTTTATGGGCGGTTAATCCGGAGAACGGTTATTTTGGCGTCGTGCCGGGGACGAGCTACAAATCAAACCCGAACGCGATGAAATCGATCCAGCGCGATACTATTTATACCAACGTAGCACTGACCAACGACGGCGACGCGTGGTGGGAAGGCAAAGACGGCCCGCCGCCGGCGCACGCCATCGACTGGCGCGGCAACGATTGGACACCGGTTTCCAAGGAAAAAGCGGCGCATCCCAACAGCCGCTTCGCTACTCCCATGCGCAACAACCCTGTGCTCGATCCGCATGTTGAAGATGGTGGCGGCGTTCCCATCAGCGCCATCATTTTCGGCGGACGCCGGAGCGATACCATGCCGCTCGTCTTTCAGGCGTTCGATTGGGAACACGGTACTTATATAGGCGCGACCATGGCGTCGGAAACTACCGCAGCAGCTACCGGAGCGGTCGGGCAGGTCCGGCGCGATCCCATGGCAATGCTTCCGTTCTGCGGCTACAACATTGGCGATTATTTCCGGCATTGGCTCGAAACTGGCAAGCGGCTGACCAATCCGCCGCTGATTTTTCACGTGAACTGGTTCCGCAAATCTGCCGATGGAAAATTTCTCTGGCCTGGTTTCGGCGACAACATGCGAGTGTTGAAGTGGATTATCGATCGCTGCGAAGGCGGAATCGGCGCTACCGAGTCAAAGATCGGTTACCTTCCGAAAATGCCAGATATGGATCTCGATGAACTCAGCGGAATCTCCTCCGATCAAATCCAGGAATTACTGGCCGTGAAAGCCGGGGAATGGCAAAAAGAGATCACCGGTCACACGAAATTCTTCGAGTCGTTGGGTGGCGTTGTGCCGAAAGAATTGGAAAAGCAGCGCGAGCAATTGGCAGCGCGATTCAAGTCCTAAGGCGCGACAACGCGATCCTGGGGAGCGCACGCGCCCCCGCGTGCTCCGTTCGGCGCCTCGCCGAACGGAATGTTTGCGCGAAATGAATTGCCGGATGGGGCGCCGGCAAGAGCACACCAGGCGCGTGCGCTCCCCTAAAGATTTGCGAATAACACCTGCGTCACGGATTGTCTTTGGTGGGTTCGAAGGTCGAACGGAAAAATTGCGTTATTGCGCCGGCTGAGGGTGGCTGCATTGAAATTCGGGGCGCGCACCAGAACAATCTCAAAGGGATCGATCTCGACCTCGCCCTCGGAAAATTAACCGTCGTCACCGGACCAAGCGGAAGCGGAAAATCCTCGCTCGCTTTCGACACGATCTACGCGGAAGGACAGCGCCGTTACGTCGAAACCTTCAGCCCCTACATGCGCCAGTTCCTCGAGCGCATGGACAAACCGCGTGTCGATGACATTCGCGGTATCCCACCGGCAATCGCGATCGAGCAATCGAATTTGGTTAAAACCTCACGCTCGACTGTCGGGACGATCACCGAGATCAACGATTATCTGAAATTGTTCTGGGCTCGCGTTGCGCACGCTTTTTGTCCCAGTTGCGGACGTGAAATTCGACCGGAAACCGCGAAATCGATTGCCGATCAGGTGCTGGCATTGTTCGCCGCTGGCAACGCAGAAGGTAGGGGCGGTTCACCGAACCGATCCGAGCCGGATTGGCGTTCGCGGGCGATTGAGGTCAATCGTCCTTACCTGAAGGACGCGGGCGGCGTGAACCCACCAACCGTTTTCATCACTTTCTGGGTCACTGTTCCAGCGAAAACCAAGCCGCGCGAATTCTTCGAATTTCTGCAGCAGCAGGGATACCTGCGCGTTTGGCTGAACGGCGAAATCGTCCGTGTTGATAGCGATGCAAAGGTCGAGCGCCTGGGCGCGCGCGTCCAAGTCATCCAGGATCGGATCGCGATAACGGAAGAGAACCGTGCGCGACTAACCGAAGCGATCGAAACCGCACTGCGATTTGGGAAAGGGAAGATCAATATTATCGCCATTTCAGAAAGCGCCCAACGCCCAACTAACCACCAATCACCAATCACCAATCACGAGCATCCCTTCTCCACCGGCTGGCACTGCGCGCATTGCGATCTCGACGTTCGGGCGCCGACTCCTGGACTTTTCAGTTTCAACAATCCGCTCGGCGCCTGTCCGGAGTGCCGCGGATTCGGACGCACGATTGCGATCGACCTGAACCGCGCCATTCCGGACCGCTCGCTTTCCATCGCGCAGGGAGTGGTGCGCGTTTTCCGCGGACAGGAAATGGGCGAATCGCAAAAGGATTTGCTGCGTGCCTGTGCGCGCGAGGAAATCGACGTGCACGCGCCTTTCGAAGAGTTGCCCAAGGCGGACCAGGATTTCGTCATCAACGGAGAGAAACGCAGTGGTGAATACACCGACGACGATTACGAGAACGACCGGTGGTATGGCGTCCGCGGATTTTTCCGCTGGCTCGAATCCAAGACTTACAAGATGCACGTGCGTGTCCTGCTCAGCCGCTATCGCGCCTATGTGAAATGTCCGAGCTGTGATGGGGGGCGTTATCAACCGGAGGCGCTGAACTATAAAATTGTAGCGGCGGTCTACCGGTCGCGCCGTAGCCGCGCGAGGGCGGATGACCGTCGAGATACCGCGAACGGCGCTCATAGAGCGCCGCTGCTGCAGCTGACTCTTCCAGAATTCGCTGCTCTTTCCATCGCCGACGCGCGCGATTTCCTAACGAAAATCAAGCTGCCGCCTTCCGATTCCACCGCCGAGATGTTGCGTGACGAAATTTGCGCGCGATTGCGTTATCTTTGCGAAGTCGGCGTCGGTTATCTGACGCTTGATCGTTCTACCCGCACGCTCAGTGGCGGCGAAATGCAGCGGGTCAATCTCACCACCTGCCTCGGCGCATCGCTGGTCAACACACTCTTCGTCATGGACGAACCGAGCGTGGGTCTTCATCCGCGCGACGTCGGCCGGCTGGTGCGCGTGATGCATAATTTGCGTAACAAAGGCAATACTCTGCTCGTCGTCGAGCACGACGAACAAATCATCCGTGCGGCTGACAACTTGATCGACATCGGTCCCGGCCGCGGCGAGCGCGGCGGCGAATTGGTTTTCAGCGGCAAACTGGACGGATTTCTGGGGAGCGCACGCGCTTCCCGATCGCTCACATGCGATTATCTCACCGGCGACAAATCGATACCGCTCCCCAAATCGCGTCGAAAATTCTTGTCCGCTGTCAAAATCACCGGCGCGACTGAGCACAACTTGAAAAGCGTCGACGTCGAAATCCCGCTTGGCGTTTTTACCTGCGTAACCGGCGTCTCCGGTTCGGGAAAATCGACCCTGATTCAGGATGTGCTGTATCGGAATCTTTTGCGGGCCAAAGGTCAGGTCAGCGAACACGAGCCGGGCGCGTGCCGATCCCTGACCGGCGCACATCGGTTCGAGGAGACCGTCATGGTCGATCAATCCCCGCTGGCACGGACACCTCGTTCAACTCCGATTTTGTATCTCGGACTTTACGATCGGGTGCGCGAACTTTTCGCTGCCACGCCAGAAGCAGAGGCCCAGGGGCTGAGCGCGGGTGCGTTTTCCTTCAACTCCGGAACCGGCCGCTGCGAACGCTGCAACGGGACCGGGTTCGAGAAAATCGAGATGCAATTTTTGAGCGACTTGTTTGTCCGCTGCGCGGAATGCGAAGGTAAACGCTTCCAGGCCCACGTGCTCAAGATTCAACTCCACGGAAAATCGATTCATGATGTCCTGCAGTTGACGGTGACGGAAGCGGCCGCCTGGTTCGCGCAAATTGGCGAGCGCGAAAAGTTGTCCGATCCGTTGGAAGTGCTGGAAGAAGTCGGCCTCGGGTATCTGCGACTTGGGCAGCCGCTCAATACTCTTTCCGGCGGCGAATCGCAGCGCCTAAAGCTCGTTAGTCATCTTACTGACAAATCTGCGGTGGCAGGCGTGTCGCCTGCAAGCAAAAACAGTGCAGCCGACACGGCTGCCTCTACAAAAAGAACCGGAAACCTCTTCATCTTCGACGAACCGACCACCGGCCTGCATTTCGATGATGTCGCGATGTTGTTACAGTTGTTCCAGCGGCTCATCGACACTGGGCATTCGCTGATCGTAATCGAACACAACCTCGAAGTGATTAAATGTGCGGATTGGATCATCGACCTCGGACCGGAAGCGGGAGACGACGGCGGCGAGGTCGTCGCGGTTGGGACACCGGAGCAAGTCGCAAAGATCGAGCGCTCGCATACCGGCAGATTTCTAAGACATGTCATCCCGAGCGCAGCCGAGGGATCCCGCCGCGATACCTTTAAGCTTACGCAACGGGATCCTTCGAGTCCGAGTCGGACTGGCATTCCGCTTCGCTACGCTCAGGATGACGAGTTTTTACTTCGTGTCGCCGAAGAGCCATTCGGCGCGGTGCGTCCGCTCCCCGGAACACGCGATCACGTCAACGGTAATTCTGCCATCCACATCCACGGCGCGCGCGAGCACAATTTAAAAAACATCGACGTTGCGATTCCGCGCGATCAGATGGTTGTCATCACCGGGCTGAGCGGGTCGGGGAAATCAACGCTCGCTTTCGATATTCTGTTCTCGGAAGGCCAGCGCCGATTTCTCGACAGCATGTCGCCCTACGCGCGGCAATTCGTTGAGCAACTGGAAAAACCGGACGTCGATCTGGTGGAAGGATTGCCTCCCAGCGTCGCGATCGAGCAGCGCGTCACCCGCGGCGGCGGAAAATCAACCGTGGCGACCGTAACGGAGGTTTATCATTTCCTCAGATTGCTCTTCGCCAAAACCGGAACGCAGTTTTGTCCGGACTGTAATTTGCCAGTCGAGAAACAGACGCTCGCGGCAATCGTGAAACAAGTCGAAGCGGCGGCGCGGCGCGGTCCGCTCAGAGTGCTGGCGCCGCTGGTGAAAGCGCGCAAGGGATTTCACACCGACGTCGCGCGCTGGGCCGAACGCAATGGATTCGACACGCTCTTTATCGATGGGCAGTTCATTCCAGTCGCAAGGTTCCGAAAGCTTGAACGTTTCAAAGAACACAGCATCGATGTTGTTGTCGGCGTCATCGACAAAAAACGCATCGCTAAGGCGCGCAACCTCAGCCAGCGCGCGCTCGATATTGGCCGTGGCACCGCGCGTCTCATCGATGCGAAGAACCGAGTCACCGTCGTTAGCACGGAGATGAGCTGCCCACGATGCGGTCGTGCCTTCGAAGAACTCGATCCGCGATTGTTCTCGTTCAATTCGCCGCACGGAGCGTGCGAGGAATGCGGCGGGTTTGGAGAAATCTGGAATCAACGGCTGCAGGTGGGTGAGAATGACGATAGCGACTCAGCGCTCGAAAATGAACTAGCCGCTGAACGCGAATCAGAATGGATCGACGATAGCGAGTCGCAAATTTGCCCCGCCTGCCGCGGCTTGCGGCTGAATCCGATCGCGCGTTACGTCCGGGTGCAAAACATGACGATCGACAATTTTACCGCGCTTTCGGCCAGGGCGGCGGCCAAAAAAATCGATCGTTTGAAATTCACCGGCAAACAAAAAACGATCGCGAGCGAGCTGATTCCGGAAATCGTGCAGCGCCTCCGATTCATGGACAACGTCGGCCTCGGCTATTTGTCGTTAGGCCGGTCTGCCAAGACCTTGAGCGGGGGCGAATCGCAACGCATCCGCCTAGCGGCGCAGCTCGGCTCGAATTTGCGCGGCGTTCTCTACGTCCTGGATGAACCGACGATCGGATTACACCCACGCGATAATGTGCGTCTGCTCGAAACTCTGACCGCGTTGCGCGAAAAAGGTAACTCGCTTGTCATTGTTGAGCATGATGAAGCAACCATGCGACGCGCCGATCACATCATCGATCTCGGCCCGCGCGCCGGGACTCACGGCGGCGAAGTCGTTGCCACCGGAACGCTGTCGGAGATCGAGCGCGCGAAATATTCTTTGACCGGCCGTTGCCTGAAAACACCTCTCTGCCACCCCCTGCGCAAAACGCGTCGAAGTCTGCGAAACGCTGAGGGCTGGATTCACATCAGAAACGCCCGCGCCAACAATCTCAAAGACGTCGACGTGAAATTTCCGGTCGGACGGTTGTCGGTTATCACCGGCATTTCCGGCAGCGGGAAATCGACGTTGATGGGCGAAGTGCTCCTGCCTGCGGTGCTCGAGCAACTAAATCGAAAACGCCAACGCGCGGGCGAGCTGTTCGAGCGCGTCGATGGGATGGAAACGATCGATGCCGTTTACGAAGTCGACCAATCGCCCATCGGCAAAACCTCGCGCTCCACGCCTGCCACGTACATCAAGGTCTTCGATGAGATTCGCAATCTTTACGCGCAGGTGCCGGTCGCGCGCATGCGCGGTTACAGCGCGAGCCGGTTTTCCTTTAACGCCGAGGGCGGACGCTGCGAATCGTGCAAGGGGCAGGGCATCATCAAACTGGAGATGAATTTCCTGCCGAGCACTTACGTGCCATGCGAGGATTGTGGCGGGAAACGTTACAACTCGCAGACGCTGGAAGTGCTCTACCACGAAAAATCGATCGGTGA
Organism: Verrucomicrobiota bacterium; assembly: GCA_046732175.1. Lineage (GTDB taxonomy): Bacteria > Verrucomicrobiota > Verrucomicrobiia > Chthoniobacterales > UBA10450 > AV69. The sequence continues at coordinate 9,547 of JBKPMO010000163.1, forward strand.
CGTGATGGAAATGACGATCGAAGAAGCGGCTGACTTTTTTAAGGCCAATCCCAAAATCGCGCGTTCGCTCTCATTACTGGTTGATACCGGACTTGGCTATCTGAAGCTGGGGCAGCCGAGCCCGACCTTGAGCGGCGGCGAAGCGCAACGCTTGAAGCTGGCAACGGAACTCACGCGCGGAATCGGGCGTGCGCAGCACGAGCGGATCCGCAAAATGCGCAAACCGAAGTCGACGCTCTATCTATTAGAGGAACCGACGATCGGCTTGCACATGGCCGATGTGGAGTTGCTGCTGAATTTGCTGCACCGCCTCGTGGATGACGGTCACACCGTCATCGTTATCGAACATAACCTCAGTGTGATCGCGGAAGCGGATTACATTGTGGATATCGGTCCGGAAGCGGGCGATGCCGGGGGCGAAATCGTCGCCGCCGGAACGCCGGAGCAGGTTGCAAAAAACCGCACCAGCCGGACCGCGCCATTCTTACGGGAAGTTTTGGCGACGAAGAATGAGAACACGATCGTAGCGCGCCGCGCTGCGTCATAGCGGTGATGCTCGTCAGCTGCCTTTTGACTGGGAGCGGCGACTTCCAAGTCGCCGTTGTCGCGACCATCTGGGCGACTTGGGAGTCCGAGCCGGATTGGAGTCGCCCCTCCCAGTTATGGGCTGCTCTTGCAGGCACGCTTTGTCTTAAAGTGTCTGGAGCCTGATTTTACGGAAAAGGCGCCGCTATAATTCATTTTTGTTTGCGTGCCGTAGAGGCGGCGACACACTGATTTCGTGACCGAATTCTTCGCCAAGTACGATACCGGCGAGTTCTACGACGAAATGTTTGGTGCGCCGGGAAAGGCCCGGCCGCATTACGAACGGTTGCTGCAACGTTTCACCGAACTGAAAAAAGACGAGTTCGACCGCAAACGTGAACTGGCTGGGCTCACTCTGTTGCGCCAGGGCGTTACTTTCACTGTCTATAGCGATGCTCAGGGGACCGAGCGCATTTTTCCATTCGATCTGATCCCACGCATCATCCCCGCCGGGGAATGGAAGAAAATCGAGCGCGGTCTGGAACAGCGAATCACCGCGCTCAACCTCTTCCTGCACGACATCTATCATGGCCAATCGATTCTGCGCGATGGCGTGATTCCCAAGGATTACGTCTGGCAGGCGGCCTGTTTCCGGCCGGAGTTCATGCACTTCAATGTTCCGCAAAACATTTATATCCATATTTGCGGCACCGATCTGGTGCGCGATCGGGATGGCAATTTTCTCGTGCTCGAAGATAATGCCCGTTGCCCCTCCGGCGTCTCATACGTCATTCAAAATCGGCAGGTCATGCGCCGGGTTTTTCCAAATCTCTTCGCCCAACATCGCGTCCGGCCAGTGGAAGATTATAGCCAGGAACTGCTTAACGTTTTGCGATACATCGCTCCCGCAGGAAAAACGAATCCCACGGTCGTGCTGCTGACACCGGGCATCTACAATTCCGCTTATTTCGAGCATTCATTCCTCGCCCGCTCGATGGGAATCGAAATTGTGGAAGGCCGCGACCTGATCGCACGCGAAGGGAAAATTTTCATGCGCACGACCAAAGGCTTGCAGCCCGTTGATGTCATTTATCGCCGGATCAACGACGATTTCCTCGACCCGAAAGTTTTTCGAAAAGATTCCGGGCTCGGTGTTGCGGGATTAGTCGACGCATACCGAAACGGAAATGTCAGTCTCGCCAATTCCATCGGCACTGGCATCGCCGATGACAAAGTGATCTACCATTTCGTCCCGAAAATGATCCGCTACTACCTCGATCAGGATGCGATCTTGCCAAACGTCGAGACTTATCTGGCATCGAATGAAGACGATCGCGCCTTCATTTTGGAGAACCTCGAGAAGCTCGTGGTCAAAGCCGCTAATGAAAGTGGGGGCTACGGCATGTTGGTCGGGTCGCATTCGACCGAAGCCGAGCGCGAAGAATTTCGGAAACGCATCCAACAGGAACCGCGCAACTACATTGGCCAGCCCATTGTTCCGCTCTCGCGCTCGCCCGCGTTCGACGATGATGTGATTCGCGGACGACATGTTGATTTGCGCCCCTACATTTTATCGGGAGAGAAAATCACGATCATTCCCGGCGCGCTCACCCGGGTGGCGCTGTGCGAAGGTTCATTGGTGGTGAACTCCTCACAGGGCGGCGGAAGCAAAGACACATGGGTCCTCGAGGAGGAGCCTGCGGCGGAGTAATGAAGTAATCCTTTCAATCATGCTCATGCTCATACTCCTGCTCATGCTCATAATCGTCTTCCCCATCACTCCACTACTCCACCGCTCCAATTCCGTATGCTGAGTCGCGTTGCTGATTCCCTTTTCTGGATGAGCCGCTACATCGAGCGGGCGGAAAACAACGCCCGCATCGCCGATGTCAATTTGCAACTGCTCCTCGACCTTGAGAACACGCGCGACCCCGACACGCAGCAGCAGTGGAATCCGATCATTAGCTCACTGGAAGAGAACGAGCTTTTCACTTCGCTCTATCAAAACCCCGATGGCCAGGCCGCGGTCGATTTCGTTTGTCTGCAACGAAAGAATCCTAACTCGGTTTACTCTTGTCTCGCAGCCGCGCGCGAGAATGCCCGCACAGTGCGGGAACAAATCTCGAGCGAGATGTGGGAACACATCAATCGCCTCTTTCTTTTTGTTAAGGGCGAGACCGGCAAAAAGATGCTGCGGTTGAGCCCGTATGAATTCTTTCGTCGCATTACCACGGGGTCGCACCTGGTGCAGGGAGTTGCGGACGCAACCATGACGCATGGCGAAGGCTGGGATTTCATTCGCATCGGAAAATCTCTTGAGCGCGCCGACAACACTTCTCGGATTCTCGATGTGAAATATCATCTGCTTCTGCCGTCGGGAGAAAGAGTCGGCGGCAACATCGATACCGTTCAATGGATGTCGGTTTTGAAATCGTGTAGCGCGCTGGAGGCTTACCGCAAAGTTTACGTGGGCCAGGTCGCACCTTGGAAGGTAGCGGAATTCTTGATCACGCATCCACATTTTCCGCGCTCCATCCGTTTTAGCGTCGAATCGCTCGATGCCGCGCTCCATCGGATTTCCGGTTCACCCGAAACGGATTACGCCAACGAAGCGGAGCGACTTTCCGGGCGGCTACGATACGATCTCGATTTCGCCGCCATCGGCGACATCTTCGAATACGGGTTGCACCAGTACCTGACGCTGACCCAAAAGCGGTTGGCCGAAATCAACAGTGCTCTTTTCGAAATTTACTGTGCAAGTAACGGAGCTGTCCCCGCTTAACGCATCCTGCAGGGACGCCAGTTCCGAAAACCAGCATCTCCGCTGGAAATCAGAAGAGCGGCTGTTATTTATGAGAGCGTGAAAACCGTGTGTCTGATTCTCCTCACCTGCGGAACGATGATCTTCAGCGGTTGCGCTACCGATGAAGAATTCAACGCCTCCGAGGCGGCGAAAACGCAGGAGCAGGTTCCGGGGGAAACGAACCCGGACGCGCCCGGTGCCTCGCAACCGCAGCAAGCCAAGCCGGGGTTCAGGTTTTAGCGCGATTTCGAACGCATCATTAAGCGCCAACCGCGCTATTCTAATTTCCTGGTGGACTATCGAAATATGGCGGTTCGAAGAGTAGGGCGATCTCTGCGAGACTGTGCTGTAGCACAGCCATCTTAACGCCAGTCCGGCTCGGACCTGTGCTACAACTTTTAAATGCGCCAGCTCAGGCGGCAGTCGTCGCTGGCCCACCGCTCGGCGCGAAACCGATGATGAGCGAGACTACTGCGATAACGACGTGGAGCCACGTGACAGCCATGTTGTTGGAGATCAAGCCCAGCAGTAATCCATCGCCCACGACGAAGCCAAGGACTGCGACCAGTCCGTAAACGACGCCGAAGATTTTGAAAAATATCTTGGCCGCACCGACACCCGCCATACCGGCGAGGAGTGCGATCACGCCGGTTAACAAATGAACGACGTTATGCGCAGCATTGACATGAAAGATGTTGAGCAGCATTTCATTCGGCGACAGGGCCGGAACGAATCCGAGGATACCGATCAACAAAAAGACGACACCAAATAACAGTGCGAGTGTTTTAGCCATTTCAGTCGTGTATCGAAAGTTCGAACGTCGAGCAATATTGATTGTGTCCGAGCGGGACGGGCGGAAGGAAGGAGCCAGTCCTAATGTTCATAATTTCCATGCAGGAGACGGAAGACAAATCTGGAAGCCAGGAAACCACGAAACAAACCGAAAACCATGTGGGTTCCTGGATCCCTGGTTTACAGATTTCGTTGCCAGCCGCGACGACTCTCCCGTGTTGCACTGCGGTTCTCGTTTCTTTATCGATTTGCTCGATAGTAACAATCAAGCTTGGTGAACGAAACTCCGCTCTCCTGGCGCTCTTCCAAAACCGAAGTGCGGCAAAGTCCGATTCACGGCAAAGGGTTGTTCGCCACTGCCGACATTGCCAAGGGCGAGATCGTCATGATCAAGGGCGGTCATATTGTCAGCCGCGATTTTCTCGAGCGCGAAGTCACACCGAAACTTGGCCCGGTGGAGATTCAGATTGGCGACGATTTGTTCATCGCCCCGGTTACAGCGGATGAACGGGAAAGTTCCATGCTCTACAGCAATCATTCCTGTGATCCCAACCTCGGACTGCGCGGTAACATTATTTTTGTGGCTCTGTGCGATATTCGGGCCGGCGAGGAATTAACCCACGACTGGTGCATGACCGATGATGATGTCTACGAAACAGAATGCACTTGCGGTTCCGCCAATTGCCGTCGCGTGTTAACCGGCAAAGACTGGCAGCGACCAGAACTCCAGGCGCGTTATCGCGGCTACTTTGCGACCTACCTGGCCGATAAAATCTCAGGCAACCGGTGTGCAAACGGCTGACCAAAAGCAAAATCTGGGGCAAATCTTTTCGCTTTACACCTAATCCGAAGAGCTCGTGCCTCGTCCTAGCAAATCGCTATAGGATTCGCCAGCGAGGTTGTCCGGTTTTTCGATCGGTTTCCCACAGACGACTCCCGCCTAGAAAAGCGTTGCGGTTGTCGCCCCTTTTTACTCCGCGCGGTAATCGCGCCATCTTTTTCACGTTGCCTCCGCCGAGCACGACGGTATCGGCGACAAACGAAAGTTTGAGCTGCTTCACGCAGTAAATCACTTCCTTGCGCCAGGCTTTTGCGCCAAGCTCCTCGAGCCCGTCCTTCCCTAACCAGTCTTCAATCTTGCGATGCTCCCGATAGGGAAGATCACCAAGTTCCAGCGGCAACAGATTGTTGTTCCAGACGAGTGCGGCGCCGAGACCTGTGCCTAACCCCAGAAAAAGCATCCGCCCGCGAACGTGACTGCCCAGCGCCTGCATCGAGGCGTCGTTAATGACCCGAGTGCGCTTTTTGAGCGCGCGACCAAAATTGAATCCAACCCACCCTTCGCCGAGATGTTTCGGTTCTTTTACGAGCTTGTCACCGCGAACGACCGATGGAAAACCGATCGAGATGCTGTCGAATTTTAGGTCTGCCACAGTCTCGTGAAATTTCTTCGTGAAATCGCGCGGCGTCATCTCCGGGCCGGAATCGAATTTCAATTTGTCCCGAGCGGACGTCATAAGCTTGACGTGAGTGCCACCGATATCGACGACGAGAACCTTGCGTTTCATCGCATTCTCGCGGCGGGGGCGTTACTCACCGCCTCGACCGAGAAAACGTTTGAAGAAGCCGCCGCGCTCCGCTTTTTCGGAAGCAGCCGGGGGCCAGCATTCAACGATCTCGAGTTCGACGAAACGGAACAGCGTCAGGCGAGCGAACCTTAAATCCAGCCGAAGATTCCGCGCGATCTGGGCAATAGAACGGGCGCCATTGAATTGCGAGGCGAACTGGGCTTCGGCCACGGTGAGCCGCAATTTTTGCACGCGTTCAAAACCGTCCCGGGTGTAGGCGGGAATCGATTCCGGATCGTAATTGGCTTTTCCAGCAACGTCCTGAGCCTGGACGAACCGGAGCGTACTCAACATCCAATGTTCGACATCGTCCGCCGGGATCTTGCTGGTGAATTCGGGCAGCTCTATGGTTTGTTCAAATGCAAATTGGACCCGCGCGGCACTCCACTGTTGGGCGAAAAGTTTTTGGCCATAGTGCTGGACCAATTGCACGGCCGGATCGCGCAGAATCAAATCTTCCCGTGCCAGAGTAATGAACAACGGGCAGCCGGTTTGCGACTGTGTTTCCCGCGCTTCCCTTACCCGCTCCGAATCAATGTTTACCAGAGTGACCGGCGCTTCAGCGCAGTAAGCTTCGCCATCCCGGGTCGTGACCAGCACCACTTTTCCTTCGCGAGCATATAGATCGACAGTGTCTCTGGCGCCGGCAGAACGCAGGGCGCCGGTCAAGTTTTCCTGACCAATCACCCGCAGCGCGCGGCTAAAGGAGAAGAATGCGGTCTCGCCGGAAAAATAGATATTCCCACCCAACCCGGACTCGAAAAGCGCAGGCTGGGACTGCGGGGCGAATTCCGGATTGCCAAAACTACTTTGCTCATCTGCTTGCGACACAGCAGGCTCCGGTTCGTTCCACGGCGCCGAAGACTCGACCGCCAGCGCCTTCTCCGGACCCACTTCGCTGGTAAACTCCGAGTGCACGGCCGGCTCGGCGCCTTCTTCTCCCGGGACTTTCGACAGGTTTCCCTCCACTGCTTTTAATAGACCATCAGTTGTAAACGGTTTGTTCAGAATTCCCAACACATTCTCGGACCGTTCTTGTGCATTTTCCAGATCCGCACCGAAGCCGGACATAAAAACAATTGGAACATCTGCCGTTGACTCGTCTGCGCTCAAACGCTTACTCAATTCATCCCCGCCCAGGTCGGGCAACAAATAATCGAGCAGGATTAAATCCGGCTTTTGCTCGCGGGTGGCTTGCAAGCCCTCCTGCGCGGTTCCGGCGGTGACCACGTCATAGTTCGCTTCCGCGAGAATTTCCTGCACGAATTCGAGCATCGTCAGGCTGTCGTCGATCACCAGAACGCGCTGCCGTCTCGCCGCTTCCCTGCCTGGCCGCAAGAGCTCCTGCGCAAGATCTAGGAAGTCTGAGTCGGCAAACGGCTTTTCTAACAAATGAGCGTCTTCCATTCCTTCGGACTCGGCGTCTCCCGAGGTCAAGACAATTGCCTGCGCCTTCGGATGACGGACTCGCAAATCACGCACAACCTGCGGCTCCGGAGCGGCATCAAGGTCGAGGACAAACAGTGCCACGGCATCATCGGCCGCGATCCGATCGGCCTCGTCCACGTCGCGGGCCACATCCACCACCGCTTCCGGAGCGAGCTGCCGGAGGCCGGACAAAATCGAGGAGAGCAACGTCTCGTCCGATTCCAAAACGACAAAGTGCTCTTCGCTTTTACGCTTTCGGGCGGGAGATTTTTTCACTGGGCAAAAAAGCGCGGCCGCTGGCAACCGGTGGACTACGCGCCTCTTCTAACAATTTATGCTTCTCGACAAATGAAAAGCCTTTTCTCGCTCGACTTAGGCGAGACGGTCCACGCGATACCGCAGGGCCAGCTCGCGCCGGCTGGTCTTGCCCCTTTCATTGACTGGAATCGCTTCCACGAAATAAATGCGGCGCGGTACCTGCCAACTGCTTAACCGCGTTCGGCAATGAGCCAGTAGTTCTCCCTCGGTCAGACCTTTCGCGACCACGCAGGCTACGACTTCCTGATTCCGGCGCTCCGATTCACGGCCGAAAACGATCGCTTCCCGTACTCCTTCGCAACGCAGGATTTCCGCTTCCACCTCCGCGGGATGCACTTTTTTGCCGGCAACATTAATTAAGTCGGAGCTACGTCCGACGATCCGATAACCACGCGCTGTTTTCTCCAGCAAATCGTCCGGGACAAAGATGCCGTGTCCTAGTTTATCTTCGGCCGGGACGGGGAAATAATCGTCAGCCACCGCTCGGCTTCGCACCCGGATGAGCGAATTCGAGACTTCGGGATCGACCAACTCGAGCGTAACGCCACACATCGCTTCTCCCACAAATCCTGAGATCGGTTGCGCTTCGCGGACATAACAAATCCCCCCACATTCCGATGCACCATAAAACGAGTGAATTTCGCGTCGGAATTTTTCTTGAAACGCTTGCGCGGTCTCCACCGGCAATGGTGCGCCCGCGGAAATGCAAAGTCGCAGGTCCGGTAATGGCGACGGCTCATTCATCTCGAAAAAGGATTGGTAGAACACTGGCATTCCAGGAAAAACGGTGGCGCGACTAGCAGCCAGACCGTCGATGATGGCACGCGGAATTCGGTCACTGCTGAGCGCGAGGGCAACGCCGCGCACAATCAAAGGCGTCAATAAATTGCTGAAGCCATAGGAATGAGAAATCGGGATAACCCCGAAGTTCACATCGCGATCGGTGATCCCCATCGTCTCGCAAATGTTCTCGCAATCTGCCAAAAGCTGTTCGCTGCGAAAACGGATTGCCCGCGGCGCTGCTGTCGTGCCGGAAGTGAGCTTTAAGAGCGACGGCGGATGTTTGCCCCAATCAATTGTAGCTGCCGCTGTCACCGGCGGCAGGATCTTCACGTCTCTGCCGCTGACGACAGCGGCAGCTACAACCTGACACAATCGAAATGCATTCTGCCGTTGCTCGTCGCTGATCGTTTGTTCCAGCGGTAGAACGACGACCCGTTTTCGCAAGCAAGCCAGAAACAGCGATGGCCAATCCGGATGGTTCCCGATTTGGACGCCAAGAACGTGGCCGGGCGCGATCCTTTCCAGCTTGTCCGTAAATTGACGAGCACGGTCTTCGATTTCGAGAAACGTGCGTGCCACTTTTCCCTGTGGACCGAAGATGGCGACGCGATCCCGGTCGTTCGCGCGCGTCCTTTCCCACGCATTGAGAATCGGATCCATCACTTGCGAATTGACGGTTTTAGGACTAGTTTTTGCGCTCGTTTTTCAATATGAAGGCGGACATTCATCCCGATTATCAAGAGACCGATATCGTTTGCGCGTGCGGCGCGGTTTATCACACTCGCTCGACCAAACGAGATATTAAAATCGGCATTTGCGCCGCCTGCCATCCGTTTTTCACTGGCGAGCAAAAATTCGTCGACACCGCCGGGCGCGTGGAAAAATTCGCCCGCCGCTACGGCAGCACTAAGGCCGCTCGCGCGGGCAAGGCTTAGCTGAGTGCTGTAGCGGCGGTCTATGACCGTCGCAAGCCGTCCCCGAAAGCTTTCGGGGCTACAGAAATGGACTTTAATCTTCTCATTCAACGTAAACGCGAGCGTTTCGAACAACTCGAGCGCGAGATCGCCGACCCCGCCCTTTTTGAAAATCGGAATCGCGTCGGCGAGATCATGCGCGAACACGCCAATGTAAAAGCGTTGCTCGCGAAATGGACCGAACTGTCGAATGCGCGAATGCAGCTGACCGACAATCGCGAACTCGCCAATTCGAGCGACGCCGACCTTGCACAAATGGCGCAGGAAGAAATTCCCTCCCTCGAGAGACGCGTCGCCGAGCTCGAACGCGAGATGCAGGTCGCCTTCCTTCCGCCGGACGAAAATGAAAATCGCGACGCGATCATCGAGATTCGCGCCGGTACCGGCGGAAGCGAGGCCGCAATTTTCGCGGCTGACTTGTATCGGATGTACAATCGCTATGCCGAGTCAGCCGGGCTAAAAATCGAGAGCATGGACTCGAGCCCGTCGGAGCTTGGGGGATTAAAGGAAATCATTTTCAAAGTCAGCGGCGAATCGGTTTTTCGAAAGCTGCGTTACGAGAGTGGCGTCCATCGGGTGCAACGCGTGCCGGCGACGGAAGCGCAGGGGCGGATTCATACCAGCACTGCGACGGTCGCGGTTCTCCCGGAAGCAGAGGAAGTCGATCTCGAATTAAAACCGGAAGATCTCCGGATCGAAGTCTGCCGTTCGGGCGGACCGGGCGGCCAGGGGGTGAATACGACTGATTCGGCGGTGCAGGTCCTGCACATTCCGACTGGCACCATCGTTCGTTGCCAGGACGGTCGAAGCCAGCAAAAGAACAAGGAGAAAGCGCTCAACGTTCTGCGGTCGCGTCTCCTCGAAACCAAACAACGCGAAGAAGCGGAGAAATATGCCGCGCATCGCCGGAGCCAGATAGGATCGGGTGGCCGCGAAGAAAAAATTCGCACCTACAATTTTCCCCAGAACCGCGTCACCGATCATCGCATCGGACTGACGCTTTACAATCTGGACCAATTTATCGAAGGGGACCTCGAGGAAATGATTTCAGCCCTGCAGGCGGCGGATCTGGCGGAGCGGTTGAAAGAGTCATCGCTGGCGTAATTGGCGAACTGCAAATGTCTTTCTGTGAATGAAAATGGCCAGCGTGCGAGTGCAGGGACGGAACATAGACTTCCAGTCTGTACGGCCATCGGGTTTTCAACCCGCTGATTCAGTAACAGCGGAGAGAATCTCCGCTGAGCGCACAGGCAAAATGCCTACGTTCCGTCTTCAGTCATGACTGTTCTCGAAGTCCTGCAATCGACGACCGCGTATTTCCAGAAACGCGGTATCGAAAATCCACGCTTGAATGCGGAGCATTTGCTGGCGCATTCGTTAGGACGGAAACGGCTCGATGTTTACCTGGAATTCGAGCGAGATCTGGCCGAACCGGAGCTGGCGCCCATCCGCGAACTGGTGCGACGACGGGGGCAAAACGAGCCGCTGCAGCATTTGCTCGGCACGGTCGAGTTTTGCGGGAATGTCTTTCTTTGCGACAAACGCGCGCTCGTTCCGCGACCGGAGACAGAGGAATTGGTTGAGCTTCTTATTCAATCAACCATCGCCCGTCAACCATCAACCATTCTCGACGTGGGAACCGGCTCGGGCGTGATAGCATTGACCCTGGCACAGAAATTTCCCGACGCGAAAATTCTCGCGACCGATGTATCCGATGACGCCCTGCTGCTAGCGCGTGAAAATGCGGCCCGGCTCCAAATCGATGAGGTGGAATTTCGTAACAGCGACTTACTGGAGAACGTGGATGGGAAATTCGACCTGATCGTCGCCAACCTGCCCTACATTTCACGGCATGACCGCGACCAACTGGCGGCCGAGGTCTTGCGGGATCCAGAAGTTGCGGTTTTCGCAGGAGAGAAGGGCGATGAAATGATTCGCCAATTGATTGAAACCGCGCCGGCACATTTAAATGCCGGCAGTCTGCTCGCGCTCGAGATTGGCCTGGGTCAGGAACCGGCCCTGATCTACCTCTTGCGCCAAAAAAATTACAGCGACATTGAGGCGAAAAACGATTATTCAGGTAGAACGCGTTTTCTTTTCGCCCGGTATGGATAAGATTCTTGTGCATGGCGGGAATTCTCTCGCCGGTTCCATCAAGGTCAGCGGCTCGAAGAATTCCGCTCTGCCCGTCCTGGCCGCGACGCTGCTGACGCGCGAGCCGTGTACCATTCACCGTGTGCCCGACCTGAGCGATACGCATTACATGCTGCAAATTTTGAATCATCTCGGCGCGCAGGTCGAACGCGCCAGCGGCACTGTCACGGTTTCCGCAGGCAAGGTTGAATCGGTCGCACCGTATGACGTGGTTCGGAAAATGCGCGCGTCCGTTTGTGTCCTTGGACCGCTTCTCGGGCGTTGCAAGGAAGCGACTGTTTCGCTGCCGGGCGGTTGTGTTATCGGCGACCGGCCGATCGACTTGCATTTGAAAGGCTTCGAGGCCCTCGGCGCAGCCGTGCGGGTAGAAGGCGGGAACGTGAAGGTTTTCGCCCCGAAATTGAATGGCGCTGTCATTAATTTGCGCGGGAAATTCGGGCCGACCGTTCTCGGCACCGATAACATAATGATGGCCGCGGTTCTCGCCGAGGGCACAACCGTGATCGAAGGCGCGGCGCAGGAGCCGGAAGTTTGCGACCTCGCCGATTTTCTCAACAAAATGGGTGCGAAAATCGAAGGTGCGGGCACTCGACGTATGATCATCGAAGGGGTAAGCGAATTGCACGGAGCAGAGCACGACATCATTCCCGACCGCATCGAAGCCGGCACATTTCTGGTAGCGGGCGCGATTGCCGGCAAAGGAGTCACCGTGAATCGGGTTAACCCCGAGCATCTCACCGCGATCACTACTGCCCTGAGCGGTTGCGGATTCAAGATCGAGACGAAAAAACAGTCGCTCACTGTCTTGCCAAATGGTGCGCCCAAGCCATTGGAAATTACGACCGAACCATATCCGGGATTTCCGACCGACATGCAGGCGCAAATGTGCGCGTTGCTTTCTACGACTGAGGGAATCAGTGTAATCACGGAAAATATTTTCCCGCAGCGTTACATGCACGTGGCCGAGCTAAAACGCATGGGTGCGCAGGTGCAAATGGAAGGCGCAACGGCAGTAATTTCGGGCGTGGAACGACTAACGGGTGCGCCGGTGATGGCGAGTGATCTGCGGGCGTCAGCCGCGCTGGTGCTGGCAGGATTGAAGGCCGAGGGAACGACGGAAGTGAGCCGCGTTTATCACATCGATCGCGGCTACGAACATCTGGACGAAAAGTTGAGCGAGCTCGGCGCCAACATCGAGCGGGTGAAAGCGTAAATTTTCGTGGCACAGGCATCTTGCCCGTTGACGCCCGCGCACTTGCGTTCGCCCAAAACAGGCAGACGCTTATTGGTACTATGGAAACGACTCAACCTGCTCCCACTCCGATCTCTTCCGCCGATGTCCGGACATGGAACGTGCTGTGTCACGCCAGCGCACTTCTCGGATTCTTCTTCCCGTGGGCTGGTCACATCATCGCGCCCTTGATAGTTTGGCTGGTAAAACGTGGCGACTCGCCCGAGATCGATGCACACGGCAAGGAATCAATTAATTTCCAGCTCTCGATGCTCGTCTACTCAGTTATCTCGGCAATTCTCTGCCTTATTCTCATCGGATTCGTTTTGCTTGCGATTCTGCATATCGTGAATGTCGTCCTCGTTATCATCGCCTCTATCCGCGCAAGCGAAGGAAAGTTTTACAACTATCCGATCACGATTCGGTTTCTGAGTTAGGATTACCGCTGTCATAACGGGTCATCCCGAACCGCGAAGACGGAGGGACCTCGCATTCGCCGTAGCGGTCACCGAAACCGCGTGCGTGATAAACGAATATCCAGTGAGATCCCTCGCTTGCGCTCGGGATGACAGCAAGAATGCCAGTCCGGTCGAAGACTCGCCGTGGCGAGCTCGGACTCACCACGGAATCACTTTCCGGTCCTGCAAGAATTTGCCGGTGAGATTTTGTGGGGCGTCGACCGCGAGCCAGACAATCCCCTCGGCGCCTTGTTCGAGGGAGCGGGGCGCGCTGGAACCACCCATATCGGTGCGGACCCAGCCTGGGCAGACGGAGTTCACCGCGAACTTCGGTAGCGCGGCGGCGAGTTGCGACGTCACTCCATTCAGCGTCGTTTTCGAAATGCAATAAATGGGCGACCAACCATCCGCTCCATCGTGGAGTTGTCCCCCGCTGCTCGAGACATTAACAATCCGCGGAGCCGACGACTTCGCCAGCAGCGATTGAAAAGCCTCTGCCACCATGAGGGGCCCGAGCGCATTCGTCCGCATCGTTTCTTCAAATTGCTCGGGTGTCGCTTTTAGAATCGCGTCATCGCCCTCAACCATAATGCCGGCGTTATTCACCAGCACGTCGAGATGATCGACCGCCTTGGCCAATTCTTTTGCCGCTTCCTGGATGCTCCCCTGATCTGAGACATCAATCTTCAAAAACGTCGCCGCCGCTCCAATTTTCTGCGCCGCGGCTCGCCCGGCCTTCTCCTTGCGCGCGCCGATGAACAAGCGAAAACCTTTACCCGTGAGCTGCCGTGCAACCTCGAAGCCGATTCCTTTATTCGCCCCGGTAACGAGCGCGATTTTTTCTGATTTTGCCATGATCGTTACATTGCGCGCACAGGAGAGAGTGGCAATACCGCCGGCGTCATCCGGAGCGAAAGCCGAGGGGTCCCGTGGCGTTACCTTAAAGGAAGCACATCGGGATCCTTCGACTGCGCTTCGCTCCGCTCAGGATGACCGAGTAATCAAGCTGCGCAGCGTCCGCAAATTCGCCACGTCTTCCTTCATTTCCTTCCCTTTCGGTGTCTCCAGCACCTTTGGGATTTTGCGGAAACGCCGGTCGTTCATGATGAAACGAAATGCCGCCAGCCCAATTTCGCCTTTGCCGATGTGCGCGTGCCGATCAACGCGTGAGCCGCGCGCGCTTTTGGAATCGTTCAGGTGAATCGCCGCCAGCCGCGGGCGCCCGATGACCCGATCGAACTCGCGACATGTTTTTTTTACCGCACTCTCCGAGCTGATGTCGTAGCCAGCGGCGAAAATATGAGCGGTATCGAGGCAAACACAAAGGCGCTCGGGCTCCCGCACTTTGTTGATGATTTGCGCAATCTCTTCGAAACGGTGACCGAGACATGAACCCTGGCCGGCGGTAGTTTCGAGCGCGATCTTCGTTTTCACTTTTGGAATGACGCGCCAGATCGCGTCGATCGAAGCAGCGATTTTCTCCAAGCCTGCGTCCTCGCCAGCACCAAGATGTGCGCCCGGGTGCATCACCAGAAACGGCAGTTCGAACTGATCGGCCCGAATTAGTTCTTCGGCCAGGGCGCGCAGCGAATTGGCGTGAAACTGCGGATTGGTGGCGGCGAGATTGATCAAATAATTGGCATGCGCAAAAACGGAGGCCAACTGGGTGCGCTGCTGATGTTCCAGGAATGCGCGGACTTCCCCGGCCGAAAGTGGGCGAGCGAACCATTGCATGTTGTTTTTTACGAAAATCTGCATCGCCGTGCAATGGATCGAGCAGGCGCGCTCGATCGCCATGTGCGCCCCACCCGCAATCGACATGTGAGCGCCGAGCAGAACTGTCATTCCGAGCGAATCCGCCAGTCCGGCTCGGACCGAGGAATCCCGTGGCGACAACTTTAAGGTAACGCCACGGGATCCCTCGACTATGCTACGCTTCGCTCGGGATGACGAAGAAGGCGACATCTCAGAAAATCTTCGGGTGCCAATCCGGCTTTTTCAGGCTGCCTTCAGCTTTGTATTCGAAAAATTTGTAGAGTGGGGTGAGGAAGATTCCCGCTCCGCTGGCGTCGATGCGAACGTCGAAATCGATTTTATCGTCGAGAAAATGGGCGTTGCCCTGTCCCACCATGCCGAAAACGCCGGCGTCGACATGAAAATCGGGCGTCCGAATTACACCATCCTTAATCGTAAAGGACATGTTCGCCTTTCGCGCCACCCGGTAGCCGATGCCGGGCATGAGCTTGTTCAGAATGTCTGAAAGCGGTCCGAAGAGCGGAATGGCAAAGACATCGCCGTTGTGCACTTCCACTTCTCCTTTGCCGGACATGGAGCGGGCATCGCTCCCGTTCCCCTCCCAATCGTAACGGCCCTTCATCGATCCGGTTGAGGTTTTGTATTTGAAGTAAAGATCGGTCAGTCGCGGAAAATCGACGCGCTCGACCGTCACGATTGCGCGATAGCGTTGATCATTTTTTGCCAGAGAAATGTCCGCATCGCCTTGCAGCGTTCCGGAAAAAATCGCGCCGGTTAATTCGGAAATTTGCAACCGATCATTCGTCAAGAGCAATTTCGCTTTGATCCGATCAAAAGGCAGCGTCTTACCGAGGAACACATAATCCATCCCGGCGGTAGAATCGATATTGATTTCGAGCCGGGTGTTCTTGCCACCGCGAAATTGATAGACCCCGTTGGTCGTAATAGTCGGAGGCTTCTGAAACTTGTAGGGCGTAACGACCTTCAACAGATTTGGATCGACCCAGGAAATGGCCTCCGTGGTTCGCAAATTCGAAACCACATTGGACATGCGGGTTTCGTGATGCGCGAAATCGTAGATAAAGGTGCCGGTAACAACGCCTTCGTCCCGGATGACGCGAAAATTTTCATACGCAACCGCGCCGTCTCCGAAATGAATATTTGTCGAAGCGCTTTTGAACCCGATGGCCCGGAAACGGCCGCGCTCCAATTGCAATGTGCCATCGCCTTTCCACGTCGCTGGAGCGGCGCTCGACCCGCGAATCACGAGCTTCACACTAGCGACGTGCGGCCAATCCCAATCGTTGACGAAATCGCGCATGTCGACCGGGGCGAGAGTCCGCAGCGCGTTAGGATCAATGGTACTGGAAAGATCAATCCGAAAGTCGTTTGGTGCATCAAGCAATCGCCCGGCGAGCTCTCCACTTTGATGCCGCACGTGAATGTCGCGTACCATGGAGCGCTCCCCATCCCAGGAAAATTCGGCGTTGGCGCCGAGAAACGAAATTCCTTTGTAGCTAAAGCGATCCAGTGCCGCGTGCCCAATTGCCTGCCAGCGCGGCTGCCCTTCACCTAATCTCGCTGTTCCGGAAATCTCGAACCGTGGCGGGGCTAAAAAATTAACGTCGGAGACAACACTGGCGAGGCCGACGCTTTCGAGCAATGGACGCAAGTTCAGACTGCTGCGCGCTCGAAACTGGATCTCGTTCGCCGGACGCCGCCAGGTCGCGTTCGCGCTGAAGGCGCCGAGGTCGTCCTGCAATTCGCACTGGCGGATGCTCAATGTTTGATCGACAAACTCGCCAGCCAGATTCAACTTTCGCACCTGGTAATTGCCACGCTGAAATGGCCCGGCCTGCAGCGTTCCTTCCACCCGTGCATTCTCCAGCTCTGCGACATCGCCACTGAATTTGAGCTGCAAATGTGGTCCCTCCGAGAATTTGAACTTGTTCAGTTCGCTCACTACGCGCTGCAGAATGCTGAGGCGCTTCAGCCATTCCTCTTCCGTTGTTCCCTTCGACGGTTGGTAGTCGTTGCGCCTAATCAGCTGCCCCGTCGCGGAGATCCGAATCCCGCAAAAGATTCCGTCCGCCTGACTGACATAAATCTGTTCCGGCGGAAAATAGATGTGCGCGTGCAAATTTCTGATTTCGGCGTGTGGGGCGTTGGGATCCGCCCCTTGCAGAGGCAGCGAAACCTGAGCATTCCGGATATCGATCGCGTTCAAGAATGGCTGATGCTGCAGCAACGCGGCATAATTGACGTCTAGCGAAATGCGACTGATCTGCGCGATAGTGTTCTCGCGGTTTTTGTAATCAAAAATGCGAACGTCCTGCGCCACCAGTCCGCGAAATGGATCGAGGGTGAGCCGGCGAAAAGACGCTTCCACCCCGTGCTTGTGCAATTCCTCGACCACCAATCCCCGCCATTTTCGGCCGAAGCCTTTCTTCGCCAGATACCACCCGGCGCCAGCCATCGCTCCGAGGGCGAGCACCGCCAGAAGACGCACCACGCTAACCAGGAGCCGTCGCGTAAAAGAGCGCGGCCGATGAGTATCGGAGATTAAAGTTTCTTGTGGCGGTTCCAGAGTGGCAGGCATGGCGTATCTGTTGAAAAGTTAAAGCGTTGAAGAGTCTAAGAGTTGCACAGACTGTCGCGTTAACGCTTTAACTCTTCAACGGTTCAACGTGCTCTCAACTTCCGACCTTCCCGCCGTCAATGCCTCACTGAATGCCATCAGCACGATATTCATTTCAGCCGGCTGGTACTTCATTCGACGGAATTTTTGGCAGCGCCACGTCGCCTGCATGATCACGGCGATCATTTCCTCGACCTTGTTCCTCGTTGGCTACCTCACTTATCATGCCCGAGTCGGTGAAAAATCTTCCGGCTACCACGGGTGGCTGGCGGCCATTTACTTCCCAATCCTGGCCAGCCACGTTTTGCTCGCCTTCGTTACCCTCCCGCTCGTCATTCTTACCCTCGTGCCGGTATTTCAACGTCGCTGGGACAAACATCGTCGGATCGGAAAATGGACGATGCCAATCTGGCTGTATGTCTCCGTCACCGGCGTCATCGTTTACCTGATGCTTTATCAATGGTTTCCGCCGCCGAGTCTTGCGCAGCCGCGCTGAATGTTGTTTGCTCATGCTGCGGCCAGGCCGCTCCCAAACCATGGTCACGATCGCAACCTTCAACGAACAATCAAAAGCGAAACATCTTCGCGACCGGCTCCAACAAGCTGGCATTGGCGCCGAAATCATCGGCGACAGCCACCTGCAACGCGTCGCTTTCATGGCGAAACCTCAGGCCAATGTAAAAGTGAAAGTAGAAGAAGATGACTTCGGCAAAGCGCATCAACTAATGCGGGAATGGGAAGTGTCTGATCCTGATGTCGGGGCCGCATTGCGTTGCCCGCAATGCGATTCTTCCAACATCGAATATCCGCAGATGACCCGGAAATTCCTCACCCCGGCAATCGCGAGCGTTCTGTTTGCCATGAAAATTTTTCCCAAAGGGTTTTATTGTCACAATTGCCACTTCACTTGGACAACGGAGCCCGAAGGACAGATTTCGCGCCTCTGGCACATGGTTTTCCCCGGAACGAATCCCTACCGGGAAGATGATCTAAAAGGTTAACACCATCGGCTGGGGACCCAACTCAAGGCAAGACCGGGCGATTGAGATCGATCGCCCCTACCTCGGCGGCGGGTTCGGCGGTGTTTTTCGGCTAGGGGCGATTCACGGAATCGCTCGCGGATTGCGAGCAATCGATAAACATGCTCCTGCCTACGCCACTGGTTCGGGTTCTTGACCAAGCTTCCAGGCTGCAACGAGGCCGCTGCCTTTGGCGCTGACGATTTGGCTGAGTAGGTTCTAGAATTGTCGTTCGCATGAAGTGGCTCTTCGCATTGTTACTCGCACTCGCCATCTTTGGCGGAGCCGCCTATTTCAGCTACAATGTTCTCTTCAAACAGGAGATCGCCGTGCAAAAGGAACAACGCGGCGAGATCCCCTCCACCCCGGCGCCAGACCTAAGCCTGCCCGAATTTCAGGAGGCGGCGAAGCTACGACAAGAAGGCAAACTGGTAGAGGCTCGAAACGCCCTGATTACCTTCATTCAAAAATATCCCAACGGCCAGCATTTCGAGGAGGCGAAGGACCTGCTGGGTGCAATCAACATCGATATTCTCTTCTCGCCCGTGCCGTCGCCGGAAAAACAGGAATACACCGTCAAAAAAGGCGACGTCATCGCGCGGGTCGCGCAGAGAATGAAAACAACGCCGGAGTTGATCATGCGCACCAACAATATGAACAGCACGATGCTCCGGATCGGTGAACGACTGCTCATCTCCAACCCCGACTTCTCGATGTTCATTCAGACCAAGCAGAAGGTGATTGTGCTGATCAATCACGGTCAGTTTTTCAAGCAGTACCATGTTCAGGAAGTAAAATTGTCGGCGAAGCAGCCGCCACGGATCAACACCAAAGTGGCCGAAGTTTTGGCGTGGAAAAATGGCAAACGGGTCGGGTTCGGCAGCCGTGAATACCAGATCAGCACCCGCTGGATCCGTCTGGCCACGCCCGGCTACATGATTTACGCTATCGCCGACGCCTCCCATCCGAGTTCGGATCAGCCGCCCCCGCCCGCGGGCTTGGGCATTTCCGCCAGCGATGCCGAGGAATTAAGCAGCCTTGTCAACGGCAAGACCCCTGTCACCATTACGGAATAACATGAAGGAGTCCCAACCGCTCGACTTCGAAAAGCCGATCGTGGAACTGCAACGCCGCTTGCAGGAAATCCGCGATCATTCTGACGAGCACGCCCTCGATTTTGATGCCGAAGTCGAAGCGATGGAAGCCAAGATCGAAACCACCCGGCGCGAGATTTACGATAACTTGAACGCGTGGCAGCGGGTTCAGATCGCGCGGCACGTGCAGCGGCCCTTCGCCCTCGATTATGTGGAGCGTTGTTTCACGAATTGGAACGAACTCCACGGCGACCGTTTATTCGG
>JBKPMO010000164.1:0-4101 GCA_046732175.1 Verrucomicrobiota bacterium
GCAGGAGGATCCGCTTTGGCATAACCCCATCAGCGGGCATTGGGTCGTGACGCGCTATCACGATGTGATGGAGATTCTGCATTCGCCTCAATGCTCTAATTATCGTCTCGATGAGCTGATGAGGCGCGTGCCGGATAACCGGAACGGCGAGGCGGCGTCACTACGCGCGGCCTTAAAAGATCGCCTGCTCTTTTTGGAAGCGGAAGGTCATCTCCGTATTCGCAAGCTTGTCATGCACGCCTTTGCGAGTGACTCCATTCAGCGCCAAAAACCACTTGTCGCCGAAGTTGTGGAAGACGTTTTGGATCACCTCGATCCGTCCAGTCCCGTCGATCTGGTGGCAAATGCGACCAATCTCATTCCTGGCCGCGTCATCCTACACATTCTTGGTTTCCCGGAGGAAAAGCAGCCGGAAATGAAAGAGTGGACTGACGATGTCTACGCGTGGCTGGGCACGGCCAGCGGCACGATTGAAGAACGGACGGAGCGCGCCGTAGAAGCGGTGCAGTGCCTGACGGAAGCCATTCGAAGCGAAGTAACCCGCGTCCGCCAGTCACCTCGCTCAGACGTGTTGACCGCGCTGGTGCACGCTGAAGATGAGGGCCACCGGCTAACTGACGACGAGTTGGTGGCCAATGTGATCGGGCTGATCAATGCCGGACAGGAAACAACAACCTGCCTCCTCGCCAATGGGATGCTCGCTCTTTTCACGCATCGTGAAGAGTGGGACCGGCTGCGAGCGCAGCCCGGGCTTTGGGAAACGGCGATCGACGAGTTCCTGCGTTACGAGTCACCGGCCCAGTTCGTTGCTCGTCGAGTCGAGTCTCCTATCACGATTTGCGGCTTTACTCTTGACCGAGGGGCGTTTGTTTCACTGGGACTTGGCGCGGCCAATCGCGATCCCGCCGTTTTCACCGATCCAGATCGCCTCGATATCGGCCGCAAGGAGGGACGCATTCTCGCCTTTGGATTCGGACCTCACTTCTGCGTCGGCTCCGCCCTGGCCCACCTCGAAGCCTCCGTCTTTTTCCACGAGATCGAGACCCGTTACCCGAAACTGCAATTAGCCGTCTCGCCGGCGGAAATCGACTGGCGGCACACAGTTTCCTTCCGGAGCCCGCTCACATTGCCGGTCGTGACCAGATAGCGTCCTCGCGGATCGCAGTCTTACTCGATAGCGTCGTATCTCAAGGAGAACCCATTTTGTGTGAAAAGTTAGGTGGACTTTCTCTCCCAGGCACTAGCCCGAATCGCCGATTGCGCCGAGAGGCGACCTGCGCGTCTGCCAGCGCCGCCGAGATTCAATCGAAGCAGCAGTGGCTTGGAAACAAGCTCGGCTCCTAGCGCAAAAAAACGAGAACTCGTCACAGTCATTCGATCTAACGACTGGCAAAAAGGTTCGTGTATGCATGTTGGGTGATCGCAATAGCAGCGGGGTGCTTCACCAGCCGTTCTGCCGTAATCGCATAGAACTCGCCCCCGCACTCTTCGACCTTGGCGATCACTCGCAGATTGTAATGCTTCAGTGCCGCGCGATCGATCACCGTGTGCACAACCGTAAACCCGCGACCGCCCGCAGAGCAGACTTCCATTAGTGCGGAATCCTCAAACTCGCCTACCAGGCGCGGGCGTATTCCTTTTTTGTCAAACCACGCTTCCAGCGCCATCCGCATACCCATGTTCGTGGTCGGCAGCAGTGCGGGCGCGCCGTCGAGCGAGCGTGGGAAATTACGACGCAGCTTGGTCGCCAGCGCTGGCACCGCACAAAACGTGATAGCAGACCGTCCGAGGCGATGATTGAATGTTTTTGCCTTCAGCGTGCTGGATGCCGGTTCGTCCGCGAGCACAATGTCGAGTCGATGTGCCTGTAGGTGGTTAACCAGCAAGCCAATTTCGCCCTCCCGGCAAACGACATGAATCGCTTCATCGGAGCGGAAGGCAGCTCGAAGAATCTCAAATGTAATCAGCTTCGGAAACGCATCGGTTAAGCCTATGTTGAGCCGCACCGGATGTTTACCTGGACGCTGCTTGACTGCGTTCATCAACTCGCGGCCGGCGGAGAAAATCTCATCGGCGTAATTGAGCACGAGCTGACCCGCGTCAGTGAGCACCAGATTTCGGCCACTGCGACGGAACAGCTTCTGACCGAGTGATTCTTCGAGCAGGTGCAACTGTGCGCTAATCGATGGCTGCGAAACGTTCAATTCTTCCGCCGCTTTTCGCACGCCCCCTTTACGTGCAACCATCCAGAAATAGCGCAAATGGTGAAAGTTCAGCCATTCCATACCCGAAACCTATATAATCCAAAGCTATCGGTCGCATCAAATCTAAGGCTTAGTCGGTCATTCGATGTGAGGTACGTTTTTATCCGACGGCTTTCCGCAGGTCGCCGCCTATCGCCACCCAACTAACTAACGCAGGGAATGGGAAAGACTCCATGAGGGGATAGATAGCGCAAAGCTATCGGTCTAATTGAATCTCAGTCTTAGTAGAACGGAGAGGTTCGGGTGAGGTTCCGGGTCATGAAGACAATGAACATGCCCGATCATTTCGGAACTGGTTCGGCCCTAGTCGAATTTCTTGCAGGCCGCCTGGGAACGCCGGAGTGCTGGCCCGACGACTGCAAAGTTAAGGCAACTGTCATTCGCGGCCACCTAATCAAAGATGGAACGCCGTGCGACGCGGCAGCATCGCGGTCGCTCACGAACACACACGCTCGCATCTTATAGATGCCAGCACCTGATCAAACCAGAAGCAGACCGACATGAATCAACTACCTATCCACATAATACCTCACGGGATCGAACTCAGCTTCGCGCTGCGAAAGTTCATCGAAAAGAAAATCTCCGGCTTGTCGCGGTTTGCCGGCGACATTTTGAGCGCGGAGGTTGTGCTCCGGGAAAAATCCGGCGCAAATGGCCTGTTTTCCGTAAGGGCGCGCCTGGCTTTGCCGGGACGTGATGTCCATGGCACTGCGGTGCACGAGAACTTTTACGCGGCAATCAATCAACTCGTCGCGCGGCTCGCGCGTTTGTCGCGCAAGCGAAAGACGCGCTTCGGGAGAGGCATTCGGCGCGCTGGCAGGTTTCAGTTCGCGGCCCGGACGTTACCAGATCTGCAAAAACAACGTCCTGTGAAGCATAAGGAAAAGCTATCCGAACGATCAATTGTAAGTCTTAGCCCTCACGTAGCCCCGACGTAACTTACGACGTGACAATAATAGATTATCTCCTGCTCGGTGGCGTCGCCGCGGCAGCGATCTACACCGCGTATCGGTTGTTCCGGGGATGGCGCAACTCAGCCTTCACGCAGGACGAGAGCGAAAAGGCCGGTGAGCTGAACGCGCCACCTAAGACGGTACCTGGTCGTCGCGTGGCGACCGGCACACCTTGGGCCAACGTGCGAAAGAGCGAGTGACACGTTGTCGGCAGTCTCTGCCGTCCATAGAATATAAGCGTAGTCCACTTCGACGTAATGCACGCCGTCTCCTGGTTTAGCTTTACAGTTGACTTGTCCCGTTTGAGACGTTTCAGACTTCTAAGCTTGGCCTGAACTGGAGCTTTGGAACTGGCAAAGTGGGACAAATCGATAGCCAATCTACTACTTCACTGCCCGCGCCAGATCAGCCACGTTGCCCCCAAAGAATGCCACATTGTGGAAAGCTTCCTTCGCGATGGCTTCAGCCACGCTGCGCACGGTTTGCGGATCATCGCCAAAAACGATAATGCGCGTATTGTGGTCCTCTATCGGCAGGATCCCGTCGTTTTTTGCCTGTTGCATGGCGGCGTTATCTTTGCCGCCCTTAGCGACTTCGACGCCAATTTGTTTTGCACCAGATAAAGGAGCCTTGGCCATATCTTGTGCTGTGCGCGTGTCGAGCCACACAGCGCTACGGTCGTTCTGCATGACATACCGGGCACCCTCCGGCTCGATCTGAGTAATGCCTCCCAGAGCACGCCACACCGGGATGCCAAGTTGGTACCGCCTCACGTTCGTAAATCCTGCGGCAAGCAAGTCTTCACTGACGCGCTTGCTTTCCGCAGAAGGCACCATTGCAGTACAGTACAAGGGCTGTCTCTTATACACATCTCCGAGCCCACG
>JBKPMO010000165.1:0-5910 GCA_046732175.1 Verrucomicrobiota bacterium
ATTGATTGGCTACTCTTCCGATCTGAGCTCGAAGATGCGGACTTCGCCGAACGCGTCTTGAAGTTCGAGCAGACGAACCCGGACACCTACGTTAGCGAATGCAGTAACGCGATCTTTTCGTTGCTAAAAAAGGAATACGACACACCGCGAAATCGGGCGCTGTCCGCGACGGCACGTTTCAAAGCCATGCCCGGATTATTTGCGGAAGCCGACAAGAATTTGCAAAAACCAGTAAAACTCTATGCGCAACTGGGGATTCAATCAGCGCGCAACATCGATCCGCTTTTTAAGGAAAGCACGGCGCCCTTGGCGAAAGATTTGTCCGAAACTGAGCGCGCGGATTTCGAGAAGGCGCGGGACGCGGCCCTTAATGCCATTCACGCCTTCGCCGATCGGCTGGAGAAGAAGCTACCCCAGATGGTGGACTTCGCGCCCATGGGCGAAGCCAACTACAACTACTATTTGAAACACGTTCTGTTGTTGCCCCTGAATGCCGTACAGGTGGAGATGCTTGGCCGGGCAGAGTTAGCGCGTTATCGCGCGCTTGAAGCATTGTTGCCCGATCCATCGATGGCCGACCCCAACCCTGCGCGTGCAAAAAATGTTCCACCTGATCAGGCGTCTTTCTTGAAAGCGTATGAGAGCCGCGAGCAAGAGATGATCGATTTTTTGAAATCGCATCAGCTCGTCACCATCCCGGATTATCTTGGCAAGTTTGAGATTCGGCAGTTGCCAGAAGCATTCAAGCCGACCAGTCCCGGCGGTTTTATGAATCCGCCGGGTGTTTACGATAAGGATCCGATCGGTTTCTTTTTCATTCCGACCTACAATCCGGAGTCTAAAAACTTTTATCTGCGCGCGGCGATCGAGGATCCGCGGCCAATTCTTGGCCACGAAGGAATTCCCGGCCACTTCATGCAGCTATCGATCGCGAACCATGTACCTGACGAGATTCGACGGCAACACCAGAATGGCCCATTTGTTGAAGGGTGGGCCCTCTATGGCGAAGAAATGTTGATGCGGACCGGGCTTTATCCCGAAGGTTCGGCTGCACAAGGTCAAATTCTGCGGCTGTCGCGTTACCGCGCCGCGCGCATTGGTGTGGATGTGAATCTGCATACTGGGAAATGGACGTTCGAGCAAGCGGTGAAATACTTTATGGAAGGCGGCGGCCTAGATCGCGAAGCAGCAGAAGGCGAAGCTGCCGGCGCCGCGACTGCGCCAACGCAGAAGATCTGGTACATCACCGGCAAGTGGCAAATCATGAATTTGCTCGGCAAGTACCACGACAAAATGGGCGCGACCTTCCGCCTCGGCCAATTCCATGACGATCTAATTAAGAACGGAAGCCTCCCAATTTCGATTATCGACTGGATCTTGCTGGATGACTCCGCAACACTCGATCAGGTCCTGAAAGACTGACGCTGAGCGTTGTGTAGCCGTGGTTGTCGGCTGCGGTTTTAACGAATGCCGGACGGCAAAAGAACAACGGAAGGTTTTACGTGTTCGCCCGCGGCGACGTAAATCGTGACCACTCGCGCGTAGTCCGGGGCTTGCTGGACGTAGGCAGCCGATTATTGCGGAGTCGGAGATGGCGAAGGAGGCTGCGGCGGTTGCAGCGATACATCCGCCGTGCTGGCCGGCGAAGGGACAGCCGGCGATGGCGACGCTGCGGGAGAACTCAGCTTCAGCGAAGAAGGCGCGTGCATCAACGAATCCAACGAATCATTAGCCGCGCTCGGCGGAGGCGTCGCTGTAGGCGTCGGACTAGCTGCAGCATTCGTTGGCGCAGGATCTGGTTTCTGCGCCGTCGTTTCGATGTGAGTGGAAGACGATTTCGGTCGCGGTTTTGGCGTCCCTTCGACGGGGGCAGGCGTCGGTTTCGATCGCGGTTTAAAAAAGATGCTCAGCCATTCCTTCTTCTTCGGTTTCGCGGGCTCAATAGTCGCCTGTGTCGTCGCGTGGGCAGGCGCTTCTTCGAACTTGCCGTGGGCCATCGTTCCAGAAACACGGCTTAAAATCCTATAGTGTTTACGTGGAAGGTTCGACCCAGTCGCCAGTATGTCCTCGGGCGCATACCAAGTGAGCGTACCGTAACCAGTAGCGTAGCCATCCGCGTCGCGTTTACCGGACCAGCTCACCAAGCCGCCGCTGTTATAATCTTCGTTCCAAACGAGAGTTTTGTCGTCCTTGGTGAGTTGGTACTGACCCGCGAGAGCCGCCCCGGTAAATAATAGTGCCAGCAGGGTGCTTTGAACAAAGAACCGTCGTGTGCTCACCGAGATCGGATTCTAATCGGATGAAAATGCCGACGGCAATACTAAATCCTGAATGTGAGCGACTTGGAAGTCGCCCTTCCCAGTAAAAAGGCTGAACCATCTGTGTGACGTCGATTGCCTTGCTTTATTGTCCAGGACATGCACCTCAACGCGCGGTTTCGTAACGGCGGAGTTATCCTAACCGCGCCGCAAGCCGCCCGTCGGCCTCCTTCGATCTGTCTCTAATGAAAAACAGGAACGGTTGCTTCGATTTACTTCTTCGCGTTACGTGGATCGTCCGCGGGATTGACGTATTTGATCTGAAACGGTCCCTTACCGTGGATCTGGATAATCGCTTCTCCCGTGCTCCAGGCGTAATGTTTCATTCCTGCGGGCATGACAACAAAGCCACCCGCTTCCAACGCCTTTCCGGCTGCTTCATCGAACTTATCGCCCGTGCCGACATTAAATGTGCCGGAAATTACCGTGATATTCTCAGCTGTCGGATGGGTATGTGGCGGCACCTTATAACCGGCAGGTGCCTGCAGCCGCACGGTGAATAGCCCCTTTTTCGTTGGATCGCCGGCCAACACAGCCATCTTCGCTCCGGGCGGTAATCCGGGAGGCGCGTCCCCCCCATTTTAGATCATCCGGATTAAAGGCAACGTGTTGGTCGGTCGTTGCCGATTCGGTGGAGGTTTCCTTTTTCTGCGCCGCAACTGTGACGAGAGAAAGAACCAGCGGCAAAACAAATAATAGTGCAAATTTTTTCATGGTTGGTTCGGTTTGGTTTTACAACAGATATCAATTTTGCGACGCAATGTGTTTGGATGATTCGAGTTGGGAGTTAAGCAAGCATTTCAGGTAAGGGGCGATTGACTTCACTCGCCCGCCCTTCGTGCAAAGCGATGAGATGAAAGCCATTGAATTGACGGGCGCCGGTTCAGTGAACCGCCCCTACCTCGCCGATTCCCGTTCCTTCCATTCGCTAGGTTGCCAACGCATCGATCCGTTTCCAGTCGTCTGGCGTCAACTTCAGTTTCGCCGCCGCCATGTTTTCCTCAAGGTGCGCAAGGGAAGACGTACCAGGAATGGGCAGTATTACTCCGGATCGATGGAGCAACCACGCCAGACCTAGCTGGTAAATCGTCACGCCGTGGTCTTTTGCTGCTTTTCCCAACGCGGCGTTAATCATTCCCCTCGTACCGCCAACCGGGGCCCACGGCATAAAGCCTATTCTTTCTTTTTCGCAGTAATTCAGCGTGTTCTCCCATTTTCGATCGCTGATGTTGTAGCGGTTCTGCACGGTCACGATCGGCACAATCTTCCGTGCGCGCTCCACCTCCTCGGGTGCGACTTCGGATAATCCGACGTGGCGAATCTTTCCGGCAGTCTGCGCCACTTTCAAGGCGCCTAGCGTATCTTCCATTGGTACTTTGGGATCGATGCGGTGCAGTTGATACAGATCGATCCGGTCGAGCCGTAAACGCTTCAGACTCTTGTCCACGCATTGCTTGAGATATTCGGGGTCACCTTTCGGCACCCACTGGCCGGGTCCGGGTCGTATCTGACCGCCTTTCGTCGCGATGACAAGTCCTTTCGGATAAGGGTAAAGCGCCTCAGCGATAAGCAATTCGTCAGTTTCGGGTCCGTAAGCGTCCGCCGTATCGATAAGGTTCACGCCCAGTTCCACAGCGCGTTTCAAAACTTTGCGCGCGTTCTCGCGGTCCGGCGGCCAACCCCAGATGCCCTCGCCGGTGAGCCGCATCGCGCCAAAGCCGAGTCGATTGACCGGCAGATCGCCCCCCACCCGGAAAACCGTGTCCGTTTCCGCCGCTGCGGGCGGATTCCCCGCAAAGATCAGCTTCGACCCTCCGGCCAACAGCACAGCTCCGCCAGCCAGAGTTGTGCCTAAGAATTGCCGGCGGGTAACACCGCCGCATACCTGCTCGTGTCGTGTCTTCCGAGATGCGTCGTCCATAAAACGCATCGTACGTTCGCGGTAACCAGTGTCAACGCGGCGAACACAGCTCACCCGCCTTCGCACGAGGCAATAGCGCGGCAGGGGACGTCAGAAGGCAGAAGGTTCGATGTTGGGCGTTGGACGTTGAATTTCGGCGTTTATCGCGTTTTGCAAGGTTAGCACAGGCGGATAGAACGCCGCGCTACTGAATGCTTAGGATTAACTGCAGCGTTACTTCTTGCGCGTGTAATTAATTTCCAGCGTCTTTGTCTCCTGTCCGCCACGGTTCTCGTACCACTCGAAAGTATGATGGTTCTTGTCCGTGACCTTAATGACTTCGCGAACTGGCATCTTCATTCCCGGAACCGGTTCCACTTCGCCATTATAAGTGAAGGTTTTAGTTGCAGGATCGTAGCTGCCTTCGGAGTCCATGATTCCAGTGCCCATGTTATCAACCCAGGAAGAAACGAATTTCTGTTTCACGTTGTCGTAGCCTTCGAGCGACATGCCCTTAAATGTGAAATCCTTCATCTTGCCGTCGGCGCCCGGCATTTTCATGGTTCCGCTATACTCGCCTAGGAAGAAGCGACCATTCATCACCGGTTTGCGTGTAAGACTGCCGGTGGACGTAGACGCAGTTTCGCCCGGAGCCATCATTTTTACGGTATAACTCCAGGACCCAGCGAGATCCGCAAGAAGCTTATGATTTTCGTTGAGCTTCGCCATTTCCATCATTTGCTTCATCATCTCCGCCGGGTCCGGCGAGGCCGCGGTTGTCGTGGGCGCCGAGATCGCCGGTGTAGTGACCGCGGTGGACGGAGCGCTCGGCTCTGGAGATTGTGCAAAGGCGGCTGAAACGGAGGCTATCGCCACGAGAGCGATTAATGGTAAAAAAATGCGGGTATTCATGGCGATGATTTTTCCCGCAGACCCGGCGGCGTCAAATGAAAAGGAGAGAAGAAATTAAGCGAACCACGTTTTCGAAATTTGTCGTGCCACTTACTCCCGCGCTATGTTTCGAGCGGATGGAACGCGTCTTTGGGTTGGAGACGGAATACGGGATTACCGTGGAAGGCGCGGACTCGGTCGATGTTGTCGCGGAATCGATCGCGCTGGTTCGTAGTTACACCGAGCATGGCGCGTTGATGAAATGGGATTACGGCCATGAAGACCCGCATCGTGACGCACGCGGTTTTCGCGCGCGAGAATTGCGTCAGGACGTGGACGAATCGGCCTATTACGAGATTGATAAGAACCGGCCTCTCACCTTTCAAGAAATCAAAAGCGACCTCGTCCTGTCGAATGGCGCGCGTTTTTACAACGATCATGCCCATCCGGAATATTCCACCCCCGAATGCACGACCCTGCGTGAGATTGTTGCCCAGGAAAAGGCGGGCGAGCGGATTCTGGCCGAATGCGCCCGACGCCGGAATGCGCATCTACCGGAAAACGAGCGTGTCTGCCTTTACAAGAACAACACCGATTTCCTCGGTCACAGCTATGGTTGTCACGATAATTACCTGATGCGCCGCGATGTCCCATGGGACCGTATCGTCACTGGTGCGCTGCCGTTTCTGGTTACGCGGCAAATTTTCGCCGGTGCCGGTAAGATGGGAATCGAAGCGGAAAGTGCGGCCGGTCCTGTCTCTTATACACATCTCCGAGCCCACGAGACTTCTCGTGCAATCT
>JBKPMO010000166.1:0-17411 GCA_046732175.1 Verrucomicrobiota bacterium
ACCAGGCCCTTACGCACCGGACGTTACTATCACACGGCGACGTTACTGGCTAACGGCTCGGTCTTGGTCGTAGGAGGAACCGACGGCACTAACTCTCTCGCGAGCGCGGAACTGTATGATCCTGCCACTGGCACCTGGAGCGCCACGGGTAGTCTTGCAACCGGGCGCTATTCTGACACCGCGACGTTACTGTCCAACGGCACCGTCTTGATTGCAGGAGGAACTAATGGGACTAACTCTCTCGCGAGCGCGGAACTGTATGACCCTGCCACTGGCACGTGGAGCGCCACGGGTAGTCTTGCAACCGGGCGCTATTCTAACACCGCGACGTTACTGTCCAACGGCACCGTCTTGATTGCAGGAGGAACTAATGGGACTAACTCTCTCGCGAGCGCGCCACTATATGATCCTTCTGCTCGCGCGTGGAAGGTCCAAAACAATGTGAATATGACTGATAATGCAAAAAGCTGGGCGCCTGATCAATGGCTGGGCGATGGTGTGTCGTTTATCATTATTAACTTGAGTAGTCCCGTTGATAAAAATGGCGAACATGCGCAAAGTTATCTGATCGGAAACACGTCAAACACATTAAAGCAAGGAAAGGGTGCCGTGCCATTCCAGGTCGGAGATAGGTACGAGATATGGAAGGTAAAAACGTCGTTAGATCAACCAGGTCAAGGTAGCGGTATGTTACTTACAGGACTGCCTCCAAATGCCTCCCCTGTGACATGGCCGCAACGCGGCTACCCACGTGAACCCTGCTATTCGTGGAACAATGTTGATCCGACAACCGGAAGACAAATGGATATTGTCGCAGACGAACCTTCCATAAAGTTAGGACGAGACTACTTCAACCGTACTCCTAAGCCTGGCTATACGCCTTTCGTCTATCCGCACCCGCTCGTTAATGGCGTTTCTAGCACACCCACACCTACTCCAACCCCGACGGCAACCCCTACTCCAACTCCTACACCGACACCGACAGTTCAGGTAACTGTTCAAACAGCTCCTATCGGTCGCGCGTTCAAGGTCGACGGCACTACTTACAGCTCAACACAGACATTTTCCTGGGCGTCCGGTTCCAGTCACACCCTTGCTACAACGTCACCTCAGAGCGGCGGAACAGGCATTCAGTATGTATGGAAGACGTGGAGCGATAAGGGAGCAATCTCCCATAATGTTGCTCCGACGACGAACAAAACCTACACAGCGAATTTCACAACCCAGTATTACCTAACGACGGGTCACGGGACCGGCGGTACGGTGACTCCTGCTAGTGGCTGGAAAACCAGCGGGGCCGCCGTTTCTATTAGTGCGACACCAACCAGCAACAGCTCGGTAAGTTACAATTTCAATGGTTGGACCGGGACCGGCACGGGTTCTTATTCTGGCACAAACAATCCAGCTTCAATCATAATGAACGGACCTATTACGGAGACCGCCACCTTTACTCAGAATCCGGTTCAAGTGATCGTACAAACCAACCCGGTTGGGCGGTCGTTTTCGGTTGATGGCACTAACTACAGTGCCACGCAAAGCTTTTCGTGGGGCCCGGGTTCAAGTCACACCATTGCCACAACTTCCCCGCAGAGCGGTGGCGCTGGCACGCAGTATGTTTGGACTAGTTGGAGTGGAGGTGGATCCATTTCACACACTGTTGCTCCCACGACCAATAAGACCTATACTGCGACGTTCAACACGCAATACTACCTAACTATGACGCACGGAACGGGGGGCACCGTTACTCCGAGCAGTGGATGGAGGAACAGTGGAACGGCTATTTCGATCAAGGCAACGCCAGCCACTGGCTACAGTTTCAGCGGTTGGACTGGGAGCGGGATTGGCTCCTACACTGGATCAGCGAATCCAAGCTCGGTCACCATAGGTGGCCCTATTACCGAAACGGCTAGTTTTACTCACTAAAACGAGCAAGATTTTTACGCCCGTTCGCCAACTTGCCTTCTGCTGCGCTAATTGGGGCCTTTTAGAACGACCGGTTCCCTCCGCGTCCGATGGGCAATCGATGGGGCAACCTCATAGACTTCTCAGGTCCCTGCTTTTACGACAGGGCAGATTTCTTGACGGTTGGGCCTCAATCGCGCGCATCGTGTTACAGAGGGATAACTCAGTCTGGCGTTATTGCACCAGTGAAATACTGGGAAATCGTGGGCCGTTACATCGCCATAGCCCAAATCGTCTGCTAAAATGATGATTATATTCGGCGTCGCGGGTGCCGATTGCCCGAACGCTGGAGAAGCAAAAACGCAGACGGCTTGTAATAAGAAAAACAGGATCCGCGGGCGCTTGGAGGTATGACGCGTGAAGGGAACGTAGCGCTTATTGTCGGGAGGAACTTGGCTGCTCATTATCTTCAGTACACGAGCATGGATGTTCTACTGAGTTTGGGTTTGGATGGGTGTTTCTATTATTTGTTTGCGCTGTTTTTCTGTTGGTAAGGGTTTCAGTCAGCGCGTCGGGCGAGATTTTGCCCTCTGACAATGCGACCCCGTGGAGTTTCAGCTACCCCACGCATGCCATCAAACGCCGTCCTACCGCGTGTTAGCTGCCTTTTACCAACCCATCCGAAGACGTCGCAAGCACAATTTCAGTTTTTTACGTACAACCTTGATTTCGTCCGGCCACTGGCTGGCGCTGGATTGTCGATGCCCACAAGGACGGTGAACGGCACATTGTGCCACTCCGACGACATTCTCGCCCCGTTTTGAAGTTGGAAGAAATGCTGTTCTAACCGCGGCGTCGTTCAACGCTTTGACCAGTTCTCTTCACATCAATCCGAATAGCGTTGACAGTTTGCCCGCATTTCTCGCAAAAATGCACTATAGCACAACTTGAATCGGGACGGGGCGTGAGTCTCCCGGTAGCTCCGGTCCCGTTGCAGGTTTTAATCGAAACAGTGACCATCGGGAGAAGAAAGCAGAGCTCCCTATGAATCTTCCGACCACCCCTGTCAAAATCGAAGCATTATTGCCAGGAAAAAAGATGAACTGTTCGCCACTGCGGCGCGGTTTTCTGATTTCGCCGCTCGCGGCCGGCCTCGCGTCCATCGCCTTAAGCACGGCTGAGGCTCAGCTACCGTCGCCAACGCCGGACGGGGGCTATCCGAATAACAACACTGCTGAAGGTACCAATGCGCTGTTCAACCTCACTACCGGAACCGACAACACCGCCATCGGTTTTCAGGCACTTTTGAGCAACACTAGCGGACTTCAAAACACAGCAAACGGTTCTAACTCGCTCGTGAACAATATCAGTGGCCAAGGCAATACGGCCATTGGTTACTCTGCACTTTTGAGCAACACAACCGGCAACTTCAACACGGCCACCGGTGCTAACGCACTCTTAAACAACAATTCCACTGACAACACGGCTACCGGCACTAATGCGCTCTTAAGCAACACAACTGGCAGCGGCAACACTGCGACCGGGACTAACGCGCTTAAGGCCAACACAATCGGCAACCGGAATACGGCCGCCGGTCAGAGTGCGCTCTTGAGTAATGCAAACGGAGTTGGCAATACTGCAACCGGATTTCAGGCGCTCGTCAGCAACACGAGTGGTTCCAACAACACAGCCGAAGGTGTCAACACGCTTAAGAAAAACACAAAAGGCAACTACAATGTGGCTAACGGTCTTCAAGCGCTTTTCAACAATTCAACTGGGAGCAGTAACATCGCAGTCGGTTTTAATGCCGGATTCAACCTTACCACGGGAAGTAACAATATTGATATTGGCAACACCGGTGTAGCCTCGGAAGCCAACACCATTCGCATCGGCAAGGTAGGAACGCAGACAGCCACGTTTATCGCGGGTGTTAATGGAACGGCGGTTACCGGTGAAGCAGTCAGCGTAAGCAGTACCGGTCAATTGGGCGTGGCGCCTTCTTCGGAGCGCTTCAAGGAAGCGATCAAGCCAATCGATAAGGCCAGCGAACCTATCCTGGCACTTAAGCCAGTTACCTTCCGCTACAAAGCAGAAGTCGATCCCGATGGCATTCCACAGTTCGGTCTAATCGCTGAGGAAGTGGAGAAGGTGAACCCCGATCTGGTGGTTCATGAGGACAACGGAAAACCCTTCACTGTTCGCTATGAGGCCGTAAACGCCCTGCTGCTCAACGAGTTTCTGAAAGAGCATCGAAGGGTACAGGAATTGAAGATTGGTGCTGCAAGACAGGAAGCGAAAATCGCACAGCAGCAGCGGCAAATCGAAGTTCTCACTGCAACGGTGCAGAGGGTGACCGCTCGCCTTGAGTCGCGTGAGCACGATCAGCGAGTTGTTAGCAATCAAATAAATCCCAGAAGCAAACGGCGTTCAGAATAACACCGCGGACTGTGCTCCTTTCCCTTCATGGGCTTTAAAACTGGGGCCCCGTCGCTCGTCGTGTCCCGCAATTCCCGGGGGGCCGGTGCCCCTAGTCACCGGGGGCTTCCCCGTTGCAAATATCTCTTGTGCCGGTTGATCGCTGACAAGCTCAGCGCGAATGACTGTTCGTGGGACCTATATTTCTAGCACAGCCATCTTACGTTAGGGCGCCCGCGACAGCCTCGGGATTGACTGCCGGACGGCGACCTCAAGATTCGCCGGAGTTCGCCTTTGATTGGTTATGGTGCCGGTGAGGCCGAAGCAGTTGGCCGGTTTGAGTGCGGTGGCTGACTAGCAGCAGGCCACTGTGATGCTGCCGCGGCCTCGCCGTTTGGGCCTTGCGGCAGGCCTGCGCCAGGCGCCGCGGATTGACTCGGCACATTCCCTCCTTCAATGGCAGATACGTGCGTAGCAACCTGTTGCCACATGCCGCCTCGATTCACCCAGACGTCAGTAAATCTTCTTTGAATGTTGTTGCCTTTTCCGGTCTGCGAGAGTCTGCCCGTTGCAACTATCACGTCGCCAAAAGGTCGCACAGCTCGCACACTTAACTCTTCATATCTTTCAGATTCCGCGGAGTTAGCAGGATCAAGACAGCGCGCGATTAGTTGCGCTTTGTTCTCTAAACGACCATCGAAGGTCACACCGGTTAGATCGTCAGCGATGTGATCCTCAAACCACCGTCTGTCCTTTTCAAGGTCAGCGTGGAGCCGGCTCTGTTCCAGGCCCGTTACCTGCTCTACTCCCACTGCTTCTTCTAATGCCGCGGCACCTCCGTCCCCTACCTGCGGTGACGTCGCTAGAGAAGGCGATGTTCCTTTGGAGGTTTTGCCGGAACTTTTGGTCGAAGAGGCATGTGAGCTTCGAGAAGGCTTCGACGTACTTGCAATTCTATCAGTTCGCGATGTTGTCTTATCCGGCCGCTGAGCCCTCGCACCAACGGCAGCCAAAAGAACTCCGATGATCAGCGCTGCGAAAAGTGCAATTCGGTTCATAGCAAGAATATAAGAATTGCTGATAGTAATGCCAGCGTTGATAGCCGCGCCGTGCATCATCCAGTACGGTCTGGGGTTGCAGTGCCGTGACTCGGAATGGCTGGCGCTGGATTGTCGATGCCCACTACGACGATGGCCGCCGGTACTTCGTTGAATGGAACGAGTTGCTGAGCGGGTTCTTGCCAGTAACTAGAACTTTAAACGTTTCGGCCTGTCCGACTCTTGCGCGCGTTCAGGTGAGGACGTTTCCCGGCAGATAATGTCAAAATGGTGGGGTACGAGCAGTGACGTCTTAGTGATTTCATCGTGGACATGCGCGCGCCGTTTTGATTGGATCTGCGTGAATAGTCATTCATAGAACCACACGAAATGGCGCAAATGGCACATTTCAGAACGTCGGAAGACCGCACCAGAGCCCGGGTTTTGATCGTCGATGATCAGCCAGTTGTACGGGAACGATTGTCGCAACTGATCAGCGGCGAAAGTGAATTGGAGCTATGCGGGGACGTAGATAATCCATCCCGTGCATTTGAACTGGTTGAAGCCAAACAACCGCACCTTGTAGTGACGGGTCTCGCCCTCAAAGGAGCCCATGGTCTGGATTTTATTAAGGATTTACATCTGCGATATCCCCATGTTCGAGTGTTGGTATTTTCGATGTATGACGAATCGCTTTATGCAGAACGCGCTATTCGCGCTGGTGGTAACGGTTTCGTAACGAAACGTGAACCGACGGAAGAGGTCATCCGCGCAATCCGCGTGGTGCTCAGTGGCCGGATCTACCTCAGCGAGCGAGTTACCGGCGAGGCATTGCGGCGTTTTTTTTGCCGACGCCAACTCGTCATCGGCGCTGAACTAGAGGGACTGAGTGACCGAGAGCTTGAAATTTTTGAGTCCATTGGCAATGGCCGCAGTACCGCACAGATAGCTCGCGCATTGCACTTGAGCGTGAAGACCATTGAGACGTATCGTTCGCGCATCAAAATTAAGCTTGGGCTCACCACCGGCGCGCAGCTCCTTGCGCGTGCGAAGTCCTCCCTGCGAGACATAACATCGAGCAGCACAGTGGAACTGGACTGAAACTGTAGGGGCTTTGCCCTTACAAACCCGAGTTTTGTAAGCGATCTCGCAAAGAAACATCAGGGTTAGTGCCCGACATACATGCCGGACACGGGAGATATGATCCGATCTGGTGTTGAGTTTTTCGGCTAGCATTTCACGACTAAACAAATCGCCTGTGGTTGCCTCGCGGCGGCAGAAGCCGGCGGCAGCGTTGAAGCTAGTCTTTGGGTCGATGCGATTACCCGGCTGTAGTGTCAGGGTAATTTCACGAGCTCTCAGAGTACTGGACACGATCTGCCGCCGCCTTGTGCCTCCGAAATTGGCTGCTGGCGATTCGTTTCATCTTTCTTCCCTTCCTTGTCTCAGCTTGTTAGCTGTAACTGCCAAAATCTGAAATGACGCAGGTGCAACTTGGAAAAACTTCACTCATATTTGCTTTAATTGCTATCTCCACCCTATCCGCGTCTGCTACTAATGTCGTAGTTATAGTTGCTGATGACCTCGGTTATAACGATGTTAGCTATAATGGCTGCCCAGACTTCACCACTCCCAACATTGATTCTTTAGCTGCTCAAGGTGTCAAATGTCTTGCCGGCTATACCACCCATGCCTTTTGCTCTCCTTCTCGTGCTGGTCTCTTGTCCGGCCGTTACCAACAGCGTTTTGGCTATGAGCTACAACCTTGGGATGATGCCGCTAATCCCCGTCTCGGCATTTCTCTCTCGGAAACTCTCATGCCTCAAATTATGGCTCAAGCTGGCTATGTCACCGGTATGGTGGGTAAATGGCATTTGGGTTCTAACGCTGCTTATACCCCTCTCCAACGCGGCTTCCAAGAATTTTACGGTTTTCTAGGTGGTGACGTTAGTACTTATTACAACAGCAAAGTGTTGAGAGGCACCGCCCTCATCACTGAGACAGCCTATCTTACTGACGCCTTTACCCGTGAAGCCGTTTCTTTCATCAATAACCACGCCTCTCAACCTTTCTTCCTGTATCTAGCCTATAACGCTCCCCACGCACCTTACAACGCCCCTCCCACCGTCTATTTAAATCAAGTCAGTACCATTACGAATACTCAGCGCAAGACCTATGCTGCTATGATTAAGGCTCTCGACTCCGGTGTGGGCCAAGTCATCCAAACTCTCCAAGCCAATAATGTTTACAACGACACTCTCATCTTCTTCATCAGTGATAATGGTGCCACCACCCAACCTTTCACTACTAACAGTAATGCCCCTTTCCGTGGTTTCAAATATCAAACTTGGGAAGGCGGTATTCACATTCCCTTTATTGTTTCTTGGCCCGCTCGATTAGCTCCCGCTACCTACACTTCTAATGTCTCCACTTTGGACGTTTTGGCTACTATCACGGCCGCTACGGGCGCTGCTTTGCCCACCGATCGTGATTATGATGGTGTTAATTTACTTCCTTGTCTTACTACTAACACTCCGACCAGTCGTGATTTGTTTTGGCGCATTTCTGGCTTAGGTGCTAATACTGGCGTTCCTCGTTCTGTTGATAGCATTACGGCTGTCATCACCAGCGCTGGGTGGAAACTAGAAGCCAACAACGATTCTACTGACCACACTACCGGCCAAGAATTACATTTTCTTCCTAGTGATGCCCATGAAGATCTGAATCAAATCGCTACCAAACCGGATCTAGCTGCCGACCTACAACACCGTTGGAATAACTGGAACAACCTTCTTATTGCTCCTCTGTGGCGCACCAATTTCACCCAAGGCACAGCTACAGTTTCATTCAGGATGAATGCCTTGTCTTTAGCTGGCGATTGGAACAATTACAACAAAACTGATAGTCGTAGGCCTTGGCGTTTTGTCTATAATGAAGCCCCCGCCATCAATGCCACTCCTGACTCCACTGATTGGGATACCACTGTCATTAAAGCCGGCAATGATACTCCCATTGGGCTTCACACTTTCAATATTGCTCAAGGCACCCATCTCTGGGGTGGCGTCCCTGTTCTAGTAGACAGCTATGCCGACCTCCCCGACTCCGCCACCACTTATTCCAGCATTTTTTTCGATACTGCTGCTTATTACAATTTTCGTACCATTACTTATCGCCAGCCTTCTGCTCCCGCTTTCCTGCGTGTGGCAGTCATGAAAACCGCTAATCTCCCCATCTTACCGAAAATTGATAGCATTGTGGGTAACACAGTAAATATTACTACTTCTGCTCCTAAATCACCTGAAGAACACATTTATCTCCGCTGGTCGACCGATACCTTTGTTACTTCTACTGTTGTAGAAGCTTTTAATGATGGCACTGGCAATTACCCCGCTATTGTTAGCGCTCCCGTCGGTACTACATTACAATGTAATGCCATTACTTCCACTGTTGATTTAACTCAATCCACCGGCGCCGGGGTTATTGATGCTATGACTTTGCAGGCTAGCGCCAATGCTAAGTTTGTCGTACCTGATAGCAGCGGGACCCCGACTCCAACTCCTACACCGACTCCAACCCCGACTGAGACTCCAACTCCTACACCGACGGCGACGCCTAGCGATACGCCCACTCCAAGTCCTACTCCGAGTGATACGCCCACTCCGAGTCCGACACCGACAGCAACACCGACTCCAACTCCCACCGAAACTCCAACTCCTACACCGACGGCGACGCCTAGCGATACGCCCGCTCCAAGTCCTACTCCGAGTGATACGCCCACTCCGACTCCGACAGTAACACCGACTCCAACTCCAACCCCGACCGCAACTCCAACTCCTACACCGACGGCGACGCCTAGCGATACGCCCACTCCGACTCCTACAGCGACCCCAACGCCTACTGAGACACGAACTCCAACGCCCACTCCGACTGCAACGCCAACGCCCACTGCGACGCCGACTCCGACTCCTACCAGCACGCCGACACCAACGCCCACGCCGCCGCCGACACCCAGCCCTAGCGTGCAGGTGACCGTTCAATCCAATCCGTTAGGCCTGGCTTTTACCGTGGACGGTGTCGCCTACAGCTCGACCCAGACATTTTCATGGCAGCGTGGTTCAAGTCACACCATAGCGACAACTTCTCCCCAGAGCGGCGGCACGGGCGTTCAGTACTTATGGAAAAATTGGAGTGATAACAAAACTCTGTCACACACAGTAGCTCCCACTACAAACAAGAGCTATACGGCGAGCTTTAACACGCAATACTACCTGACCATGAGCCACGGTACGGGAGGTACTGTTACTCCGAGCAGCGGGTGGAAAAACAGCGGAACGGCGGTGTCGATCACTGCCAAACCGGCGAAGGGTTACAGTTTCAGCAACTGGACTGGCACCGGCACCGGTTCATACTCGGGCACGAATAACGCGGTTTCGATCACGATGGCCGGACCGATCACCGAAACGGCGGGTTTCACTCATAATTGAGGGGCCGCTCTTCTCAACATTGTGGACTGGGACACACCATGCTTGCCAGGCACTGCAAGCGCCAGCTCAGAAAAGCAGACAAAGCTGCGGAAGTCGCACCGGTATGGGCGGTTCTAAAAGCTCACGGTTTGGTAGCGTTACGGACTGGCCGCCACCACAAAATGTGAGACGCTGCTGGTCGCTAGCGTTAACGAGTCGATTGCCCCGGAAGCTACAAGCGGAGTGAGATCCACGGTGGAGATTACCGCGCAGTATTGCACACCAGTTCCAGCCTGCTGGGCGGGTATCGTTGCAGCGTAGTTTTGTCCTGAGCCGGTCGCTTGGATCATGTGCGAGCTGACGAACATGTCAGTTGACCAGCGAAGATATACACGCTCTTCTACAGATTTCGGCTGACTTGTAGAGATACTCACAACTACAGAGTCATTCGAGGTCGGTGCGGTGGGTGTTTGACCGCTCAGCCTAACAGCAACTGGAGGAGCAGAGGTTTTCATCACTGCGACCTTCATGCTGGAGTGGACCTGGCTACGCCAGTCAAGTATTCGGAAAGAGTAATAGTATCCGTCTTCTAATGAAATACTATTCGGCGATCCCAACGCGCTACCGGCGAAGAACGGGACGGAGGTCGTGCCATCGACTTTCATAGCTGCTCCTGTCCACTGCTTGGAATACGTGTTGCCACCCACAAAAGTGAATGAATGCGACCCGGGTGTTGTATTGCCTCCGGTTGCAGCAACCCGAATTGTGGTGGCAAAATAGTTAAAGCCATCTGGTGTTCCCTCGACATCGGGCGCAGTGATTCTGGTCAATCGCCACGGAGTTGCCGCATCATTCTTGTTATAGGCGTTCCAGTCCCCCGCTAATACCAAAGGCATAATATTGACATCGGTATTATCGACCCAGAGAGGAGGGATTGTCTGGCTGTTCCATTGGTCGTAGAGGCTTTTTAGCGTGGCTACGTCAGCCGGTCGCGCGAGTGCGAGATCTTGCTTCTCGCCAATGTCGGTTTGCAAATTGTAGAGAGCCGGAGGTTTACTCAGGCTTGCTCTTTCGCTGACGAGTGTGAGTGAACCACTTCGCACGGCCCAGATTGTGCCGGGAGAGCCGCCCGAACTTTTAGTGGTAACGCCGGTGAGATCGCACGGTGGGCCGTCCTTACCTAGGCCGAACCAACGCCAAAATAATGTCCTCGGAGGAGAGACTTGGCTTCCGGTGAGGTATGGTATCAGGTTGAGTCCGTCGTAGACGCGGTCGTTTGGTAATTGGCTTCCGGTAGCGGCTGCGGCTGTAGCGACAATGTCTAACGATGAGACCGGCTGATTATACACAACGTGGGCTGGTAACACTGCCGGCCATTGGACGACGAAGGGAACGTGAATGCCACCCTCGAGGACGTTGAACTTGTAGCCCCGCAGTGGGTAATTTCTCGCGAAAGGAACATTCCGCGCTCCGTTGTCGCTTAGAAAGAAAATCAACGTGTTATTGAGGAGGTTTTGCTGCTGAAGTGTTTGCAACACCTGTCCGACACCATCGTCGAGCGCAAGTGTCATTGCGGCGTAAACACGACGGCTGTTGTTTGCAATGTTTGCCACACGATCCATATAACTCTTGGGCGGAGTATTGTACGGCTTGTGAACTGCGTTGTAAGCGAGATAAAGAAAGAACGGCTGTGATGCATGTCGCTGAATGAAAGAGACTGCCTCTCGCGTAAAGGCATCGGTTAAATACGCCTTTTCTGTAATCTTTGTTGTCCCTCGTAGTAACGGAGCGTTGTAGTAAGGAGACTCGGTACTGAGAAAACCAAAAAACTCGTCGAATCCCCGCTTGGTTGGGTTCAGGCTCGACCCAATGCCCAAATTCCATTTGCCCACCAACCCGCAAACGTAACCAGCCGGTTTGAGTATCTGCGGCAGCAGCACCTCCTGCGCGGGAATTCCACGACGCGGATTACTTACATCGCCGGGCTGGTTTTCATAGCCGAAGCGCTGCTGATAACGGCCGGTCAGCAGGCCGGCTCGGGAAGGGCTGCAAAAGGGGTGCGTTACGTAGCCGTTCGGGCACTGAACCCCACTATTCGTTAATGAATCAATGTTAGGTGTTGTGAAGTCGGGACATCCGTTAAAACTCACATCTCCGTAGCCCAGATCGTCTGCCAGAATCACCACCACATTAGGTGGGGGAAACTGGGCTCGAACTTCGGCTACTAGCACTAGTAACCAGGCCAAAACAAACATGCGCACAAGAAGTGTTTTCATGACACAAGCGAAACCCGACGGATCGACGACTGGATATTCACGGCTGCGGAGTTAAATGCGTCAGTCGCTGTCCCGGCGAGAGCGCGACCCGACAGCTACTCAAAGCTCGCGATCCACTAAGTCGGGATTCACCTTTTTCCACTTCCTCGGCGACGAGGCCGAACTGCGGAGGGCGGTCGGCATCGACCTCCTGCTTGTAGCAGAAGGTGACCGGTTTGAGCGTGAGGATAGCTTCGCTCTCTTTGACTCGGCCAAACATAGTGAGGTCTTTTCTTTTCTCCCGGGAGTTACGTTAACTGCTAATCTGAATTGGGTCAGCGCGTTCCCGGGAGCAAAACGTCCCGGCTCAACCCAGATTTTATTTCGTAGCCCGATTTTCGCGCAAAATGCGGTTAAAATGCAAGCATAAAATCGCAGCGAACAAGCAGACAGCGTGGATACAGTAGCGGCCGGAATGGAAAGGATTTTTGCGAGTAAATGACAACTGGCAAGCTCAGCGCTGCCGGATGGTCATGGGCTATTTTAGCATCGTCACGCGAAACAGTTGCAGGCTGCATTCGTTTTGAAATAACGACGGGTATTTCCAGATCGACAGTTTGGTGCCCACCGGGATAATCTAAAT
Organism: Verrucomicrobiota bacterium; assembly: GCA_046732175.1. GTDB lineage: Bacteria > Verrucomicrobiota > Verrucomicrobiia > Chthoniobacterales > UBA10450 > AV69. Next base: position 12,716 of record JBKPMO010000166.1, read on the forward strand.
GTAAATCGATTTAGAAAGCACTTATGTCGAATTATCTAAGTCTCCCTTTTGTCGCGCTGTTACTCTTGAGCGCGACTGCTGCAAGGGAATCATTTGCGGCGCCAACCGCGTCTCCCAACTCTTCAGCGTCCCTCACCTCTCAGCCGCTGCTCGATCCGCGCATCCTCGGCATGCTCGATCGAGTTAATGCAAATCGCATCGCGGCAGACATTCAAACTCTCGTCTCCTTTGGTACGCGCAACACCTGTTCCGACAACAGCGGCGCGTCCCCGGGAATCGGCGCCGCCCGTGATTGGATCCGACACCGGTACCTTTCGCTGGGGCTCCACGTCACGCTTGTTCCGTGGCAGATGGAAGGCTGCGGCGACGGAACCACGCGCACTCTGCACGACGTTATCGCGTGGATCCCGGGGAGACGGCATCCAAACCGTCTCATCGTCATCGGCGGCCACTACGATTCCAGAACCACGAACCCCCTGGACGGGATCAGCCCCGCGCCTGGGGCGAATGATTCCGGCTCACAGACGGCACTCGTCCTGGAGGCCGCGCGCGTGATGGCCGGACACGTCTTCGACGCGACAGTCGTATTCGCTGATTGGTCAGGGGAGGAACAGGGGTTGCTCGGCTCGGTTTATTTTGTGCAGCACTATCTGGACTATTTTCCTAACGGCACGCTCGAATTTAACTTAAACTCCGATGACGTCGGGGCCGACAACGTCGTAAACGACGCAACAACTCTTCAACAGTTCGCCCTATTTTCTCCGGGCACACCCCGCGAGTTTGGGTTCACCCCAAGCGGATCGACTAATGACACATCACCCTCCCGGGGGATTATGCGCCAGATCGGCTACTGGGGGAGCGCTTACGTGCCTTCCATGACGATGCTTCCCATATTACGCGAGGCTCCGCCCGGTCGCAGAAGCGATCACACAGCATTTATCGCCAGATCGATTCCCGGCGTCCGCTTTAGACAGGTAAACATGAACCCACCCCATCGGCATTCCCCTAACGATCTCTACGTCTATGTCACACCCGCCTTCACTGCACATCTCTGCCAAGTGGTAGTGGCAAGCGCCGCCAGCCTCGCGCGGGCACCGACTCCGCCGTTAAATATGGTGGCTACGGGTACATCATTAGGCACCGTGCAACTCACTTGGTCTCCTCCTGCGTCCGGTTCGCCCGTGGACCACTATGTCATCTCGGCGCGCACCTTGGCGGAAAATCTGTACCGAAGCCGCACGGTTGTTTCCGGTGACCTGACCTCGGCCGCTGTCGATGTATCCCAGCATCTCGGCATTCCTCCGGCAACAGCGTATTACGTTTCGGTCGCCGCGGTTGATGCTGCCGGTCACGAATCGCTTTACGCTTATCCGGAGTACCGGTGCGATTCGAACAATAGGTGCCGGCAACCGGCTGACGCCCTCAACGTCACCGCGATTGCAACGCCCACACCGGGGGTACGCGGATTAACTTACAACGGGGGAACGCCGTTTGTTAATGGAACGAATCTAACCAAGGGAACAAGCTACACGGTAACGGCGCAGGCAAACTCAAAGACGCAAAGCGTCGTGTTCACTAGAGATGGGAGCGTAGTAAGCACAGATTCCGCTACCCCTTTTGCTTTCACATGGGCGCCAACCTTGATAGGAACCCACACTTTCACCGCCACACCGTGGAGTTCCACCGAAGGAAAGGGGACCAGGGGCGCTTCTATTACAGTAAGGTATATCGTAGTGTCAGCCCCAGCTCAATAGCCAGTCCTACTCCAACGCCAAATCTTTAGGGGTAAGCAGCGGATTGGAAGCTGGCTTAAGGCAGGGCGTTATGGCGGTATCATGCGCCTGACCGCATTCGTCCTTTCAATCATATAGTTTGCTGTGCATCGCACCCTCATACCGCGCCGTCACGCGTCACGGCTGACTCTGGATTGTTGACGCACACGAGGACGACGGTCGCCGCTATATCGTCGAGTCTGACAGCGCCCTTCTGGAGCCGGAAGCGAGGCTACTATAGGGCTTCTGCCAATTGAAATGTAGGATTCTGCTCGACAATGGCTGCCGAACCGTGTCAAAAGGCGCTCTTAAATAGGACCTAGATTGGCGGGCGTTTTTGCTCCCGGGGAAGCGCTCTGATCTTGTCTGGGCTAATAAGCAAGAAATAGCTGCTGGGAGAAGGAAGGCTCCATATGAATTGTCCAGTTTCGCGGTTCTCCGGTTTGAAGCCATCATCAGCCGTTCGCCTAGCATTGTTTGCTCACGGAACATCGAAATTCCGCTTAGGGCCACAGACTTGCTGGGCTCGAAGCTGTTTGCTCCTTGCACTATGTTTGCTAATGCGAACGAGCGCCTCGGGCCAAGGGCCCGCGCTCGATTCAGAGGCTACTGGCAAACCCTTGTCTAATGTTCCTTGTCTAGACCAAACAGTGGCATTTAGCTCCGGCTCAATGTGGACTCTCTGCGTGGCGGCAGTACAGCGATACGGATTGATAGTCACAAATGTCAATTTCCAGAAGTCACCAAACTCACCACCTATCAATATCTTGTACGACGGGCGCATCGGGGAGATTTTTGTTCCTTATCATCCCGGTTCACCGCGCTTGTCTGACATCAAGGCTAACTATTCGCCTTTAGTGCTCACGCCTGCGCACCGTCCCCCTCCACCTCGCGTCGCTCAACTCATAGGCGACAATAAAATATGTAAAGAGATCCGCACTTACCTGGCATGGATGGATGATGCCCACGTGCGTTACGGCAAGGAAGTTGTCTATTTTGCGGTACTCGATGCCGCTAATTATAACTACATCATGGAATGGACTTTTCGTGACGACGGAACCATCCTGGCCCGAGCGGGCTCGACGGGACCCCAGTTATCTGCTGCCTTGGGAGTAGGACACATGCACAGCTTCACCTGGCGACTCGATGTTGATCTCAATGGACCGGGCGACGATTCGGTCTACTTCGCTAGACACGTGGAGAACCTTACACCTCCTTCGACTGCCATGGATATTTTATCCCTGGTGGGGACCGAGGGAAGCAGGGTGTGGAACCCAGAGCGCTTCCACACGCTGGAAATCTTCGACAGGACACTGCAGAACGGCCATGGGCGTCCTACATCTTATGAATTGATACCTTTGCGCAGCGGCAGCGCGCGCCATAGTGAAGACTTTACAAAGAAAGACTTTTGGGTCACACGGTTCCGCGGAGTTACGGCGGAACTCTTGGCGGACAATCTGCCTAACTACATTGCCGATCAGCAATCAACGGTCAATGCGGATATTGTTGTTTGGTACACGGGCTCAGTCCACCACGAGAATAATGAGCGGGATGAAGACGATAACACGACGCCCGTACTCTGGACCGGAGTTGAGCTTCGTCCAAAAAATCTCTTCGACGGGACGCCCTTTTGGACGCCCTAGAACTAACTTGCGTGGTTGCTGCAATGGAGGCGGAAGCGCTAATCACAACTCCGGGACCGAGCAGCGGGACGTGACCTTTGCCGTTGAGGTTGAGCTTGGTCGCGATGTCGCTCACTTTCTACACAATTGCAGCAAGGGTTTCGATTCCTTCCGTTGAGCTAATTATTGGGCCGCAAAGTTAGCCGCATAAGTGGTATCTACAGAAGGTGTGCTAATTTCGTGGCTTCTAGCCCGTCCATCCGACCAAGCTTGAAAAACGTAACTGCTTCCATTCAGAGTTTGGGGGGTGGGCGCTGAAATTGATCTTATGATTCCCACAACTCCGGTCACCGTAAATGGTGTGAGACGGGGAGCTTGGCCATCCAAACTAATTTTCAAACCTGCTGGTTTGGTAACAAACGTCATCTTCGCTTTCTGTGGTAAGATGTTACGAATGACGGTTTTGCTCAAACCTGCTGAATCAGTCACCTTGAGAGTCAAAATATAATATACATTAGAGGATGTTTCACCTCGCTTTGGAATAGTAAAGGAACCCTTTTTCCTTCCTGTTGTTGCGGCAATAAAGGGATGAATGTGGGTGTCGTGATGGAAGTCCACTTGCCAGGTAAATGCTGAGGCTGGTAAATCTCCATCTTCAAAATCAGAAGCAGAACCCGAATAGTTAACCACCATACCGCCGAAATAAGTCGTGCCTTTGGTGGGGGTAAATATTTGTGCGGTCGGTGGTTTATCTGTGGTTACGGAAAGCGTAGCTACATTGCTTAGAACACTTCCATAAGCATTGCTCACCCTCACTCGGAACTGCGCGCCGTCGTCCGCCAACGTCGTTGTGAATTTGTACGATGATGCAGTTGCGCCAGAAATGTCTACGCCATTTCGCCGCCATTGATAGCTGTAGGGAGTAGAGCCACTGGCAACGACTGAAAACGTAACTGAATAACCCTTTGAAATTAGTTGTGAGGCAGGTTGAGTGGTAATTACCGGAGAGAGGTTTGACGAATAACGAATCTTCATAACGGACTTTGTGCCCCGAGCGAGGTAATAAAGGCTGCCATCGTCGCCCACTTGAGTGTCAACCGGCTGTGATGCGCCGGTGAGAAAACCGCTAGCCTGACCCGTTGAGGGATTCAGCATTCGAATAAAGCCTGAGCAGTAGTCGCCAAAAAAGTATTTACCGACATAGGACGACGGGAAATTTGGTGTAGTGGGCGAATAAAATGCTCCACCAGTGATCGCGCAGCCTTGATCATGGCCGTAGTAGTAAACTGGACTCTTATATGC
>JBKPMO010000167.1:0-8419 GCA_046732175.1 Verrucomicrobiota bacterium
ATGTCGAACTTGCCTTTCATCTTCGCGATCCACTCCTTGGTCGGATGATGTGGTGCGTGCGTCCCACCGGGCACATAGTAAAGGAAGAACGGCTTCTCCGGAGCGGCCGCATTTAACTCCTTCATATATTTAATGGCTTCGTCCGCCATGTCGGTGGTGAGGTTGTAATCCTTCTTTCCTACCCACGGATAGATCTGGGTATGATCCTGGAAGAGGTAGGGCTGCCACTGGTTAGTCTCACCGCCCATGAATCCATAAAAGTAATCGAAGCCCATCCCGCTCGGCCACAGATCAAACGGTCCAGCCTGGCTGTAAACATAGGTTGGCGTGTTATGGTTTTTGCCGAACCAGGAGGTGGCGTAGCCGTTCTCCTTCAGAATCTCGCCGATAGTGGCGCAGTTCCTTTCAATAATGGAATTATAACCCGGATAGCCCGTCGCTTGTTCTGAGATCACGCCAAAGCCCGACGAGTGGTGATTGCGGCCAGTGATCAAAGCCGCCCGTGTGGGAGAGCAAAGCGCGGTCGTGTGGAATTGCGTGTAGCGCAATCCCGCTTTCGCGATCCGATCCATGGCCGGCGTCGGGATCACGCCGCCAAAGGTGCTGCAGACACCATAGCCCTGGTCGTCGGTCATAATCAAGAGCACGTTGGGCGCGCCTTTCGGCGGCACCACCGTGGGTGGCCAGTACGGTTTGGAATCGACGGCGGTGTCCTTGATCACGCCGCCGAAGTTCGGATCGGGCGGCGGGATTTGTTTGCCATCGATGGTGGTGGTCGCGCTCGGTGAACCGGGCGTGCCGGTGGTTTGCACTTGCGCCCTTACGGAAGGCGCGACCGCCATAACGGCGGCAGCGAGCATCCCGCCAAGGAGGACCCGTCTTGCTGGTTTCATAGGTTGATTGGGAGTTCTAAATGTTGGTTTTTTTTGAAAACGTTTCTCGGATTGCGAGCAGCCAAGCTGCTGTAGCTACAAAGCGTGATCGCAACGGCGATACCGCCGAGCAGGTCGATGCGGAGGTAGGGATTTTTCATAATGCTTCTTTTGGCTTACAAGACATCGTCAATGAACGACGAACCGGTTCACTACCGGAAGTTGCGCCCGCAAGAGATGGCTGGGTATGAGACTTTGGTCTTATCGGCGGACTCACTTAACCATTTTGATTACACCGGGTCGTGATCAACTTGTCGGGCTTGTTGTTCCTGGGATACGGCTGCAACTCAGAGCGCGTTTGCGGATTTAAACCACCACGGACCAAAAGTCCTTGGCGGGCGCACTACGGGATTGTTGAGGCGATACGGGTGCGATCTTTTCGGTTAGAAATTTATCCCGGTTTGCAAAAAGGGGCCGTTCAACTCGGTCTTTTGTGTGAAGCCTTCTTGCCGGTAGTCGTACTTTAGATAACGCCATCCTAGCTGCGTCCACATTGAGCGCGTGAGTTGAACTTCGAGCCCGCCTTGCACCTCGTAACTCCAGTCGGAACTATCCACTGGTGCTCGCACAATGCTTCGCCCTTGCCGGCGCAGTTCAAACGCCGTGTCAGAGTTGGCGTCAAATCCACCGACATCGCCTTCCGCGTACAGGGATATGGCTTTCCAAATCTTGACCTTTCCACGCATCCCAATTACGGGATCGACCCAGCCAGTCGAATCGGAAAAATCCAACCGCTTGCGGATTCCCAGCAGTTCGCGAAGCCTGACCAGGCGCGCATCCCCGTTATCGAAGATGCTTAAATCGCCCCCCAAATAGGTATAGCGGGCGCCGGCGAAGAAAGAAAGCATAGCCTTATCGCAATTGATCAATCGATAACCAAGGAATCCTTGTAGAAGTCCATTTTTGATGTGCACATTGGCGTCGGTAAAAAGTAAGCCGGGCAGCGTGGCAGAGGTACCAACCTCGATGTACTGACCAAACCCGAAGAATTCCCAACGCTGATAACGAACGTCAGCCGACAACGCGATGGGAAAATGGGTCAGATGGTTGAGCAACTGATCGAAGCTGACGTCGGTCGCGTCGACGACGCCCTTTACTCCGCTTTCGCCTGAGATACCCGCCAGCCACCCGGGAAGGCCAATGCGGATTTGCCACAATGACGGAGTTTCGCACCAGCTTTTCTCGATCGGAGGAGCCTCTTTCGCGCTACTGGTGGTTTTGAAATCCGTTGTCTCGGTGGCGCCGGAAACCAAGGAGGGGAGTAAGATAGCCGCTGCAGCTGACAGTTGGTACCCAAACCGGTTAATTAATCTGGTCATAATTCCGAGATGTCGTGAGCGGGCGCGACCAGAAGAAATGGGCACAGATGTTTTTCCTTCACAGATGTTGCGCTGCAATTTGTTGGAATCCGCCAAACTACGCTGCGAAAAGCAAATTGCTTCGGCTATGGGACTTTGGTCTAACACCCCGCATCGTCATGGCGTTTGGTTCAAGCGCGGGTGCAAGCCATCGATAACAGGCGCTTGGTGCAGCAATCCCCTCCCAAAACTCCTATTGCGTTGCTGGCGGGAAAATGGTTTTCCAGTCGTCCTTCATGCTGACGACGATCCAGCCTTTCTTGTTGGCCTCAGCCATGAGCGCATCGCTGAACGTTCCGATTTTCGACTCTGCGCCGTAGGCGTATTCACGCTTGGCGTCATCGTGATGGACCAGCATCATCAGCCGGGCACCATTCCCTACACCAGTATATTCGAGCATTTGCTGATCCCCCGTCGAATTGCCGAACGCTGCTTGCGGGCGGTGACCGATGACCATATTAATCCCTTCCGGTTTACCGGTTTTGTCGTCGATCAGCAGTACTTCAGGCAACTTGATTAGCTCGGGCGTGCCGTCCTTGTCATAATCGTATTTCACTTTGCCCATGCTGCCGACGACTTGCTCAGGCGGGACTCCATAAGTCTGCCCGGCGAAGGCGCGCACAAACTCCTGTCCGCCGCCGGTCACGATATATGTCTTGAACCCGTTAGTCCGCAGGTATTGCATCAAGTCGATCATTGGTTGATACACGCATTCGGTGTAAGGCCGTTTGAAGCGGGGATGCTTCGCTTCTGCCAGCCATTTCTTAACGATTTCCTGGAACTGTTGAACAGTCATCCCGCTGTGTGTAAGGGCGACCACCTTTTCGAAATCCTGGACACTGAATCTCAACATCGCGTCACGGTCGCGGGCGAGGATCGATTTGAACGGTTCCTGTTCGCGCCACTCCGGATGTTGTGGTGCCATTGCAACGACTTCGTCGATAGCGAAGGTTACTTGCGTATAGATCGGCTGTTCCGCCCAAAGGGTGCCGTCGTTATCGAAGGTGGCGATGCGTTCTTCAGGTTTTACGAAATCAGGCGAGCCTTCCTTTGTTACTTTCTCGACAAAAGCCACGATGGCTTTCTTCGACGCGGTGTCGTTCCACGACGGAAGCGGATCCTGGGCGTGGACAGTTGTGAAGCCACAGAAAGCAATCGCCAGCGGGGCAATAATCTTGTGAATAGATTTCATCGGTTCGATTCGGGTTTGGTTCGATCCGGGATCACGTCAGCCTCGAAAAAGCGGGCGGCTCCTGCGAGCCGCCCGCGAAGTGTTCCCGGCTACCGGCCGGGGCCTTTGGCCGCCTCCTCGGCCTGGGCCATCTTCTTCGCCATCTCCGCTTTCACGGCATCGAGATTGAAACTCGCGCCACGTTGCATTGGCGGGAATTCGAGGAAGGTCTGGAGTTCCTTGCCCATCACCTGCTGGACGAAAACAAAACGCCAGAATTCATACTTGAACCACTCGAAGTATGCCTGGCCGCCTTCTTTCGTTCCGCTATCGGGCCAGGCCGTGCGCTCGAACGGATCGAGGCGCAGATTAATCAGAATCGGCACGTCCCAATGGGTCTTTTCACCGAGCCAGCCCTTGGGCTGATCGATGAAGCGATACTTGAAGTCGTCGATGCGAACCGCTCCGACCGAGCTCTCTCCAAGGTAGAAGATTTCGTGACGCGCGGACTCGCCTTTGCCGGTGATAGCAGCTGTCTGGTCGTAGCCGTCCAGGTGGTTCTTGTAGGTCCGGTCGCCCAGTTTCACGCCCTTGAGGAGTTGATTCGTAATGTCTGGGTTACCCGCCGCGGTGAGGAAGGTAGGGAACCAGTCCAAACCGGAGAAGATTCCGTTCTGAACGGAGTCTGCCGGCACATGGCCGGGCCAGCGGAGAATGCAAGGCACGCGGAAGCCGCCTTCCATAATGGTACCTTTGCACTGTGCGAACGGCGTCTGCCCGCCGTCAGGCCAGGTGAAGACCTCCGTTCCGTTGTCGGTGGTGAAGACGACAATGGTGTTGTCATCCACGCCCATCTCTTTGAGCTTGTTCATGACGTCGCCGACGATGTCGTCGAGCTGCGCCATGCCGGCTTCGGAAATGGACCAGCCATTCTTGGAGTTGCGCATCTTCTCGTACTTGTCCGAAAGGTGCGTGACGATGTGCATGCGAGTGGGATTGAGCCAGCAGAAGAAGGGCTTGTTATCTGCCTTGGCTTTGTCGATGAACTTGAAGGCGAAGTCGCGGATTTCGTTGTCCACCGTCTCCATCCGTTCAGGATAAAGCGTCCCAGCATCTTCAATCTTTTGCTTGCCGACTTTACCCCAACGCGGCATCTCCGTCGGGTCATCCTTATCGGTGGCCCAGCTGTGGACCATGTTGCGCGGGCCGACCTGGCTCAACAGTTCCTGAGGATAGCCGGGATGCGCCGGGTCTTCCATGGCATCGAGGTGGTAGAGATATCCGAAGAACTCATCGAAGCCGTGGACGGTGGGCAGGAATTCATTCTTATCGCCAAGATGGTTCTTGCCGAATTGTCCGGTTGCGTAGCCCTGCGCCTTGAGCGCAGTGGCAATCGTACATGCCTCAGCGGGAAGACCGGTTGGCGCACCCGCCTGGCCAACCGTTGTCATACCCGTCCGGATAGGCAACTCACCGGTGATGAAGTTGGCGCGTCCGGCCGTGCAACTCGCTTCTGCGTAGTAGTCGGTGAAGAGCATGCCTTCCTTGGCGAGCTTGTCCAGGTTTGGCGTTTTCGCAGCCATCATGCCGCGATGGTAGGCGCCGATGTTCCACATGCCGATGTCATCGCCCATGATGAAGACGATGTTGGGTTTCTTCGCTTGTGCGAACGAGCTTGCCGTCGAAACGGCGAGTGAAATGGCGACGAGCGTCGCGATATTTAGTTTAATTCTCATAAGTGATGCTCTGACTAAGTGGATTGTTCTGTCTTGAAGTGTTGTAAGGGACTTTGCTTACCACCAGTACCTTGGGCCCCACGCGCCGTACCAACGGTTCGAATAGTAAGTATTCCATTGCGACGCCATGTAGTACTGCTCGGCAATCTGCTGCTGAATGCAGAGTTCCTTATAACGTTGGTACTCCGGTTCGCGGCCGACGTAAGCCACGCCAGCACTCTCGTCTTTGTAGACGTAGAGTACCTTATCTTCCCTTGATACACGTTGAACCTGATAGGCCGGAAGCGCGGTATAGACTTCCTTCTGCAAAGGCGTCTGTGGGGTGCGGATGTGGAAGCCGGCCGCGGAAAGCAGTGACTTCGTATTGGTTGACCCCATCTCGGCGCAGCCGGCCAAAAAGGTCGCTGCGGCAAGCGCGACAAAAACGATAACCATGTGTGAAACAGATTGTGTAGTTTTCATGATGAGTCCTCGATTGTAATTTTCGTTAGATCGGAAATGCCCCTGACGAATTTGAATTGATCGTCTGAAACGCCAGGCTCGATGCTCGATCCGGCGCGCAACTTGCATTCTCCCCGTAATGAAGACTGCTCTCGCGCGCCCGACTCTGCTCGCCCTAATACTCGGTGATGGCGTGCCATAGGTCTCTCGCAACTAGCTGAATGCGCGAAGGCCATGGGCGTCTATTGGACCTTCGTCTGATTCGCGGTGACCGATGAAAAGCTTAATCCGTCGCATGTATGCGTCTGCTCTTTCAGGAAATCCGCCGCAACCCGTTGCTTTGGCTGCTCGTATTCGTGCCGCTGGTCCTCGCCTTCGAGAAGCTCAAGCCCGGAGCTCACACGCTGCTCTTTGTTCTCTCGGTTTTGGCGATCCTGCCACTGGCCACTTTGCTTAGTCACGCGACCGAATCAGTCGCCGCCAAGACAGGTGATTCAGTCGGCGGCCTGCTCAATTCGACTCTGGGAAATCTCACTGAGCTGGTGATTGCGATCGTCGCTTTGCAGGCCGGCCAGTACACGCTCGTGAAAGCATCTATTGCTGGTGCGATTGTGACTAATTCCTTGTTCATGTTGGGCATGTGTTTCCTGCTCGGCGGCGTCCGCTACCACCTCCAGGAATTCAACCGGATCAGCGCGCGCTTCCAGGCCGGCCTGCTTTTTCTCGCCACCGTCGCATTACTAATTCCGTCAACCATTAGCACACGCGCGCCAAGGGAAGCAGCGACCCGATTCAATCAGGAACTGAGCCTTGCCCTCGCGATCCTGCTTCTTCTCGCCTATGGCCTTGGCCTTTGGTTTTCGCTGAAGAGTCACCGCGAATTGTTCACTGGCGAGGAAGAAGAACGGGAGGCGGCGTGGCCAATCAGTCTGGCGATAGGCACGCTTGCCGGTGTGACTATTTTAGTCGCACTAGTAAGTGAGGTGTTTGTCGGTTCCGTGCAGCAGGCGGCCTTGGCTTTTGGGATGACGCCTGCGTTTGTCGGCTTCATCGTTGTCGCGCTGGTGGGCGGGGCGGCGGAAATGGCGGCGGCATTTTCCGCTGCGCGCAAGAATCATCTCGATCTCAGCGTGAGTATCGCGCTTGGCAGTGCCGCGCAGATCGCGCTCTTTGTTGCGCCGGTGCTTGTTCTGCTGAGCGATTTCATCGGGCCCGCGCCGATGGATTTGACCTTCTGGCCTGGCGCCGTCGCGATGGTCTTTCTTGCCACGTTAACGGCTGCGCTCGTCACTAACTCCGGACGTTCTGCCTGGTTCGTCGGTATGCTGGTGATCATTGTTTATCTGATGTTCGCTACGGCTCTCTACCTGCTGCCGCCGGCAGCTTAGCCGGTGGCCGTTGAAACGCGGCTTTGGTATTTGGATGCTAGGTCCTGTAATTTCTTGGGTGTCATAGAGTCGACTCAGATGGAGACGACAGAAGGGGTGGTCAAATTGCCTCAAAGTCCCACGCCGCTGACGTAAACCGCGTCTCAGATATGAGTATTTCATGAGTGAAGATTTCACTCGTTTAGTCATTGGACGAAGGTCGTATATACGTGCCCCTTAATTTTTCCCCATCTTGAAAGGCATTCGCATTTCACATCTATGAAAACGAGCTCTAATATTGTATTGGCTATGGCAAGCATTGCCGTGCTTGCGATTGGAAGTTCTTTCGGAGCGATGGTTCCTGCCGGCACCACTCTGGTTGTTCGAACAATCCGCCCCTTCACGTCGATTGATGCTCCCGGGAGGGCAATCCCGATGGAACTGGCGAATGATGTTGCCATCGGCGGAAAAGTAATCCTGGCCGCTGGCACAAAGATTAAAGGAGAAGTCGTGACTTCTAAGCGGACTCAGGCGAGCAAGCAAACTCTGACGGTCAACATCACAGAGGCGCAAGTCCACGGACGGACCGTTGCGATCAAAACTACGGGTGCGATTAACCCGGGGAATCCGTTTGCCAGAACAACACGACGTGGAGTTCAGGTTTCGACTTATAGTTATCAGGTCCCAGCGGGAACGAATCTACAATTTCGCTTGGCTCAGCCGCTCGATATATAAACTATATCGAATTCGTGGGTTGAAAGACAGTCGCGGTCTACGGCCATGAAACAGCTTAGTCTGTTTCGAACAGCTATCACACTTGATGCAAATCAGAATCCGCAGAACATCGCGGAAGTAAAACGAATTCTGGAAGAACATCTCGTAAATAATAGTTATGAAAGAAAGACTTACTCTATTATTAATCGCTAGTTTAGGCGCGACTCTTTCCTGCCTCGCGCAGTCACCCGAACCTTCGCCATCGCCGGATGCTTCCTTTGAAGAGTTGCCTGATCTAAACGCGAGCGAGATCCTGCGACCCGAGGTGGTCAAAGGACCGCATCATATCGTGCGTGAGCCTGTTTCCACTTACTCCGGAGCAAATCAGTTCATGATCGATTCCGAGTTCGGCGTTTTTGAAGCAGACGGCAACGAAATGTTGCTCCGTCGAATTAACGAGATTAATGCAATCGCCCGGCTCAAAGAAGTATCGCGAACTGACGAATTCAAGGCAGCATTGATGAGATCGGCGAAGGCTCCGGTCACAGCGGCGAAGCGTATCGCCAGCGATCCGATGGGGACACTCGAAAGCGCGCCGAAGGGAATCATGAAGTTCATGAGTCGGGCAGGCGAGTCAATCAAAGGAATGGGTAAGAAAAGTGATTCGGACAAGTACGAAGGCAGTAAGGTCGAACAGATC
>JBKPMO010000168.1:0-15082 GCA_046732175.1 Verrucomicrobiota bacterium
TCCTCCCTGGCTCTGCGGCGCGCCTTAAATAAATACATCAGAACGCGACTCTGAAAGTTAACCTCGCCGTCCCCGGACGTTTCAACCGGGCAGAAAATTGCCTGCGGATATCGATTGAGGACGGCGGACTGAATGCCATCGGAAACACCCGAGCTTGGCATGCAGCCGAAAGGTTTCACGGACACAACCAAATGAGCTTTCTGCTGAGTTACCGCCTGGATTAGCTTGCCGACTTCCATGTGTCCCTCGCCCCCGCGCAGTTCGACATCGTAGAATGGCTGCGCTACCGCGGCCAATTGCTCCATGTCGGGAAGATGATAGCGATTCAACCCAATGGCCCAGGCAAAGGCGCGAAACATCATTCGCAGCAGTCGCTCCGCGACCCATAATTGGCGCAGTAATCGTGCTCCGTCGCGGCCTGCCAGACCCTTTCCTGCGGTGTCTTCTTCGCGCAGATCAAGGCGGCGGCGGGTATCGCATTGGTTTTGCCAGATAAGATAGAGCAGCCAGGAAGTGATAAGCTGGATGTCGACCTCCGCGTTTTGGGATTCGAGGAAGCGCTGCAAATGGTGGTTGCCGTCCCCCTCCGTGGTCATGGCCCAGAACTCACCGATGACCATGACCTTGGGTTTCGCCTGCAACCAGTTCACCTTGATCGTCTGGAATTGCCGGCGGCAGCGCCGAAGTGCTCTGACGATTGACCGGCCGCTGCGAAGAGCCTGGCAAAGAATCTCTTTCGAACGCTGGATCGCTTCGTCGGTGTCTCCGGCGCAGACTTCGTATGGTCGAATGCGATAGCTGATCGCATTCAGGACATCGCCCGCGACGAGGGATTTCACCACCTGCACAAAAAAAAGTGCGTTCATTTCTAATCCCGCTTCTGGACCCGTGGCTTGCTTGAAACCGCCTTGTTGCTGAAAGAGCAAAACCCGAAAGCCATCAAAGCCTGCATCGCGCAGCGCTTTGCGATACTCGGTGGCGTATGTTCCAAACCGGCACGGTCCGCACGCACCGGCGGTCAGAAAAACGTAGCGCTGAGCAATCTCCGGGACAGGAATTCTCGCGACATCGCGCAGATGGATCAAGCGTTTGATGAGGTTGCCAACGGTAAAGTAAGTCGGGTTGCACTGGCCGCGATTTCCGAACTCCTTTCCGTAATGCAACGCCGCCGTGTCCGGACAGGGTAATACCTCAATTCGATAACTCAGTGACTCCAGCGCCGCTTGCAATAACGTATCCTGGGCAACGGTGAGGCCACCGACGAGAATAGTCGTCTCCCTGCGCTGATGGCGCTCAAATTGTTGAGGATTTCGATCATGCCATTGCGGAGTCCGGCAAGGTTCCAGACCCAAACGCTTTCTTTCTGCACCCTCGAATCGTTGGACCTCGGCCTCGATTTCTTCGAACGCCAGTGGTGATAGGGGCATGGGATTATTTTGGTTCAAACTGCATGGGTCGCGAGATCGTCGGAGGGGTAGGCCGTTCCGCAAGAGCAGGGCGATGCGCAATCCGAGCAGCCTCGGCGGCGACTGTGCTCATGTTGCCACCGCGGAATTGGCTGAATTTCCGGCGGCAGTGGTGCGACGTCGGCGGTGAAATCAAAGCGTGGAGGCAGCGATGGGTAAGCCTTTTCAAGGTCTTCCTTCCGGATGCCGAGCACAGCCTCCTCCTCCGCCAGGTAGGAACGAAATGCTCGATCCATCTCCGCCAGTTCTGGCGATGTTGAAATCGACAAGGATGCTTGTCGAGCAGCCACCAGTTCCTGACGGCGCCGGGCCACATTTCTCTCGAGTTCAGACATCCGCGCAGCGCGGTCTTGTAACATTTCCTGATAGCGTTGCAGTGTGTAGGCGTAAGTTTTGACCCGGATTTTTTGCGATCCGGCAGGTTTGTTCGCATCCAGATCGTGCATCGCCAAATAGGGCGTCCTGCTCGTGGTGATGATGTCATTGATTATCCCGTAGGTCGGAGCGTCGTGGCCGCACTTAAAGCTGGAGAGATCCAGGACCGCCACATTTGGATGTCGCGCCGCGAACTTGGCGCCCCACACTTTCTGCACGCTGTTGGTCGAGTAATTCTCCGGCCAAACATCCCGGATATCCAGCGGTCCGTCCGTTGTGCCGGCTTCATCTTCTTTTTTGAACCATCGCGCCAGCCAGGCTTTATCTTTGGGGATGGAACGAATCGTCAGAATGGGATAACCAAGCGCCTGAAAGTCCTCGGGCAGCCCGTGATTCTGACCTGGATCGGCGTGGTATGGCCGTCCGAGTACCAGGAGGGCGAGCTGGTTTTCAGCTTCGACGCGTTCCAATACCTCCAAGCCGCGCCGCTGCATCTCGCTATCGAAACGGTGCAGCGCTTCAAACCCCTGGTTGACGGCGAAATCGCTCTCGTCTTCGGTGATTGCCAGTCGCTCGCCCCAAATCTCGAACATTTGGCGTTTGAAATAAGCGCGCTCCTCCAGCGTCACCGCGCTGTCCACGTAATCGATCCCTCGTTCGGCAAAAAAGTCGACCTCCTTGGTGAACGCCGCTTTCATCACATTAGGGGTTCCTGCGACAATCGGACAGGTCGCCGAATCCATCACTGGTGCGACGAAGGTTGGCAGGTGAGTGATGCTGGGAAAAAAGATGAAGTTGAGTGGTTTCTGTGGCGGTTGATGCGTGCGGAACAAAAGGTAATGAAGGTGAGCCTGCACGACTTTGGAGGGATAACATGGATCGATCGATCCGTACTTTGCGCCTTCGCGGTAGATCTCTTCCGAGGTCGCTGGCGAGAAGCAGATATTCTCGGATGGGATCCCCAGCGATTCAAAATAAGTCCGGAAAAGTGGTGCAGTGGAATACAGATTCAGCACACGCGGGATGCCGATGCGCAAGTGCGCGCGAATGTCGGCCGCGGTCGCGTCGGAGCGCCGAAAGAGCCGACGAATTTTGCGGCGTCGAGCACTTCCGGTCCATGACCGACGGAGTTCAACATCGTCGATCTCCGTACTCTCCGCAGGAAGTGGCTTAGATTTGTAGAAGGCCTGAAAAGCGAGCCGCGATTCATATTCCAACAGGTTGACATATTTCTCTTTTAACTCGTTCCGTTTTTTGAGCAGAGCCATCATGGATTCCTTCGATTCGACCGTTCCTTTCTCGCATGAGAATCCCGAGATGTAACGGCTGGACATCCCTTTAGGGGTGATTGCGTCGACAAACGTTCTCGAGCAGTGGTTACGGCAGAAGCGACACTGCGTGGTTTCGTCGTTCCTGGTCGTGAAATCGATCCCGATCGCCTGATCGATGCCAACGAAGGTCGAATGGCCTCGCCTCTTTATGACGCGCAAAGTTTCGATGGCTGCACCAATGGCGCCCGCTTCGCCGCAGTGCGGATGCACGAAAATCTCGGCATTTGGTACTCGTTGCCGAATGTAATCGAACTGCGCCTTGACCGCTGCCAGGTTGTATTGCGTGCCGCCTTGCAGGACATAGCGGGTTCCGAGGGCAGCAAGACGAGGAATCTGCACGACGTATTGCCAGATATTTTTCGGCAGCACCGTGGCGAGCCCCGCGAGAAGCTCCTCCTTTGAGTAGCCTTCCCTTTGGAAATTGACTCGGTCGCTATCCAGAAACACCGCGCACCCGTAGCTAAACACGGGCGTAACCTGCGCGGCGAAAGCGTTATCCGCATAACTTGTGAGAGGAACCCCAAACTGTTGTGCCATCGCCTGGAGTAACATGCCATTACCGGCCGAACATTGATTTGAAAGACGGAAATCCTTGATGTCGCCGTTTTGCAAAATGAGGACCTTGATGTCTTGTCCGCCAACATCGCAGATGACATCCACATCAGGAAAAAAATGCCGGGCGCTCATCATGTGCGCCACCGTTTCGACAATATTAACGTCAGCTCCGACGGTTTTTTCCAACACATCGGCGGCGTAACCGGTGGCACCGAAACCCAGGATCTCGAGTTTAGCGGATTGCTGCGCGACATGCGTCCGAAGGTCACTGAGCAAATCCTTCATATCCTGAATAGGATTGCCTTTTGAAAGGCGATAAGCTTTTGCTAGGACTTTGCCATCCTCACTCACCAAGACCGCTTTCGAAGACGTGGACCCTCCATCCAGCCCGATAACAGCACGCACGATTTGGCCTGGCGCAAACCGCGCGGGTTCGAAGTTCGCAACCGAGTTGTTGACCCGAAAACTCTCTGCTTCCTGCCGGCTTTGAACTAGCGGAGGTCCTCCTTTTCGCAACCCCTTGGCCGAGTCTTGCTGCTTAAGATATGCCTTAAAAGCTTCGTGGCCGCGATAACGAGCTAGGTCTGACGGAAGCTCCATCCCGTAAAACACCGCGCCGTAAGCGGCGTAATACTGGGAGTTTTCCGGAACCACAATCAATTCGTCCAAGGGAATATCCGCCGGGTAGAGATGACCTCGCTGGCTCCATGTCTCCGGGATGCGTAGCCTCCAGCAATCCTGCAGGAGTGGGAGATAAGTATTGGGTCCGCCCAAGAGTAGAACCTTGTGAAGCAACGTGCTACCGCGCGTCAATACGGCCAGGTTTTGGGAAACGATCGCATCTGCCAGTGAGCAGATTACTTCGGCGGAGGGAATGCCGGACTTGACGAGGTTAACGATATCGGTCTCGGCAAACACACCGCACTTGGCAGCGACTTTGTGCAACTTCGAGCTGTCGAAACGTAACAAGGCGAGTTCCTCGCGCGCCATGCCAACCTTGATCAGACATTTGTCGATTGTCGCTCCCGTGCCGCTAGCGCACTTGTCGTTCATCGAACAAACCGCCTGCTTTTCGCCCGTGTCCGGATTGGTTTTGAAAATAATGATCTTGGCATCCTGGCCACCGAGCTCGATCACGCTACCGACGTCCGGGTGTAAAGATTCTACTGCCAGGGTGACAGCATTTACTTCCTGCACGAACTCTGCACCCAGCGGTTCGGCTAACGTTTTCGCGCCGGAACCGGTGACAAAAATCCGGGTGCGTTCCGCCTTGCTGCCTAGCGCTTCAGTCAGATCCATAAGAAGCTGAAATGCTTTTTCAGCCTGACGACTGTCATGGCGTTGATAATCGCTCCAAAGGATACGGCGTGTCGCTGGATCGATGCAGACTGCCTTGACAGTGGTCGAACCGACGTCCAGGCCAACCATCAGTGCCGGAGAGTCGGCATCTGATGAAGACGTGGTGGCCATGTCGCGGGATCCAACAACCGTTGTCAAAAAAGGCGCTTTACTGAGGTCTAAACTGGGTCCCCTGTTGGGTTGCCTTGTCCTATAGAACTTCGATTTTCTCGACGATATACACCGAATTGTTATGGGCTGTGTAACCCGCCGTCCGGTTTGGCGGGATTGATACCACCGCCTCTGTCACATTCGGCCCCTTTGAATACATGCTAGGCCCTGCAAATGGCGCCAGTTTACCGAGGGGGCCGCTGGTTATGTCAAAGGCGATGATTTGATCTTTGCCCGCAACCAAAGTGTAATTGGTTTTGTCCGATAATCTTGCGGTATTAGCTGGGATCGTTACTGCGGATGCGCCCGCGAAATGCAGTTCCATGATAGGGGCGGTGGAGTTCCACGCTTGTCCCGCGGCAGCGGCCTCCGAGATCGTGACCTTGTTGATTACGAGGTTTGCGGTGGTCGAACCGCGCAGAGTAACTCTAACCTTTGACTGGGACCCGACACCGAGGATGTGAGTGGCATCGATCCTCTGAACAATTGTGAAACCCGCAAAGCCTCCCTCGCTCAGGGTTAGCGGATTATTGTAGACCGTTCGCCACGACGCTATCGCGGTGGCAGGGTCCGAGGGATCGGACTTGACTTCACTAGCTTTACCATTGTCAAAACCGTCCACGACCGCAGTGACTCGGTATTCGTGTTCGCTGCCCACGTCCACCGTGTGGGAATAAGTATAGTTAGGATCAGTAGGAGCTTTCGTCACAGTTGGTGAGATTTCGGTGGTGCCACCCGGAGCGGTCTTGAGGGTGTCACTGATTTTGAAGGTGATATTCTTGGGCGACTTGGTCACGTGGTTCCAAGTCAGAACGATGTGGGTCACGTCCTCCGGGAGTGCAACCAGGTTTGTAGGGGCATTGGGCTTGGTCGTCGCCTTGGCTCCAATGGAGTCGGAGGGGTCGTCTATGCCATCTTTGGCCGTCAGATCATAGTAAATGTCGGTTCCATCGTTCAGTCCGGCGTCCGACAGAGAATGGTCCGGGGTGTCCGTAGCGAGCACTTTGGGGTCGGGAGCGGTACGCCTCACCGTGAACTTGGCTGTCGGCGACGTGTGCTGCCACTCCAAGGCGATTTCGTCCGTGCCCTTCGCCGTAGCAGTGAAAGTGGTAGGAGCGGTGGTCTTGGTAGGAGTAGGCGTAGCGGTCGCGGTAGGGTCTACTGGGTCGTTGCTTGTCCCGAAGGAGCTACACCCAGCGAAACCGCAGAGCAGCACGATCGGAACGAGGATTAAGGGAACGAGGAAAATGAGGAGAAACCACTCCATATATATTGAGCAGCGCTAAGCCTGCTCCTTGATCACCTCTCGATGTTCGTGTGAAAATCCAAACTGAACACGTTCAATGACTCCCTCCTGGTTGATCACCACCGTCGTTGGCCAGCAGGCAACGCCGTAACGCCGGGCGATCCGTTGATCCGCATCGGGAACCAGCGCGAAGGTGAACTTGTGTTGGCGGCGCACTTCGGCGATCGCCTCACGGGTCTCGCCGCCGTTGACTGCCACGATCACCGGGGCGCGCTCGCCTCCGGCTTCGTGCAAGAGTTGCAGGCGCCGCAGCTCCTTGATACAGGGCGCGGACCAGGACTGCCAGAAGTTGAGCAGGATCTGCCGCCCCCGCAGCCTGCGGAGCGCGAGGATCTGTCCCTGGTCATTCTGGAAGGTGGCGTCCAAGGCGCGGTCGCCGGGCTGGACGGTGAGGCGCACGGGGAGAGGTGGACGCAGCTGCGAGGGCAGAAGGTGCTCGTCCAAAGCGGCAGCCAGCTTCTCCGGATCCAGCGCGCCCTCTTGTCTCCAGACGAACTCGCCCCGCGCATTCACGAGGTAAGTGGCGGGGGTTTCAGTGACCCGAAAGATGGCCGACCATCGCTCTACATAGTCTTCGGTGATGACCAGTGGCAACGGGAAGGCTTCTTCCCGCGATTCGGGCCGATCCTCTTTCGTGTGGTGGCTCGCGATGCCTTCTCCGCCTTCCTCCACCAATCCCAGCCGCTCCTCGACCTCGCGACGGCTGCTGGCAAACACTCCCTGCGGCATTACGATCACAAACGTCAGCGCAAAGTCCCGTCGCTGGATTTGCGCCAGAGCCTTATCCAGTGCCTCCATCGGCTTGTCTGCCCGCGGACCGGCAAAGTAGATCAGGGTGTTGGTGCCTGGACCTTCGGCCGGGATGGGATGGGCGGCCAGAACGTTGACGTGCCCCAAGAGGGTCGCCTCCAGAGCCTCAACCGGCCCCGGTGGCTCCGGCCATCCGAGAATCTCATTGATGGCATAGGTAATAGGATCCAGGACTACGAATGGCTCGCGTGCGGTGACGGTGCAGGCTCCACTCTCGATCCCGCCAGATATCCCAATGGCGTTCCCATCCGCTGTAACTTGAGTGCCTTCGATGGTAAGACACACGTTTTTCGACCAGCTCGGTCGGCCCTGGAGTTCCGCAGGTATGGAACGTGTGAAACGATGGTGAATCGTTTCTGATATCACCTTGCCCTCCCATGGAATGGTGAAGTAAAGATTGGCTAGATGTGTCACCGCGGCATCAAGCTTTGATATCCCGCCGCCCGAGCCGACTCTATACACAGCCTGTTCCACCCACTGCCACGTGAAACTGTCAATCCGCCCGCCGGGTATCCAGCTGTTCAGCGCGGTCCAGGACTTGTCTTGGTCGGTGTAGTCAATGGCCACCTGCGGTTTATAGTGATACCTGGTCTCGATGTCGCCGCGCACGAGGATGCCGTCGGGGTTGATCTCGACCGCCGTGTAGCGTGCCGAAGCGGGAACAGGAGAGGGCTCGACATTGGGTTTCTCTGGGTCTTTGAACTTCAGTGCTTCGTTGATCTGGGCCAGGGTATCGCCCAGTCTCTTTTTGATGTCTGCCTGAGCCGGCGCGACGGCGGGGTCGCGTAGAGGTGGCACGATATAAGTCTTGACGAGGGCTTCTGCGTCGGACTGCGAGATGAAAACGGTATTGGAAAGCTGGACGGACGCCGTTAGATCGTTATTGGAAGCCTGGAGGGACACCGTTTGGTCCGCATCGAGTACCAACCTCAAGCGTTGGTTAATTTCGATTTTCTCGAAATCCGGAGCAAGCACATGAGGAGTCGTGGCTTTCCCGATGATCTTCAAATCAATCCAACCGACGTTCCATTGCAGTGTCACGCTGGTCACGGAAACGCGATAGGTTGGCAGAGCGTCAGGCATGGCGAACGGGATCCAGTTTTGAATCTGGCGCAGTTGATCGAGACCGGGTTGGAGTGTCGATTCGACGTATTCCCTGCTGATCGCAATGGCGAAATCGCTCTGGCTCGGACCCGTGCCCAGGAACAGGTTGGTGACGCTATCAATTGCTCCGGGCGGAGCCGGACTGTCGGACAACTGGACCGGCAAAACAAGGGCCTGTTGGTCGCCCGTGCCCAGCGCATCGACCCACTCGTTGTCAAGGAGATTGCCGAAGCTGCCGAGCGATTTGAACTCGAAGAACTTGAAATTCGTACCGAGATCCACCGGATCGGCCTTGAAGCGTTCCCGGATGGCTTTGCGAATGTGGCGGAGAATTTCGTTATCCGCTTGGGACTGGCTCACGCTATTCGGCGCCGGGAAGAACTGAATCCTGTTATCATCGGCGGGAATCACGACGACGAGCGAGTTCTTGCCATTCACCGACTTCGGGAGGACATCATACGTGATTCGGACTTCGCCGTGGATCGGCGCAGGCAGTGCCGGCGTGCCTCCCGCCGGATAATACCGCGCCCGGATATAGACGTGCACAACTACCTGGGAGCGCACCAAATTGATCGCGGGCGTAGAAATCTGAAGCTCCGCCAGCCCGCTCACCGTGTCAGGCGGCACGACCTCGTCCCGGGCTGTGATGAGATCGCGCAAATGTTTGTTGAAGTGCTCGATTGCTCCAGGCGGCGCCTTTTCCGCCAAATGCGCGCCAATTTTCAACGGGCTGAGAGAGCTCATTCCTGGTCCGCCGGAGGAGCGCACGCTTTTCACCGCACTGCTGAGCCATTGGCTGAATTGAACGATTGCGGGATTCAGAATCTTTGGAGGATTGCCCACACGCATGTTGACTACAGTGTGGGGGAAGTGCGGCGATTTGTCTTTTTCCCCACCGTTCTGGTGGAAGGTCGCCAACAGGCCGTTGATCTGCCGGACGCTGACTTCGAGGACAGCGTCGTAGTCTCCGGTAAGATTGTTGGCCATATCGGATCTAACTAGGTGAGCTTTCTGCCCTTATTCTCGATGGCCAACCAAATAGAGGCGTGTTTGAAACGAAAAGCATTGAAACGCACTTAACACAAGGGCGGCGCGTCCTGTCAATCGCGTATGACTATATTAAAATGGACAGCTTCTTGTTACTCGTTCGTGGAAGACAAACATTCAGGCGACTGCGTTCATTACCGCTCTCACCATATACGCCGTCACCCCAATTGCGCCCACAGTGATTGCAACGTCCGCAATGTTGAACGCGGGCCAAAACCGCAGACACACGTAATCGCAGACGCAACCTCGCAGAGAGGTTTCAAGCGCATGGCTGACCGAGCCGCCGAGAAGCAACCCGCAAAACCAGCCGCTTGACGGAATCTGCATGTTTACGATTGCCAGAGCACACGCCCCAAAAATCCAAAGAGCCCAAATGATCGCCAGTTGGAGCCGATATGGAGCACGTGCCATCCAGATCCGTGTGTGCACGCTTGTCACCTCTCCCATTACACCCAGGGAAATCGATTCATGCCCTAGCCGATGAAGCACCAACAGCTTGAGTGTCTGGTCGATCAGCACAACCAAGATCAACGCGGCGACCAGTGCAGTCATTTGTTTCAGGGTTCACATGTCACCGCTCCTTTTCAAGAAGGAAAAATGTTGGACATTTCCAGACACTGAAGGTTGCACCGGCCGGCCCGTTCAGCGGGGTCCGGCGATTTTCTTCAAAAGAGAGTTCCGTGATTGCCAAAAGCCGCTCGCGCAGCCCCGCTTCCAGCGCGCCTTGCTCTCTCTCGTAACGAGGCAACCAGAGCGGGACGGCTAGCTCGGTGTGTTCTTATCCGCGCGCTGGGTTCAAGACCGACATTGCGGACATGGGCAATGCAAGCGACGCCCTACTCGACTGCGGCCGGTGAGCAGCAAAAGGAGATTCAGACTCTCATTGCGCAGCTGAAGGAGCAGGCCGCGCAAATTCAAAAGGTGAGCGCAAAGCTCGAGGTGGCTGATGCTACACCGAAAACTGTTGCGAATAATCGGTGATAGACTCGTGAACTAGTCCCTGTTCGTCACAGAAAGGAATGATGGAGTAACGGAGTAGTGGAGTAATGATCTGGCGCACTCCAACACTCCACCACTCCATTACTCCACCGCTTCCCTCTGCGGCAGAAACATGGTCAGACACTTGCAGGCGCCACCGGCTTTGATGAATTCGGACATCGGCAGCTCGTGACATTGATAGCCACGATTCGTTAGCGATTCAACGAGATTTGGGGCGCCCTCCGGCAAAACGACGTCATGCCCCAGAACGACGGCGTTGCAGGAAAAATGTTTGGCTTCTTCTTCGTCCACATCGATGAGCTCGTTGACATGAGCGCGAATGGCGCGCTGACCGTACTCGTCAAAGGCATTTGGAAACCAGAACACGCTTCCATCGGGCAACGGGCAAAAACAGGTATCGAGATGATAAAAGCGCGGATCCACCAGCTCGACGGAGATAACCAGACAGCGCAGAAGTTCGGCCACCGCCCGATGTGATTGAATGTCGCTGCGGAATTTGTAGCCGCAAAAGAGGGTGTCGTTGCTAAACAAGGCGTCGCCTTCGCCCTCGAAATACAAATTGTCGGGCAACCATACAGTTTCGTATCCATGCTCCTCCATCCAGCCCCTGAAATAGGGGGCTTCACCCGCCCGTTCCGGATAACGAAAATTGCTCGGGATAAATTTCTTGCCCACGGTCAGCCCGGCGTTGGCGGTGAAGACCATGTCAGGCAGTTTCGGTTGCGGCGGTACCAGTTCGATTTTCGTGTCGAGAGACGCCAGAGTTTGGCGCAAACCTTCCCATTGTGATTTGACGAGCTCACTTTCGGCAGCGCGTGCCCGGCTCATCCAAGGATTGATCTCGTACTCGATACCGTAGTAGTCCGGCGGACAAAGCAGCAGTTCGCGCATCTCTTACTTCCGAGGTGTCACTTCTGCGCCTTGTTCGCGCAGGCGCGTGATTAAGCTGTCGAGCACCTCTTGCGATGGTGCCGTGATCTCGATTCGGGCAAAACTCTGGTCCGCGCGTTTTTGGCCAATGCGGAATTCAACGGTGTTAAAGGCGGCGCCGCGAGTCACGATCTGATCGAGAATTTTCGTCAGGGTAAGCGAATCGATAATGTGCCCGCGCAATTCGATCGTTTCCGAAAACATCCGCGGAACTTAGCTAAACCGTGTTTGTACGCCAGCGGATGACAGAAGCAGTCGCGCCGGAAAGAAATCTGGAAACCAGGAATCCAGGAAATCGGTATGGGTTTCGGGTTCCCCTTCGTGACTTCCTGGCTTCCAGATTTGTCTTCCCGGCTTTGCCGTATCGCGCAATCCGCGGTAAAATTCCCGCGGGATATATGGAAAAACCGAACGTGCGCGGCCCGTCGCCCTCTCGCAAAGCGCATCTCGCCCTGCATGAGAAACTAAATCGCCCGCACAAGCCGCCGCCACTTCTGCGAACCCCGATTAATTCCAGAGGGAGAAAACGTCATCGATGAACCCGAATCTGCTCGCCGTCAAAAGCAAGATAGCGCGTGTCCTTTCCACCAAACCGGAATGTTTTATTACACACCCGACCGAGCTCGCGGTTTTGGAATCGATGTCACCCTCCGAGATCGAAGACTTTGCCATCGCCCACGGCTGGCGTGTGGTTTCTCGCCTCGGCGGACGGCAAATCGAGTTCTACAACGACGCCAGCGCGCGCGACTGGATGATCACCGAGTAAGGGGGAGCTTGCTTTGTTAGCTTCACGGATCGCCCCGGGATCCCTCGACTTCGCTTCGCTGCGCTCGGGATGACCACACTAGTCGGAGAAAAATTCGCTCACCGGACTTGTCGCCGATGCACTCGAGCGTTTTTCCGCCAGGCCTATCTCGCGCGCTTCGCGTCCAGCTTCGACCGCCAGCTTAAACGCCCGCGCCATTCGGTTCGGATCCGATGCAATTGCGATCGCGGTGTTCACGAGAACCGCGTCGGCGCCCATCTCCATCGCTTCCGCGGCCTGACTGGGCGCGCCCAGCCCGGCATCAACCACCACTGGAACGGTCGCCTGTTCGATGATGATTTCGATCTGCTCCCGTGTTTCGATTCCGCGATTGCTGCCGATCGGCGACCCGAGCGGCATCACTGTCGCAGTGCCCACGTCCTGCAATCGTTTCGCCAACACCGGATCGGCATTGATGTAAGGCAGCACGGTAAACCCTTCCTTTACCAGAATCTCCGCCGCCGCCAGCGTCTCCACCGGATCGGGCAGCAAATAATGCGGGTCAGGATGAATCTCGAGTTTCACCCACGTCGGCAATCCCGCGCTGGCCGCGAGCCGCGCAATTCGCACTGCGTCATCGGCATCGCGCGCGCCGCTCGTGTTCGGCAACAACAGAAACTTCTTCGGGTCGATGAAATCGAGGATGTTGGCAAACGGATCGTGTTTGCCGGAAAGATCGGCCCGACGCAGCGCCACCGTCACAATCTCGGTCCCGCTGGCAATGAGCGCATCCCGCATCGCTTCATTCGAAGAAAATTTCCCCGTGCCGACGAGCAACCGCGAAGTAAATTCGCGGTCGGCAATTTTCAGTTTGGAAGGTTTATCTGACATTTAAGCAAACATATGCGTAATCGCAGCGCCGTCATCCCAAGTACGCTTGTTGGGATGCTGTAAAAGCAGCCGAACAACACATGATAGAAAAGCCGTTTCGCCCGGAGTTCGAAGATGGGCGCTGTTATCCCACGCGAAAACGCCAGTCCGGCCCGGACCGAGAGATCTCTCGATCGTCCAGCAAGCTTGGGCGAGATCCCTCGGTCCGAGCCGGACGTGCCTTATCTGCGCGCCTGGGGGTGACCGTGTTCGAGTTGCGCCGCGAGGATTGTGTGCGCGGCATGGCTGAACTGCCGGCAGCATCGATTGATCTCGTTGTCACCTCACCGCCCTACAATCTGGGAATTCGGTACTCGAAATTCTCCGATACCGCCGATCGCACGAGTTATTTGCGCTGGTGTAAGACCTGGGTCGCGGAAATCGCGCGTCTACTCAAGCCTGACGGTTCATTTTTTCTCAATGTCGGTGCAGCACCTGCCAATCCGATGTTCCCCCACGAACTGGCGCTGGAACTGCGCGAGCTGTTCGTCTTACAAAATACCATTCACTGGATTAAATCGATCAGCATCGGGGAACAAGACGGTGAAATCGTCTCGCGCGGTCATTTCAAGCCCATCAACTCGCAACGTTTTCTGAATGATTGCCACGAATACATTTTTCATTTTACAAAGACCGGTCGAGTTGAACTCGATCGGCTAGCACTTGGTGTTCCCTATCAGGACAAGACGAACATTGCGCGCTGGTCACACACTGGCGGCCGCGATCGCCGTTGTCGTGGCAACACCTGGTTCATTTCCTATGAAACCATTCAAAGCCGCGACAAAGAACGGCCGCATCCAGCGACATTTCCAGTCGAGCTGGCCGAGAACTGCATTCGTTTACACGGGGCCGAAAAGTTGACGACGATGCTGGATCCGTTTCTCGGAATCGGCAATTCGGCGATCGCCGCGCAGCGATGTGGCGTCCCGAGATTTATTGGCTTCGAGATCGACGAGAAATATTTGGCGGAGGCGAAACGACGAATCGGTGAAAAGTGAGAGGTAACAACTTCTCACCTCTGGCCAATCACTTCTCACTCCCTACAAACTTCTCCAGCGATTTCACCAAATTCCCCGGCAGCGGACGGACCCGATCGAAAATGCGATCGGCGATTGGTTTGGCCGTCAGATAACCGGCCGCGAACATTTCCAGGCGCGCGTCCATGTTATCGATGTAATGCAGCGCCATCGCTTCCGGCGTCTTGGGATAAACCGGCGATCCGAGCTGCATCTCGCCGTGGTGCGACGCAATCAGATGGAGCAAATGCAGGCGGCAATCTTCCGATGGCGGCGTGAGATTTTCCCAGGCCCGCGTATTCCCTTCCGTCTGCAATTTCCGCCAGAGCGAGTTCACCAGCTCAAGACCGATCGAGATGTGCCCCATCAATTCGCCGCGCTCATCGTAGCCCATGGTGAATCCGTCCTCCGGCAAATGATTTTCCCAAAGCTTTCCGGAATCGTGGAAGAGAATCCCGGAGACGAGCAAATCGAGATTGAGTTGCGGGTAAATCGGGCAGAGCGCGAGGGCCACCCGCATCATCTGGGCCGTGTGTTCAACCAGGCCGCCGCGACGGGCATGATGATAATTTCGCGCCGCTGCGGTACGCCGAAAACGATCGCCGAAATCCTTGAGGAATAGCTGGCAGATTTCGCGTAAACGCGGATCGGAAATCGCCGCTACCGTTTGATCGATAAAAAGATAATCGGTCGCTTGCCGGGCCCGCAGCTCCGGCGGTCCAGCTAGAAGATTCGCGATCTCGTCGCTCGTGAGCGTCCGCGATTTCCAGGTTTTCGCTTCCAGCCCGAACTGCTGATGCTGGGCAAACTCGCCGTCGATCTCGATGAAATCACCGCCCTGCAATGCGCTGCAAGTCTTGTAATCCGGATGGTTATCCCAGACCCGCAGCGTCATTCGAGCGCAAGCGTCGGCGAGTCCGATTTCGCAATATGGTTTTCCTTCGCGCGTGGCTTTCGCC
>JBKPMO010000169.1:0-25817 GCA_046732175.1 Verrucomicrobiota bacterium
GCGCGGGGTAAGCGAATAAATTTCGAAACCAGTCGCGGCCGGGTCATGATCGGTAGCATTGAAGTGAAGGCTAACGAAAACTGAATCGTGGGTGGCGTTGGCGATGCGTGCACGCAATTCCAGCGGCACAAATACATCGCTTTCTCGCGTCATCATCACGCGAAAACCCTTTGCCTGCAGCAAGGGCCGGAGTGATCGCGCCAGATCAAGGGTATAATCCTTTTCGTAACCGTAACCGCTGATCGCGCCCTTATCGAAACCGCCATGACCGGGATCGAGCACGATCGTTTGCACGCGGCCGAGATTTTTGATCATGCTCGGCCGTAACTGCGGCTCGAGTGTCTTTGCCAGGTCAATGCGGGAAACGAGAACCTTTCCGTCGTGAACGAACACGGGAAAGCTCAGCCAATTCCGCACGCCATTGATCAGCATCTCGCGGCTATCGACGCGAAATTGCAGTTCGTTTTTGTCGCTGCTGAGCTTGATATTCTTACCGTCAACTACCGGGTTGGGGAAGCCATAGAACTTGGCGACGTTGTCGACGCTCAGGAAATCGCGGCCGTTCACTTTGATGACCTGCCACTCCACCGCGGCCATGAGCCGGCTGGCGCAAAAACCGGCGCAGATCGCATATATAGTAAGGCGTCGCAGGTTCATTCTTCGCATACAAGGTGCAGGATAAATGCCATTGCCGGGCGAATGGATCACCCCATCGACCGTTCTCGTTTGACCATAGTATAGCCATTTTTAGGCGTTAGTCAGGGTGGTACCGCCCCGGTTCATCCCGGCGTCTTTTATAAGAATCGCACTTTCCGCTATTTTCGCGCGGCCTGGTTGCGCATTTGCGATCGGAAGATAGGCATCTTGCCTGTCTCGGACGGCGGGCCACTTGCCTGCCGAATGATTCGTAAAGAAGACAAGCTGGAAGCATGTCCGCCGAGTCAGGCTGGAAGCCTAACTTCCTATACCGCTACGTCGGGTTGGACAATACAAGCGTTCTCGCCTTTCGTTGTCGGATGCGAAACGTCCTTTCTCTTCTGAGCGTGTTCGTGGTCGCGACTGTTCTCGCGCAAACCGAACCGCAAAAGTCTCCTCCGCTCGGCCACACGCCGCCGCCTGATTTAAAGAAGTCAGGCAAGCCGAAAGGCGATGTCGTTCCTCCCGCACCGGCAGCCGAAGCGACGGTGAACGCAACCGCAACTACGCCGGCACCGGACAACAAAAACGCGCCGCCATTCGATACCGCAAACATGGATACCTCGGTGAAGCCATCAGACGATTTCTTCATGTATGCCAACGGCGGCTGGATGAGACGCACCGAGATTCCACCGGAATACTCGCGCTGGGGGAGCTTCAATCAGTTGATCGAAAAGAATAACGATGCGCTTCATGAAATCGCTGAGAAAGCATCCAAGACAAAGGTGGATCCTAAGACTGCGCCGGAAGTGCAGAAAGTTGGTGACTACTACGCCAGCGGCATGGACGAGAAGACGATTGATCAGATGCAAACGAAGCCGTTGCAGGACGAACTAGCCAGGATCGACAGCATCAAGGATCGAAACGATGTCCTGAAGGAAATCGCACATCTCCATTCAATGGGCATCAACGTGCTATTCGGTTTCGGTTCCGGGATTGACGATAAGAACAGCACAATGACGATCGCGAACGCGGTGCAGGGCGGACTCGGTATGCCCGACCGCGATTACTACACGAAGCCGGACGCCGACATGAAGGATAAGCGCGAGAAATACGTCGGGCATGTGACCAAGATGCTAACATTGTTAGGGGAGCCGGCGGCAAAAGCGGGCGAAGACGCCAGGAAAATCATGGCGCTCGAAACGAAACTCGCCGAAGCATCCCGGACCCGCGTGGAGCTGCGGGATCCGCAGAAGAATTACAACAAGATGCCGCAAGCGGAGGTGCAGAAGCTCACGCCCGACTGGGATTGGGCCGAGTATTTCAAGGAGATCAAACTCGACGAGCCGGGCGACATCAACGTGCATCAGCCCGATTTCTTCAAAGCGGCTAACGAGGTGCTCAAGTCTACTTCAATCGATGATTGGAAGACGTATCTACGCTGGCACCTGATTAGCGCGGCCGCGCCCGAACTTTCGAAGGATTTCGTCAACGAAGACTTCAACTTCAAAGAGACGACGTTGCGCGGGACCAAGCAGATCAAACCGCGCTGGAAACGCGTGGTCATTGCGACGGACGCCGAAATTGGCGAAGCACTCGGGAAACTTTACGTCGCCGAGTATTTCCCGCCGGAAGCAAAGGCGCGCGCCCTCGAGTTGATCAATAACTTGAAGGAAGCGTTGAGCGATCGGATCAAGACGCTGGAGTGGATGGATGAGCCGACCAAACGGGAAGCATTGAAAAAACTGGCCGCGATGACGGTTAAGATTGGTTATCCCGACAAGTGGCGCGATTATTCCCTGCTCAAGATCGATCGAGGCCCGTACGCGCTCAACACACTGCGGGCGGAAAATTTCGAATTCAACCGCGACCTGAAAAAGATCAACGAACCAACCGATCGCACGGAATGGGGCATGACTCCTCCGACGGTGAATGCGTATTACAATCCGGTGAACAATGAGATCGTTTTTCCGGCCGGGATTTTACAACCGCCATTCTTTAACGCAGCGGCGGATGACGCGATAAATTATGGCGGTATCGGCACCGTCATCGGCCACGAGATGACGCACGGCTTCGATGATCAGGGCCGGCAGTACGATGCGGTCGGAAACTTACGCGATTGGTGGTCGAAAGAATCAGCCGAGGAATACGACAAGCGTCGGAAAGCTGTGGTGGATCAGTATTCTGAATACGAACCGCTCCCCGGCTTGCACGTCAATGGTGAGCTCACCCAGGGCGAGAACATCGGCGATCTGGGCGGAGTAAAAATTGCCTACGCAGCATTGCAGAAAGCACTCGATAAGAATCCAGGAGCGCGAGACAAGAAGATCGACGGGTTCACACCCGAACAGCGCTTTTTCCTGTCCTACGCCACGATTTGGAAATCGAAACAGCGGGATGAAGATTTGAAGTTGCAAGTGAACACAAATCCGCATTCGCCCGCGCGTTATCGCGCCAACGGTCCACTCTCCAATATGGTGGAATTCCAAAAGGCGTTCGACATTCCCGATGGTTCACCCATGGTGCGCCCCGCCGACAAGAAGGTGAACATTTGGTGAGTCCGAGCCGGACTGGCGGTTTGTAGGGGCGATTGACCTCAATCGCCCGAGTCCCGCTTTGTGTCTGCGGGCGGTTCGGTGAACCGGTATAATCGCCGTCGCTTCGATTTTGTGTTGCGACCGCTTGAGCGTGCACACACGAAACTCGATTGAACTCAACCAGGAGGTGCTATGGCGAAGTGCGATGTGTGCGGAAACGATTACGACAAATCATTTCAAATTACTTCAGCGGGAAAGACTCGAACCTTTGATAGCTTCGAGTGTGCGATTCATATGCTGGCGCCGACCTGTCCGCATTGTAATTGCAGGGTGGTCGGGCATGGTGTTGAAGCTGGCGGACAAATCTATTGTTGCGTCCATTGCGCCGAAGAATCTGGTGCGCACGGGCTGAAAGACAGGGGTTAGACTGACTAATGAAGTATTGATCCGTGATAAGCACCCGGACCAGGGAATACTTTATCTATTTTCTGAGGCAACGACCTATGTTACCGAGCCAATGCTCGTCGCCTTAACCACACCATCGCAACCAAAGCAATACCCATCAGCAAAGCGGTGGAGCCGGTATCCGGCGCGATTCCCGTAAGTGAGAACGCTCCATTGAAAGTCGGCGCTGGGTTGCCGCCAACGATGTCGGTTCCAATTCGAAGCCAGTCCGGATCCAGATTCGCATCGCGAGTCCAAGATTGCAGGTCCGGAGCAAACACGGTGCTCGGAGGAACGAGCGGCCTCGTTGCGGATAACCAGAAAAAGTTGTCGTCAGCGCCACTGAGTTCGACTTGAGGGACGAAAAAATAATGACCAGGTGGAAGGTTAAACCGACTGGTGAAATCTATATCGAAATGAACCTCCTCGCCTGTGATCGCTCCATCACCTCCAGTGGTTTGGCCCGGCTGTGGGTGAATGCCGCCCGGTTGAACCGAGTTGTTTGCGGTGAAGGTCGCGTTTAGAAGGGCGGCGGTAAAGCTAAGATTCCCGTCGCCACTGCTTCGATCGAGTAAGGCGACGTCGGAAGGTGAATTGACCCGGGTCGGAACCTGCGACGTGCTGAACGTCGGTGGACCTGAAGTGCGATTAACATCCGAATCATCCGGGAATACTCGATAAATCTCGACCCGCACGTTCGCGACGTCCGAAATCGCAAAGCCGCTTGGAAGCAGGCCAGTAAAGGTAGCGCCGGTAACGTGCGCACCGGTGGGCAACAGAAAATCATCTGCACTCTCGATTTCAAATTTCCCCGCGCTCTCTGGCCGTGTAGCCGCCGCCATCTGATCGGTGGGGAAGTCATTGTTGTAGAGGAGTTGCGCATCGATGCGAGCTGCGATGAAGCTCGCGCTAAACAAGGCAAGGAGAATTAGTTTTTTCATGACAAGATGAACAATTTTGGAGTTGGGAATAGGTTAACAGAATTTATTTCGGGTCGACTCCCCGGACCACCTCCTTAAACGCGCGAGCAGCTTAAAGTCTGCCACTGCGTTTTAGTGACCCCGCGAGGCGCTTTGAGAACCTGCTATAAGTAGCCGTAATCCAAATTATTATGCATACTGATATGGCGATGAAGACAACAGGCGTGTCAGGCGAAACTCCAGCAAGTGTGTAAGGCAACACGACGTATTAAATCCCTCGCACGGGAAAAACCTTATAATTTCAGTAAGCGAAGCGGTCCAAGGCGAGTCAGGTCACTGACTTGCGCCTAGTGGTTTTCGGGCGTTTCGCACCTGTATCGGATTCCGACACCGCTTCGTACGCGATTTTCATGACATCGCGAGTGCTGCGGCGCGTATTCCTCAGCGCGGTTTCGGCACTACAATTCCATGCGTTGCCTAAAATCGCGTTATCTGGCCCCGTCAGCAATGTTGCAGACGAAAGCATTTGCTGTAATTCCGGTCGCGCCCCGATAATGGCCCGACAGCTCCGACGCGATCGCATCCGCTACCGATTTTTCACACAGAACCACAATCGCTCCGCCGAAACCGGCGCCGGTCAGGCGAGCACCGAGAACGCCGGGCAGTCGCTGTGCGATTGAAACCAGAAGATCGAGCTCGGGCGTGCTGTTTTCGAAATTCTGACGCGAGCTTTCGTGCGACTCATTCATCAGCTTGCCAAAGCCGATGTCATCGCCCGCTTTGAGCAACTTTACTGCCCGCCAGACACGCTCGTTTTCTCCCACAACATGTGCGGCACGGCACCGAACGAGATCAGGCAGATCACTCCGGCGAGCGAGATCAGACGAAGCCACGTCGCGCAGCGCAGATACACCAAGGGCGCGAGCGGCCGCGTGCGTTTCTTCCCTGCGCAAATTGTACTCGCCGGTTGCTAGTGCGCGCTTTTTTCCGGACTCCGCTACGATGAGGGCAAGACCTGGTGGAAATGCGACGGTCAGAATCTCCTCGCTGCGACAATCAAAGAAAACTGCGTGATTGGCGCGGCCGAAAAGCGCAATCACCTGATCCAGCAAGCCCGATTGTACGCCGACATAACGATGCTCGCCGCGCTGACACGCTTTCGCAATTTCCAGTGGTGCCAACTCTCGTGGAAATAGTTTGAGGAGAAAGAGCGCGGTCGCCAGCTCAAACGCGGCTGAGCTGGATAATCCCGCGCCGATTGGGACATCGCCGGTGACTTCCGCGTGAAATCCGGTCACCGGCACGCCTAAATCGATCAACTCACGAACGACACCAAACGCATAGTTTACCCAGCGGTCTTCGCTGCGCGGACGCAACTCAGAAAGCGGAATGTCGACTTTTCCAAAATCACGCGAATGAATTTGAATCATTCCATCATCACGACGCTTCCCTGCGACGTTAATTGCGCGATCAATCGCGGCGCCCAGCACCACGCCTTCGTTATAATCAGTATGATTGCCGAGGAGTTCGACCCGGCCTGGTGCATGCGCAGTCGCGCCGCGGTCATCCCGAGCGAAAACGCCAGTCCGGCTCGGACCGAGGGATCCCGTCATGCTACGTTAAAGATTTCACCAGGGGATCCCTCGGCTTACGCTCGGGATGACAGCTAGGGGGCGATCTTCCCTCCCCACGATAAAATCTTGGCCTTCGCCCCCGCGGCTTCCGCTTCCTTGATGTCGCCGTTGCGATTATAGAAAAGGGACAGACTGGTCCAACCGATCTGATCATTCGGACGCAACTCGGTGGCACGTTTTCCTGCCTCGATTGCCTCAGGAAAACGGCCAATTTTCATGAGTGCCATTCCGAGCGCGTGCCAGCCATCGAAAAAGTCCGGATCCATCTCGACACAGCGCCGATATTTTTGGACTGCGTTCTCCAATTCACCGACGGCGAGGTCACCATTCGCGTCGTCGAATAGTTCGTCGCGTGATTCCATCTCAGCTCAGCTCGGAGCCGCGGGCTGAATTCCAGCCGCCTGCCGGCGATCCCGCAACCATTCGGAGAAAATCATCTCTCGCTTTCCTCGCATGATGCGTTCATCGAGCGACGCTCGATTCGCCGCCGCCTGTGCCGAATCCGGCGGATCCCGCTTTTCCACCACTGCGACCACGGCCCCATCCGCAGTCGGAAGCGGATCGCTCACTTCATTCGCATGCAGATCGGCGACTGCATTCTTAATCCTGGCAAGGTCGGGGCTTTGCTCCGGCGCGGGAGACGCTTTCGGCTCCAGTTCATCGGCCAATGTAAAGGACGGCAGCTTTTCCAGCTTTATCTTCAATTTTTCCGCCGCCTTCGGAATGGGGTCGCCCGCTTTCACCGCTTCGCCTAAATCGTGGGCGACGCTCGCGGCGCGAATGGTAACCGCTTCGCGCTCCTTTCTCGCTTTGAGAGACTCCATAATCTTCGGCTTCGCTTCTTCCAATGTCAGTGGTTTTGGCGGAGTGATCGCAGCCAGATGCAGGATGTAAAATCCGTCCGCGACCTGGATCGGTTCGCTGGTTAGTTCTTCATTGGAAAGCTGAAACGCGCTCTGGCTCAATTGTGGATCCTGTTTTAGATCCGGATCAGGCGACGCTTGCGTGAATTCGCCAGTCGTCTTCACCGGCAACTGGAACTTGCTCGCGACTGCGCCAAAATTTGCACCCTTCTCCGCCAGCGCCTGCACCACGTCGTTTGCCTTGTCCGAAAGTTTTTGCAGGGCATCAACCCGTTCCTTTCCCGTTAGTTTCTTTTCCGGCTCCGATAAAGTCAGGGCAACGAATTGCACTTTGCGCTTTTCGTCGCTCTTGAGCTGTTCCTTGGCGCTTTCGTAGTACTTGGCGACCTCGTCGCCGGAAATCTTGACGTCATTGGCGAAATCACTCGTCTTAAAACGCACCGCACCTACTTCAAATTTCGAATAAACCTGGTCGAAATTCCTTTTGCTCTCTGAGGGCGACACGATTATGCCAGTGCTGAGTAATTCTTTCACTCGCTCGAGACGAATCTGATCTGCGGCCAATTCCTCAATTTGCGCCTCGCTAAACCCACGCGGTCCCAACGCGTTCTCCACAATGTCGTCGTATTTTTTTGGATCGAATCCGCCGGCATCGGCGCGGAAGGCGCGCATCTTACTGACAACCGACGCGATCTCGCTTGTCGTTGGGCGGATACCGAGGGCCTCGGCTTCATGACGCAGAATTATCAAATTGACGGCAAATTCCTCACCAGCCTCGCGCTCCGCTTCCGACTGTGTCTTCGCGCGCTGCGGACGCCATTGCGCCAGGATGTCATTAAGGAAATCGCCCATTCCCAGCATGCGCGCGAGGTCGAACAAGCGTCCGCCCCGATCGAGTTCCAAACGGGGTATCGTTTGGCCATAAAGTTTTGTCGTTCCTGGCTCTCCGCGAAGCGCGCTCATCCAGTCGGTCCTGACAAAATAGAGACAGAATGGCATCGCCAGGACCGCGATTACGATCATGAGCCATTTCTGGTGTTTGCGGAATACGTTGATCATGGATGTGGTCGAGCGCCGCAGAATTTACGGCGGCTTCCTCGCCCGCCAAACGCTTTTTATGGGCATCCTAACTCGTCATCCCGAGCGTCAGCCGCCTGCCGCGCCGTAGCTTTATGCGAAGGCTGGGAGGGATCCCGTTGCGAAATCTTTAAGGTAACTTCTCGGGATGAAGACGTGACGACCGATCGCGCCGTTTTCCTAATTAATTCCCAAGCCTCCGCCAAATGTCTCTCAGTCGTTAGGACATTACCCAGACCGATGCGCATGACCGTACGCCCACACAACTTGGTCTGGGTCAGGTAGGCCTTCCCCGAAGCGTTGATCTGCTCGACGATTTTCGCGTTAATAGTGTTCAGCCCATTGTCGCCCGCCTTCGCTTCGCTACGGCGTGACGATTCATCGTGACCGATGAATCGAAAGCAGACCACGCCCATACTAATCGGCGCGGACAATTCAAACTCGCTCGATCCCCTCACCCATTCCCCGAACAAACGCGCCAAACGCAAATGTTCGCGCATGAATGCGATCATTCCTTCGCGCCCGAACGACCGCCAAATCACCCACGCCTTCAGCGCACGGAACCTGCGGCCAAGCTGGATGCCGTAGTCCATGTAATTCTTCTCCGCCTCGATGGTATCGCCGCGCAAATATTCCGGCACCAGGGTAAACACCTTTCGCAGCCGTTCGACGTTACGAACATAGAGAACACTGAAATCCAACGGCACAAAAAGAGTCTTGTGCGGATTGATCACGATCGAATCGGCGTCCGCCCATCCTTCGGTCAGCCTCTTGAATTCCGGGAGCAGTGCGAATCCGCCGCCATAAGCGCCGTCAATGTGCAGCCAGATATTATTTTCGCGACAAACCTCCGCGATTTCCGGAATCGGATCGACGCTGGCGGTTGATGTCGTGCCGACAGTCGCGATCACCGCCATCGGCTTCAAACTCTGAGCGAGATCCTTGGCCAGCGCTTCGCGCAATGAACTGACATTCATGCGAAAATCAGAATCGCTGGCCACGCGCACGACATTTTCCTCGCCCAAGCCGAGGACGATCGCAGCTTTCTCTGCCGAGCTATGCGCCTGGTCAGAGGTATAAATGCGGAAACGCGGTAGTTTACGACTCGTTAGTCCGAATTTACGCGTAGAAGGTGCTGCTTCTTCGCGGGCGGCGGCGAGCGCGTGCATCACCCCAACGGACGCCGTGTCATAAATCACACCGCCGAATTCCGCCGGCAAATCCATCCATTGGCGCAACCAATCGATCACGACTGTCTCCAGTTCTGTCGCCGCGGGCGATGTGCGCCACGTCATGGCATTGACGTTGAGCGGGGCGGTCATGATCTCGCCCAAAATGGACGGTCCGGTCACTGTCCATCCGAAATACGCCAGAAAGTTCGGGTGGCCCCAATGCACCATCCCTGGGACAATTATGCGATCAACGTCGGCAAGAATTTTTTCGAACGATTCTGCCGTGTCCGGTGGCTCAGAAGGTAACGCGCGTTGAATCGACCCGGCCGGCGCATTTGGAGCTACCCGCAGTTGTTCAAGGTTTGCCCGGTAATCAGCGATCCAATCAGCCAGTCGATGCAATTGTTTGCGGAATTCTTCCGGTGGCGTATCGCCAGGTTCGTCTTTCATTCGTGCTGGGATCGAGCGTTAACGACAACGACTTCAGTGTGCATAATAGGTGCGTGTTTCCAGCCTGGCTTTCCTTTAACTGGAAGCGGCGACTCCCAAGTCGCCGTTTTTCCTAAGTGGGCGACTTGGAAATCGCCCCTCGCAGTCATCGTTCGACTGTGAAATGACGCGCTGCGTAAATTTCTCGGCATGACTAAAAAGCAAAACCAAAACTGAAATGAAACGCGCCGAAGTCTTCGTGTTCACGCGGATCTGGATTTACCCCGTAATCGAGCCGGATCGGCCCGATGGGAAGTTTGTAACGTAACCCTGCGCCGATGCCATAGCGCATGTCATCGAAACCGGGATTATCCGCATCGGGAAGCAAGTTACCGGCATCAAAAAAAACCGCCCCCTGCAATTCGCCGTAAAGCGGAAAGGTATATTCGACATTGAAAACGGTATAAAATTCGCCGCCCAGCGGGTGGCCCCTGTGATCATGCGGCCCGAGATCGCGTTCGCCGAAGCTGCGCACCGTAGTACTGCCGCCATTAAAGAAACGCTCGTCGATTGGAATGGCGGTGATGTCGCTAGTGCTTTCCGTGAGCGGCCTAACTAGCCCGGCGCGGGCACCGAGTTCCAACAATGTCTTCCCAATCGGAATGAAGTAACTGGCGCGCGCGGTAGTGCGAAACAATTCGATTTCACTTCCGAGGCCGTTGGCGGCGAGCTCGAAAGTCTGGCCGAGGATAAGACCGCGAGTGGGCACGACCGGACTATCGCGCAAATCGAGGGTGTGAAAAAAGCCAATCGAACTAACAAAATACTTGGTATCGCCGATAAACTTGTCCTTGATGTCGTTATCGACGATTTCAACACGCCGCTCCGAGCCGAACACACCGACCTGGTATTGTTTCGTGATATTGTAGGAGAATTCTGTTCGGGCTCCGATTTCAAACTTGGAATAACCATCGAAATCAAACGTGAGGGCACTCAACCGAATCTTTAGTTCGACGTCGCTTTCGAAAAAATGCGGATCATCCCATACTATTTCTCCCTTGTATCCGCGCCCTGTAATCTCAATCGACGTGGTCAAGGGCCGGCCATAACCAAAAAGATCTCGATCGGCAAAGCTGACGCCGAAAATATAGCCGACGTATGTCCCGTAGCCGATCCAAAACCCGAACTCTTTCGCCTTCGCTTCCTCAGCGGAAATATCGAGCCGAAGATAATTTCCGGGCTCGGGCTGGGGATTGATCTGGAGAACATTGAACAGCCCGGTCCGCATTAGCTCGCGGAATTTTTCGTCGAGCACATCCGGGCTGTAGTTTTTTCCCTCGAGCGAGGCAAAACGATTGCGCACATAACTCGGCCGCAAGCGCTGTAGACCGGTCACATTCACGCCATCAAATTTGTAAACCGGACCCGGTGAAAGCGTGACAATCACCGGCACGTGACCGCCCGCGGCCTGTTCGGGTTCTCCAGTCGCGTCCACTTTCACTGCGTAATAACCGCGCGCTTTGAAATAAGCCTGAAGCCGTCGTGAAATGTCTTCTACCCGGCTGTCGGTGTACGGTTGCGAAAGCAGATCGAGCATCTGGCCCCGCAACGTTTCCGGGTCGTAAATCGTGTTCCCGTGAAAAATGAGGTTGCCGAAGAAATACTGGCGTCCTTCATGGACGGGAATGGTCGCGTCGGCGTGCGTGCCGTCTGCGCTGAAATGATATTGCGGCGAATCGACTATCGCATCCAGATAACCTTCGCTAATGTAATAGCGATGCACCAGGTCAGCTCCCTCTTGCACGTCGGTCGCGACAAAAGGTAGTTCCTTTTGTAATCGCGAATAACGCTCCCGCGTCGGACCGACGGCATATTCGAAAAGTTTTTCCGCAGGCACCCGACTGTTACCGGCGAAATTGATCGCGCTCAAAATGACCTGCGGCCCTTCCGTAACCTCGAGAACCAGGCGCGACCCGCTGTCGATCCGGTAATGCACGTCTACTTTGGCGTAGCCGTGTTTCCGATAAAACAGCTCCAGAAAGAATGCGGCGTCGTCCGCGCGCGCTGCGGTTAATCCGAAGTCGTGAATGGTGGCAATCTGTTCCTTAAGGACAGTGCGCAACTCATCCTCCTTGAACGCGGTCGCGCCGCGAATTTCCAGGTTCGTGCTTTGCGCTTTTTTCTTCTCCTCCCGCTCGACGACCTTCTGCTCGCGTGCGCGCTCTTCTGGCCGCTTCACATCTACAGGGCGTTGTCCCCAAAGACTTGGCGCGCCGATAATCACAGTCAGGCCAAGCAGAAAAATCGCATGTCGCATCTCAATGGAATCGGATGAGGTATTTCACCTGACCGCGAAAATCTCCCCCAACTCCAATATCGCCGACTAGCACCCAATTCTCGTTAACTTTGAACCGCGCCGTAGCTTGCTCGCGCCCCGTTCGTGGGTCTACCGTGCCAACGTCGACGTGCAAGCGGTCGAAAACGGAATTGCTCTGCGTCGGCTGGCCTTTCTTGAAGATTTTGCGATACAGCTGCTGCACCACCAGCATG
This sequence comes from Verrucomicrobiota bacterium, assembly GCA_046732175.1. Classification (GTDB taxonomy): domain Bacteria; phylum Verrucomicrobiota; class Verrucomicrobiia; order Chthoniobacterales; family UBA10450; genus AV69. The sequence goes on from JBKPMO010000169.1 coordinate 12,263, forward strand.
GCGGCGCGCCCAGCCAGCACGTTGCCGCTTCCAGTTAACTCCTGCCGCGTGGTGCCGGTCGCGAGCAACGAAATAATTTCCTCCTGCGGCAGCGGTGGTTCGCTGGTGAAAATGGCCTGAGGGGAAAGCGAGTTGCCATAAACATAAACCCGCACCGTGTAATCGCGGATCAACGATCTGCCTTGGAGATCAATCTTCGGATTGAACGAATCGCTCGGATCAAAATAGAGAAAACCATTGGTGACATCGAGACGGCTAAATGGCAGAGTCGCTTCCACATTCTGCAATTTGACCGTGCCTTTTAATTCCGGGCGCCCACCGGTCCCGCCCAAATGCAAATCAATGAGAGCACCGCCGTTGGCGAGGTTCCCACGAATGGAAAATGGATCCTTGGTTTTGATCGCAATATCGAATTTCCAATCACGCAACGGCGGCGTTTTGATTGAGTAATCCGGGCGGCTTTCTACTGGTTGCGGGGCGGGCCGGCCGGGCAATCCGATCGGAATCAAATCGATGTCCTTGAGAAAGTGGCTATTCGTAAGTGCAACATTTCCTTTCACCGTCGCGCTCGCTACCGGTCCTGTTACTTTCAAATTCGCGTCTGCTCGCGCGGTTAGTGAATCGTTGCGCGCGATCAAAATGCTCTCGGCCCGCAGGTCAACGTCCATGTTCGGTTCCGTCAACTTGGTGAAAACAACCCGGCCACCCAGACTGAATGGCCCACCCGCCAGATCGCCGTGGAATCTTTCCAGCGTCAGCGTGTTGTCCCGAAACAGCAGCCGCGATTGAAACCCGTGCAAAGCCGGCAGAGTCGCGTCGGTGAATCGCGCGGCGTTGATCGTGATATCGCCGCTGCCACTGAATGCTGGTCGCGCAATGGTCCCGCCGATCGCGACATCAAACGCCAGATCGCCGTCGAGCTGTTCCACCGCGGGAATGAATTGCCGCAAGAAATTCACCGAGCTTCGCGGCATTCGCACCGTTGCCTGCAGCGGCGTGTTTTCGTCAAACGAACGAGTGCTCAGGATTTTGCCGGCGTCGAACGGCATGGTCGCGGCAATACTGACGGGTTGAATCTTCGATTGCTTCAATTCCCCGGTAACATTGACGTTTTTTCCGGCGGCATCGGCCGACAGACGGAACGTTGCCGGATCAAAGTTCGTCAGCTTTGGGTTGCGCAAATCCCGCCCCTCGATATCGAGATGCGCCTGCAAATCCGCGAGGGTGCCGCCCGCTTGCAGTTTGATCGACAAAAATCCGGACGCCGTCGGCTCCATCCCCAAGTCATCGAACAATTTCTTGAGATCGAGATTCGCGGAGTCAAAAGTTGCGTTCACCTTACCGTCGCGCGGGAAAACGGGCTGATTTGTGCCGACATTTTTCCAAATGAATGGGACGGACGCGTAACCGGTGGCGTATTTCGCCTGACCCTGGTCGAGCTGGATTTTCGAAATCTCGAGCGTCTCGCCTTTGGCAGAAACGATCGCCTGAAAGTCCATCCGATCGCTTCCGATAAAGAAGGTTGGAACCTCGAGCCCAGCCTGCGAATAAGTTGCATCTATGTTCGCAGTCATCGCCTTCATGTTACCGAGCCGGCCGTTCTTCCAATCGAGCTTGAACGACCCAATTTCCGTCAGCCGGGCGAGCGAACCGTGCCCATTCCAATTCATCGTGAACGAACCGCCCAGCTCCGTTTTGTTTCCGCTCGCGTCCAACAACGGCTTCAGCGTGTTCAAATCCGCGATATCGACAGCCAATTTGCCGGCGAATTTTCTTTCGCCGCGCAAATCGAGCGTCCCCTGCCCATTCACGAAATCGCGCTGATTCAGATTGGCGGTCAAATCATTCAGAAAAACCGTGCTTTGCCAGATTGATCCCAAGCCGCTCAGTTGGGGGACCGATAAGTTTCGAGTCTGCAAGTTGGTTCCGTAAACATTGAACCAACCGTCCGCGATTGCGCCGTTCCATCGCACACTGCCGGAGGCATTGAACACCCCGGTGACGCGATTCGATGAATTTTCATTCCAAAAATCGCCCGTTTGCGGAGCGTTGATCGCGAATTGGATCGTTGCCGGTTGTTTGGTGAAATCTTTTTCGTCGGCAAGCAGCCGCACCGAGCCGCTGCCCGCAATCTGATTGGGTCCGCGCTGGATGGTAAGATTGTTGATATTAACCAGGTCGCCGTTTTCCTGGACGTGAGCGGAAACGGTATCGACTGCGAACTCGTTGTTCCGGGCAGCTGAGAGCACAACATTCATGTCAGCACGCATACCCTCAAACCACGGGGCATCTTTTTTTTGTACTCGCAGATTTTTTGTAGCGGTAACTGTTGTCTCAAGTTTTTCCAAGCTGAAATCACGACTGCTGATTGCTCCCGTCCCCACGCGAAGCGCGGCCTGCATCTGTTGATCGCGGACTTCCAGTGTTCCATTGATCTGCCCGTGACCGGTTAATGGGTTTTGCATCGCCGAGGTGATGGGCGCGAGATCCAGGTCATTGCTGACGATTTCAAATTTGGCCGGGCTACGTCCAAGATCGTCGGCCTCTTCTGGCAGCTGAACTGTCCCGTGAACTTGCAGTCCCGTTCCGGCGCGCGTCAGCTCGATCGGTTCCGCCGTGGCCACTCCATCGTGGGCTGAAATGTGAGCCATCGCTCGATCGAAAGTCGCGCCGGCGACCTGCAAATTGCGGACAATTCCATCTCCCGACGCCGCCCACGTTTTCGGAGAGCGCAGCAACCCAGCAAAATCGAAAGAAAAAGTCTCGACATCGCCTTGCACGGGTGCGCCCGCGAACAATCCAAGTTTCTTCGCAGACGAAATGGATAGATCCCGCGTCGTAGCGTGCGATTTTATAAAGAGTGACCGTGCCTGTTCGGTCAGCGATGCCTGCAAATCAACCGGCGCGCCGTCGAGCGTGCCCACACCACGCAACTCCATCGTATGCTGGCGAATGTGCGAAGCATCTACGTTGATCAGTTGGAACCGCGTTTGCTCATTCAGCACCACGTCGCGCAAAATGAGATTGCGATTCTCGTAATTGGTCGCGCCAGTCACGCGCGTCCATTTTTCACCAGTCGGTAATTGCAACAAAGTGACGCTCAGCATCCCGGTGGCGCGCGGATTCAAATCGATCTCAACGTTTTCCGCGATAAAATCGTGTGCTGGGTCACGCACGATCATCGACACATTCTCCAGGCGCGCGCGCTCCGGAAAAACCGCCGGCAACGTCACCTTTTCGTGCGGACGCGGCGACACTTTCACTCGCACTTTCGCAGGGTCGATTACCATTCGCGCGTTTCGCGCCTCGATCGACCTCAAGAAATCGGAGTGACCACGAAGCAATGAAAACAAACTGTAGTCAGCGTGAATGTATTCCGCGTCAGCAATCTCAATCGCCGCCGGGCCAGCGGGGACGATGTGGAGATTACGGATCGTCAGTCCCGTAAAGACATTTCCTTCAGCGTGAAAATTGAGTTTTAGATTTTCCTTGGCGGCGCGATGAACCGCAAACCAATGAATGCCGCCGAGCAGAATCGGTCGATGAAAAATGGCAAGCAGGACAAGAAAAATTGCGAGCGAAATCCAAAAGCGACGTCGCCATTTTCCTCTCCGGGGGGAATTTTCCTCCTGATCATCTTCCACGAGCATTTCACCCTATGGACAGGTCGGGAAAGAGCAAGGGCGGGAGGGACTCGCTTCTGCGTGTCCTGGACGCGGTCCGAGCCGGACTGGCGTCAAAGCGCGTCCCTCCATTCAGTCGATCCGCCAAATCGCCAGCGCAGCGTCTTTCACCTCAATTTCGATGTCGACTGGCTTGGATTGTTTCCCATCCCTTTGCGGCCAGGTCTCATCATCGAAATGGAGCAGCGATTTATTCCAGCGCAGCTGCATTTTCACGAATCGTTTTGCAGGAAGCGGAAACTTCCGCCTTTCGCCTGCTGCGCGCGCCTCAAAATACTCCAGCAACACCATGCGATCGTCCTCCCGCGCACCGACAAAATCGAGAACCCTGTCATTGGTTTTGGCATTTGGGGCCAAAGCCAGCACAGGACCTACTGAGCGAAGATTCATGGCGTGCCACAGCAAATAACGTCCCGACAAATCTTCACCATCCAACGCCATCCCCACTGGCGTGCCCGATAACTTTGCAGCTGTCGGTGCAATTCCCGGAGGTGAAGCCGCATTTTTTCTGATCTCACTTTCTCTTTCTTGGCATCGTCTTTCGGCACCTGCACGTAATCCGCAAATAACCCGGCCCCGGCGCCTTCAAAAAAATAACGTTTTCCCCAGGGCCCGCGCGCCACGCCCACATCAAAGCTGTCGCATTTCCCGTCACTCAGTCGCTCAAACAATTCCTTTCGCGAGAAGCAAAAGCCCAGGGTTCGCGCGAAATTGTTCGCGGTCCCCAGTGGGAGCACGCTGAGCGGAACCTTGCTCTTCACCGCATCGAGACGATGTGCAACTTTGCTTACAGTGCCATCTCCGCCCGCCGCTAACACCAAATCGATTTTCTTTTTCAATGCTTTCCTCATCCCTCGTTCCTTCGACGATTGATAAATCGCATTGTGCCCCGCTCGCTTCAGCGCCTTTATCAAATCTTCGCCCTGATGCTCCTCGCTTCCTGCTTTTGGGTTATGCACCAACAGAATGCGCATCGCATTATCCTCGTAGCGCACCGTTGAAGTGCGCTTATCTATTGTTGTAGCCGAGGTCGATGACCCCGGCCCGGCGTCAACGAAGCCAACTGGAGCTTGAGATTTCAAACGCATCACGTGAGCGTCAACTCGATTTCGATCGTTGCTTTTAGGCGCATTCCACCGCGAAGATTCGTTTCATTAGAGAATGAAACCGCGCATTCTTATCTGCAACGACGACGGTATTTATAGTCCCGGTATTGCCTGCCTCGCCAAAGTCGCCTCGCGATTTGGCGACGTGCGCATCGTCGCGCCTGATGTCGAACAATCCTCCATGGGCCACGCCATCACCTCATCGCGTCCGCTGCGCTACCGGCGCACGCCATTGCCCGGCGGTTTTGATGCTTATCGCGTCAATGGTACACCAGCCGACTGCGTCGCGCTCGGCACCTACTTATGGGAAAGGGTGAATCTCGTTCTTTCCGGGATCAATTTGGGACCCAATCTCGGTAGCGCTTGCTGGCACTCCGGCACTCTTGCCGCGGCCAAGCAAGCCGCTTTACTCGGATTGCGCGGCATCGCCTTCAGCACCGCGGTCGGTGTGACCGACAAAGCGCCGGATTTCAGTTCGTTGGAACCGTACGTCGACAAAGTGCTCGAGCTTCTTCTCAAGGAAAAAGAGATGTGCCTCGTCAATGTGAACGTGCCCGAAAAACCGAAAGGGATTCGGTGGACGCGGCAGGCGATCAAACAGTACGACGGCAAGGTTGTTCCAGGCAAAGATCCGATGAAACGCGCCATTTACTGGTTTACCGTCAAGCCATTGGAAGGCGAAGAAGAAGGCACCGACCGGTGGGCTTTCGGCAAACATTTCGTTTCGATCACGCCATTGCGTCTCGATTTGACTGATGAAAAGGATCTCGCTCGCGTTTTGGCATTGCCGATCACACCAGCGCAGCCGGCCCGCCGAAAAACACGGAAATGAAGCAGGCAGGATTTACAGGATTGTGCAGGATTGCAGAAGAGTTGTTGCTCAATCCAATCCTGAAAATCCTTTTAATCCTGCCTAAGAATCCTTTCACTTGCTTGCCTCATTATGATCACCGGACGTGACATTACGGTTTGGACAATATCGGGCGCACTCGCCATCGGAATCGGATTGAGTAGTTACGCGAAACGGAAGACGCGCGATAAACTCGTGCGCGAACTGGCGGCAATGGAACCGGAACGCCGACAAAGAGTACTTCAGCGCCTGAACCCAAAGCTCGCGATGGAAATCCGCGAGCAGTTAATGGAACGTTTTCAGATAATGAGTTAGCGATAGTATTATAGCTCCCCCGCTGTTGATAGCGAAAGGGGAGCGCGAACTTTCAGGTGGCATTCGCCGGCGCCAGGGCAGCGCCTGAGGCGCGTGGCTTCCGACGTTCCTTTAGCTAGGGAAACAAACTCAACAGCTACATTTTTTCCCGCAGTTGCACGCCTTGTTGTCGTTCATCGGGCAGTTCTTGCCGCTCTTTTTGCAGCTCTGCGGCGTGGGCTCTGCCGCAAACGCGCTCGTGCAAATCGCCGCCACCAAAAACGATAATAGAATTTTCGCGTATGTCTTCATGCTCCTATTGTCGCGCGTAATCAGAGAAGGCAACAACGAAAATTCGTTCGCTAGTGCCGCTGGGCGTTGGGTGTTGGATGTTGAATGTTTATCCGCTGTAATGAACAAATTCTTTCTCAAATAACTCCGCGCAACAAAGACTGTCCGATGAAGGAATCCACCGATAGCGCTGTGCCAGCCTTCTGGAACCAGCGCTACATCTCTGGCGAAACGCCGTGGGTTCTGCACAAAATTCCGGCCACGCTGCGCTCTTTTCTTAAGAGAACACACACACGAGGACGAGTCCTCCTTCCGGGTTGCGGAACCGACCACGGTGTGATCCAAGCTTTTGCTGACGCCGGATTCGAAGTTACCGCCATTGATTTTTCACCGGTTGCCCTTGCTGAGACAAAGAAAGCGCTCGGGAACTTTGGTCCGAGGTGCGAGCCGCACACGCGTTGGACTGGCGGAATTATGCGCGCAGACTTCTTCAAGTCCGATTTCGGAAGACGCTTTGATCTTGTCTACGAACGCGCTTTTCTCTGCGCCATGCGTCCACGGAGATGGGCGCGATACGCCAAACGGGTCGTCGAATTACTGCGACCAGGCGGGAAAATTATCGGCATCTTTTTTTACGGAACCGAGCCCGATCCGCCGCCTTATCCGATCAACAAAACGCAGGCCACAGAAATTTTCGGTAAATACTTCCGCTTATTTCACGACGTTAAAGTTTCCGATTCGGTACCGATGTTCGCGGGAATGGAGCGCTGGCAGGAATGGCAACGCATTATAAGAAGTAAAGATTGCATCCGAACCAAAATCAAAGCGCGACTTACACGAGCGCGCCGCCGCAGCTGGAGCCGGCGCCGGCGGTACAACCAAAGCAATGGCTGCCGGTGAGGATTTTACGATTCTCCACCATCGCGGGATCGATGTCCCAGAGATGAAGCACGCCGTTTCCATTTTGCCAGTTCATGTCCAGCATCTGATTAAAGTCGCAATCGAAGACTTCGCCAGTCCAACTCACACTGATGGTGTTGCGGCACATCAAACCGTCGACGGTCGCCGGATTAAACTTGTCGATCAAAAGCTGCATGTATTCTTCGAGCTTGTGGTTGTGACGAAGATAAGAAGCGAAACGAGCGATCGGCAGGTTGGTGATGGTGTAGAGATTGTTGAAAATGATGCCGTAATGTTTCTTTAACTCGCGCTTGTAATCGGCTTCCAGCTCCGCCTGCGGACCCGGCAGAAACGCGCCGACCGGATTGTAGACGAGATGAAGAGGAAGATGCCTGCCGTAACCTAACGAGTTTAATACCTGAAGGGCCTTGATGCTACCATCGAACACCCCTTCGCCGCGCTGCGCGTTTACGTTGTCCGGAGTGTAACACGGCATGGACGCAATGATCTCCACTTCGTGATGGGCAAGAAGTTGCGGAAGATCTTCGTAACCGGGCTCGAGCAGGATGGTAAGGTTGCAACGGTCAATGACGTGACGCAATGGGCGCATCGCTTTCACTCCCTCGATGAAATAGCGGAAATCGGGAATCATTTCCGGCGCGCCGCCGGTAAGATCGATGGTCGGGATTTCGGTGTGCGCGAACCAATCGATGATGCGGTCGATGGTTTGGCGTGTCATGATTTCCTTCCGCTTCGGTCCTGCATTCACGTGGCAATGCACGCAGGTGAGATTGCAGAGCTTGCCGACGTTCACCTGCAACACTTCGGTTTTGGTGTGGCGCAAGGAAAGCGAATGCGCGGCCAGTGTTTCGGAAAAGCGGTTCATGATTAAGAAATACGCGCGATGAGCCAGTAAGTGGCGCCGGCGGCGATCACGGCACACGGCAGTGTCACCAACCAAGAAAGCACGATTGCGTTGATCGTGCGCAGATTCGCTTTCCCGGTTGTGAGAGCGATTCCAAAAAGCGAGCCGACCGAGACATGTGTCGTTGACACGGGCAGGCCGTAAAGACTCGCCGCGACGACAAGGAGCGCGGTCGTTAAGTTTGCCGTGAAGCCCTGTCCATGGTTCATGGCCGTGATTTTTTTGCTCATCGTCTCGGCAACCTTTCTTGCGTTGAGCAAACCACCGATCGCCATCGTGATCGCGACCGCAGCGAACCCCCAGCGAATGTCGAGTGCTTTCCAGAGCAGGAGCAAGGCGACAATTTTGGGCGTATCGTTCAGCCCGCGGGCGAAGCTCACCGTTCCCGCGCTAAGAAAATGGGCGGTGTTCATAATTTGCTGCGAACTGATTCCAAAAAAACAACCGGCGTAACGTTCGCGGCAGTTTTCCTGCTCATCGACCGCGAGTGTGATCGCCGATGTTACTTCACGCAGCGCGAAGGCTGAAGAAGGTTGCGGCATGGCCACGACGCCTTCCTCCGTTCCGACGCAGACACACCATTTCCTGTTGGTTCCGGTTGCGACTCGAAGCGCATGAAACACGATGTAGAGAACTCCGGCAATTGCGATGGCAAGAATCGGGCTGAGCAGTAATGGCAGAACGAATCCTTTTCCAAGTGTGCTGAAATTCACGGCTGGTCCGACGGCAACAATGCCGCAGCCGATGATCGCACCGGTTAACGCGTGCGTTGTTGAAATTGGAAATCCCGTCAAAGTGGCGAGGATGACGGTGAGACCACCGCCAATCGCGATGGAGAGCAGGAAGTATTCAGAGCCGACAAAGTGATCAGGCACAATCCCTTTTCCGCTGAATTTCTTAAGTAAGGTTTGGGCCAGAAAGAGCGATGTAATCGATCCAGCGAACGTCGTGATCGTTCCCCAAGACAGCGCCGTGCCGTAACCGCAGGTTCGACTTCCGAAAAGCGACGCGACGCCTTTAAAGTTGTCGTTTGCACCGTTGGAAAAGGCGAGAAAACACGTCGCGAGAAAAAGGAGAAAGAAGAACATTAACAACAACTCCCGCCATCGCAGCACTTGGAGTTTGCTTCCGTCGTCGCGTTGTAATCCTGGCCTTTGGTTTCTTTTGGGTGACGCGGTGATGCCCGCGAGCAATCGAACGGCTTGGCTTTTTCAAGCGCGACTTCAACAATTGGATCGACGAACTCGAAGAACTCGCGATAGGGCGCTTTCTTGTAGAGATTGTAAGTCTTGTCGCAAACGGCGTAACGCTTGCCGCGTTCCATTCGATGATTGTCGTCATCGAGCACTGCCTTGAAGGGGCCGCGATAAATGACGGCTTGGTTGCGCTCGAAACAGGGACCCTGTTTTCCCTTAAATGCCTGGAGTGTCGCTGAGCGAAATTCGATTCCCTGAACAGTGCGCCATGGATCGGCATCCCGTTTGAGGATTTGGATTCCGTAAAAACCAGCGTCTTCGAACGCGGCTAGAAACCCTTCTTCGGTAAGCGCACCCGCGATGCAACCGCTCCAAAGCTCCGGATCATTTTGCATTTGCTCCGGAACTTCTTCATCGCTGACAATGTCGGAAATAACGGCGCGGCCGCCCTTTTTCAAAACACGGAAAATCTCCTCGAAGAGTTGTCGTTTTGATTTCGGCTCCACCAGATTAAGGACACAGTTTGAGACGACGACATCAGCCGAGTCGCTGGCGATGAGCGGATGTTTGACGCGCAACGCTTCGCTCAGCTCGTCAGCAGCGAGAAAAGAGGCTGCATTGGTAATCGGGTTTTCCTTCAATTGCCCATCCAGCAGTTCCAGGTCGAGGGCGAGGTCCTGAATGCGGCCCTTGCGAAATTCCACGTTGGCGTAACCGATCCGCTCGGCGACGATCAGTGCGTTGCGGCGCGCGACCTCAAGCATTTCGTCTGTCATATCCACCCCGATGACTTTTCCTTGCGGCCCAACGATCTGTGCAGCAATGAAGCAGATTTTGCCTGTACCACTGCCGAGATCGACAACCACTTCGCCTTGGCGCAAGTAGCGCGACGGATCGCCACAGCCGTAATCGCGCTCGATCACTTCGTGAGGGATAACTTTGAGGTAATCGGAATCATAATCGACCGGACAGCAAAGTTTGTCTGCATGTTCTTTTGCCCCCGCCGCATAGCGCTGGCGGACGATGGATTCTTTGCTTCGGGCTTCGATCATAGTGATGCGAAGCTTTAGCAGGCCGATTTATTCCTGAAAAGCACGCAGTTCTACATAGCTTCGGTTTGACGCAACGCGTCGCGCGCGATCTTCGTGACCCAGACTATAACGACCACGGTGGCACTAAGGCCGACGCTCAGGAACGTCCAATACTGCCAGCCGTGTTTGACAGCTTCGCCGCCGGCTGCGGCAGTGACCGCTGCTTTGCCAGCCGTGCCAATGTAAACGTAGAGAAAAGTTCCCGGCATCATGCCGATCCAGCTCGCCAAAACGTATGGCCAGAATTTCACAGCGGTGAGTCCATAGAAATAATTGCTCAGATTGAAGGGAATCGCCGGACTGAGACGGAGCAGGAAAATCAACTTCGCGCCTTGTTTGCCAATCGCGCTGTCGATCTTGCGAAATTTCTCATTTCGCTGCGCGACGGCCTCGACTTTGGCACGGGCAACGAAACGGGCGACAAGAAAGGCGAATGACGCACCGAGTGTCGCGCCAGCGGAAACGGCGAGAAAGCCTTGCCACAAACCGAAGGCAAATCCCGCGCCGATCGTCAGGATTGCGCCGGGCACAAGCAGGACAGCAGCGACTGCGTAAACGATGACGAAAATGAAAATGCCGACCCCGCCCATCTGGCCGACCCAGTTGTTGAAATTTCTCAACCATTGCTGGACCGGCAGAAATTTCATTGCCAGGAAAAGCGCCAGCACGACCGCGGCGAAGGCGAAGAAGCGACGAAGCGCACCTTGCTTGTTTGTTGTCATTTGCGGGCACGGGCGTAAAGCCAAGTGAAAATTTTCTTCGCACGCGGAGTCAGCCGAGTCTTGTTGTATTTGTCACCGGTTTTGCGTGCCAGCCCGGCAAAGGTCGGATAGGCGTGAATTGTCGATGCAATCGTGCCGAGCCCAATGCCGCTTTTCATCGCCAGAACAAATTCGTGCAGTAAATCGCCTCCGTGCGGGCCCACGATTGTCGCGCCGAGAATTCTGTCGGAACCTTTGGCAGTCAAAACCTTAGCGAAGCCAATGTCTTCGTTCTCAACCACAGCCCGGTCGACATCTTCAAGTGGGACACAAAACAAATCGTATTCGATGTTCTTTTGTTTCGCTTCCTTTTCGCCAAGGCCGACGTGGGCTACTTCCGGATCGGTATAGGTGCACCACGGCACAACCGACCAATCAACCTTCTGTCGGAGAAATTGAAATGGCATGAGAATGTTTCGAACAACAATGCGCGCAGTGAAGTCCGCAGTATGCGTAAACTTCAGACGGTTTGTGATGTCTCCGGCGGCGTAAATGTGCGGTTGCGAGGTCTGAAGATACGCATTCACTTTCACCCCGCATTCATCATGATCGACACCAGCCGCCTTAAGATTCAGTGCGCGTAAATTTGGCCTCCTTCCAGCTGCAATTAAAATAACTTCCACGGGTATCGGCTGAGCGCCGCTAAATTCCAGAGTCACCCTTCCATCGCCCATCGAAACACGCGTTGCCGTGGCGTCCAAACGGACGGCGATCGATTCCGCCGTGAAACGCTGGTGGATGAACTGTGCAACATCGACATCTTCCCGCGGCAGAAGTTGCGCGGCACTTTGAACAATGGCGATCTTTACTCCGAGTCGGGCGAAGGTCTGGCCCAATTCGCAGCCGATCGGTCCGCCTCCAAGCACGATCATGCTTTCAGGTTTTTGCTTCAGTTCATCGAAAATGGTTTCGTTGGTAAAATACGGGACCTTGTCGAGGCCTTCGATTTTCGGAATGACCGCCCGGCTGCCGGTGGCAATGACGAAATTCTTCGCGCGAAGCTTGTGGCCGTTCACTTCAATTTCGTGCGGTGAAAGGAATCGTGCTGCGCCGCGAAAAACGTCCACGCCCAACGACTCGAACCGTTCCTGTGAATCGTTTGGCGCGATCTTGGCGCGGCGCGCTCGCATTCGCTCAAAAACTTTCTCGAAAGCGAATTGCGGCGATTGTCGATCCAAGCCCCACTTTTCCGACTCGCGCATTTGTTGAATCAGTCGCGCCGAGGAGATGAGCGCCTTGCTCGGCACGCAACCGAAATTCAAACAATCGCCGCCCACCAAGTTGCGCTCGATTAGCGCCACGCGTCCGCCGAGTCCTGCCGTGCCCGCCGCCGTGACTAAGCCGGCGGTACCCGCTCCAATCACGACGACATTGTAAACTCCTTCGCCTTTTTTTATGGACATCATTGTGAAATTTCGAGACGTGACTTGACTCCATTATTCCGCCACCGTGCGATTGTAGAAGGAATAAACGCTCTCAGCGATTCATCTCATGCACGTGACGGTTTGGGCGCGAACGGTTCCGACCGAGTTGCAAGTCTGGCAATGGCTGGGAATTCTGCTAGCCCGTATCGCTGTTGGTTTGCTCTTCTTCCTTTCTGGTCGCGGCAAATTTTTTGTGCCCGAGCGGCGTGAACAAATGCGCGAAACGTTGGTCGCGGCGCATATTCCGTTTCCGGATTTCAACGCATTGTTTGTTTCGACTGTCGAGTTCTTCTTCGGTTTCCTCCTAATCCTGGGCGCTTTGACTCCACTCGCGTGCGTGATGCTTGCTGGCATGATGGTCGTGGCTATCGCGACGACTGCCATCAAAAGCATTAAAGCACCGCCGGTCCTCGGCTGGCTTTCGGAATTTCTTTATCTTCCTGAGGTGCTTTATCTCGTCATTCTGTTCTGGCTTTTTCTCTCAGGCCCGGGTTGGTTCAGCGTCGACCACCGGATTCTGTCGCACGCGCGGCTTTAGCTCATTGCGTCGATGAGTTGGATCGAGATCGTCACCAAGGAACACGCGACCGGCCGTTTGCGCGAGCTTTACCAACGCGTCGCGGGGCCCGACGGCAAGGTGGATAATATTTTGCAAGCCCACAGCTTGCGTCCGCACACGCTCGAAGGGCACATGGCGCTTTACAAATCGGTGCTGCATCACAGCCAAAATAAGCTACCGACTTGGCTGCTCGAAACTATCGGCGTTTATGTCAGTCTGCTCAATGGTTGCACATATTGCGTTGAACATCATTCCGCCGGCTTAAGCAGGCTTTTGCAGGACGAAGATCGGTTGCGACAGATTCGCCGTGCGCTGGAAACCGGCAACTTCAAAGAAGCGTTCGATCGACGTGAGAAAACGATCCTGGAGTACGCGCGGCAACTAACCCGATCACCCGCCGAAGTACGCGAGATATCGATCCAACAAATGCGCGCTGCGGGACTGGATGACGGCGAGATTCTCGAAGTGAATCAGG
>JBKPMO010000170.1:0-12924 GCA_046732175.1 Verrucomicrobiota bacterium
AGTGCCTGCTTGAGCAAAGCTTGATTGCGAAAATGGTAGCCGAGGCGTTGCTCGAGCGTTTCCACGTTAATGCTTTTGAAAGATTGCCAGCGAAGTAATCACGTCCACCGCCCGCTGCAATACCGAATCGTGCATGCTCGCTTCCGGACCGCGCCGCTGCTGGCGAATTTCGATCTCGGGATTGCTCCCGGCGATAAGGGCAGCTTCATTGAAATGTGGGCGCTCGCGTTCGAATACAAAAGTCGTTAGTCCGCGCTGCGCGCTCTGCGAGAAGATTTGATGTTTTTGTGCAAGCAGCAGTTCCACTGGCAGATCCGGCTTCACCCCATCAGGGAAAAGCGATACCCCATTCGGTCCGATCACTTCTCCAACTGCCACACGAAGTATTTTCCCACTCGTCAGCGGAAAATCCGAATACTCGACAGCCCGTCCGGCACTGGGCTGTCCAATCAGCAATACCTTGTCGTGCGCTTTCAACGCTGCCGCCATCGCTTCTGCGGGTCCCGAAGTCTCGCCGTCTAGCAGCACCATGGTCGTTCCCTGAAAAACCGGATCGCGATCATTGGTGAAAGCGCGGTCCTGATGCGCCGCGGTTTTGCGCAGTGTCCACAGGGTTTTGCCCTTCGGCACAAAACGCTTTGTCATCTCCGCGGCAAGATTGAAATCGCTCGAACTCGTCGCGCGCAAATCGATCACCATGGCATCGATTTTTTTCGCCGCGAAATCCGTCAGTGCCTTGTCCAGGGCGCCCAAATTGTCGGGACTAAGCGCTCCGATTCGCACGTACCCGATGTGATTTCCCAGCACTTCACTGTAAAAGGCCGCCGATGGTTCGGCGTTGGTTGTTTTGCCGGGCAATAACATTGCGCCGCCATGCAAACGTGTCAGCAGGCCTTCCAGCGTCGCACGATTGATTTCCTGGTCCTTGAGCGCGTTCGGATCCACGAAATTCGATTTCAGGGTGCGAATCGTTTCTTCCATTTCCGCCGGGGCGAGGGAATCGACGGTGACTTTTGGCTCAGCCGACGCGCTCGGTCCGGCCGATGGACTTGGCGTTTGCGCAGAAATCCCTGAGGCAATGCTGCCCATCAGGGCACCCGCTACGATTATTTCTATTTTCATTCGAACCGCACTTGGCCGGAACAGGTTCCAGTGCCCCACGGGCGCAGAGTCTATGCGTGGGCAGGGCGCAGGGCAATATCGCGGCGGAAATGGCAGCCTTCGAAATGAATCTGCCTGATCGCGCCATACGCGCGTTCGCGTGCTTCAGTGACCGACTTACCCAGGGCCGTGATCGCGAGGACCCGGCCGCCCGAGGTCAGAGTCTTTCCGTCCTGCCGTTTCGTTCCGGCCTGAAAAATCCGCACCTCTGGCAAACGGGCGGCGTCTTCCAGCCCCTCGATTGGTTTTCCGGTGTCGTATTTCCCGGGATAGCCGCCGGAAGCAAGAATGACAGTGACTGCCGTCCGCGAATCGAATTCAATGGTAACGTCTTCCAACCTACCTTCGATCGTTGCCATCAATAAGGACACCAGATCTGATTTTAGTCGCGGCAAAATGGCCTGCGTTTCGGGATCACCGAAGCGGCAGTTGAATTCGAGCACGCGCAATCCGTCGTGGGTGATCATCAAGCCGGGAAAGAGCAGGCCACGGAACGTCCGTCCATTTCTCGTTAGACCGTGAAGTAATGGTTGCATGATCGAATCGGCGAATTCCCGTTCCCGTTCCGTATTCCAATTGTCGGCCGGACTAACCGCACCCATGCCGCCGGTGTTCGGACCTTCGTCGCCATCGAGTGCACGCTTGTGGTCACGCGCAGTCGCGAGCATGCGAAAAGATTCTCCGCTGACCAACGCATGCACGGAACATTCACTTCCGCGCAAACATTCCTCGATAATAATGCGCCGGCCAGCCTCGCCGAAAACGTGCTCTTCCATCATCGCTTGAATTGCCTGCCGGGCATTCTCCCGATTTTGCGCAATGATCACTCCTTTACCCAGCGCCAACCCGTCCGCCTTGATTACGACCGGGAGCGTGAGTTCGCCGCAATAATCCAATGCCTGCTTACTCGACGAAAAGGTGCGCGCCAGCGCTGTCGGAATCTTTTCGGCACTCATCAATTCCTTGGCGAAGATCTTCGATGCTTCCAGTTGCGCCGCTTTCTGGTTCGGACCGAAAACGCGCAATCCTTCCGCTTCGAACAAGTCCACCATCCCGACGGCGAGCGCGTCGTCAGGACCGATCACAGTGAGATCAATTCGGTTCTCTTTCGCGAAACACGCGAGCTTCGACAGTTCACTCGCCGGGATCGAAACGTTCTCGCCGATTTCTTCAGTGCCGGCGTTTCCAGGTGCGCAAAAAATGCGATCGACCTGAGGCGAGTCCGCCAATTTCCACGCCAGTGCGTGTTCGCGGCCGCCGCTACCGACAACGAGAATCTTCACAAGATCGAGCGTGCGTCAGGCGCCAATCAAAAACAAGTTCGCCGGGAAGCGGAGGGACGCGCGTTAACACCTGTCCCGGCTCGGACCGCGTCTAGGACGAGCGGAAGCTCCGGAATTCAGCGCGACACTAATGCCGGCATTTCCGCCGGCGTTACGTAGATCGTTAGTTGTTCTGTGTGCCGAACAATCGTGAGCTTGCAAGGCTTGCCGATCTGATCGCCGACCAGTTTTTTGTGCAAATCGTGCACGCTCGCAATCACTTCGTCGTTAAAAGCGACAATCACATCATTCGGGCGGATCCGCGCGTGATCTGCCGGACTTCCCTTGTCGATGGAAACAACCAGCACACCCCTCTCCTTTGCCAGATCATAGAATCGCGCGACGCGCCGATGCAGCGGCGCCGTCTGGCCTGCGACCCCGATATAGCCACGTCGAATGCGTCCCTCCTTGATCAGCCACGCGGTCACAAATTTCGCGGTGTTACTCGCAATCGCGAAACAGATTCCCTGCGCCGGCCGAATCATCGCCGTGTTAACCCCTATCACTTCGCCGGCGGAATTCGCGAGTGGGCCGCCGGAGTTCCCCGGATTCAACGCTGCGTCGGTTTGGATAATATTGTCGATTAAACGGCCCGACTGCGCGTGCATGGAGCGGCCGAGCGCACTGATCACGCCCGCGGTGACGCTTGTCTGAAACCCAAGCGGATTACCGATGGCGATGGCAATTTGACCGACACGCAACGTTTCCGAGTCGGCCAGTCGGACATGTGAAAGCTGCGGAGCATCGATGCGAATAACCGCGAGATCAGTGTCTGGATCGTCGCCGACCAATTGAGCGGGAAATTCCCGACCATTGGAAATATTGACCACGATTTCGCCTGCACCATGCACGACGTGGCTATTGGTCAGAATAAAACCATCTGGTGCGATGATGAATCCTGAACCGCTGCCGCCGCGGGTTTGCTCTGCGCGCGACTCAATGTTTACCACGGAAGGCGCGACTCGGTCGACCGCGCTGACAATGGTGCGCGAGTATTCGTCCAGCAAAGCGATATCGCCTTGAGCCGCGGTCGATGATCCCGACAAACCGCTGCGTTCCGGTGTTTCGGGTGCGAGTAAGAAATCCAGCGCAGTACTATATCTATCGTCTGCCATATTATAATTTAGAATTGGACGAGGTAGTCGCAACCGAAGCGCGGTTGACGGACGCGCGTGTCGCGGATCTTTTTGATGGACTGCAATGAGGACTGCGTTCCGCAATCGCGTTTTTTTGCTTTCGCCTGCCTACGCTGGTGGTGAGCGCGCCCGCATGATTTTAGGCGAACGTGCGGACTTCGATCTGGCCCGGCGATTGCGCAGCCGCGAGCGCGCGACCCTCGGCGAGGTATTCGCGTTTCTGAGCGGGCTTTATTTTCGCGGCAAACTTGCCTACGCGAATGCCTTCGCCCGCACCGCCAACGGAATTTCCGGTGTCCAGGTCATTACCCCAACACGCGGCTTGGTTGATGCCGCCACGAAAATAAGTCTGCGCGATCTCCGAGAATTCGCTGGAGTCGATATTCACGAAGATGACCCGCGCTACCGCGAACCGCTGGCGCGCGATGCCCGTCGGCTGGCAAAAAAATTGAGCGCCGAATGCGAAGTTGTTTTGCTCGGCAGCATCGCTACCGGCAAATACGTCGACGTTTTGCTCGAAAATTTTCAGCATCGCTTGCTTTTTCCAGCCGATTTTGTTGGGCGCGGGGACATGAGCCGCGGGGGATTACTCTTGCGTTGTGCGGTCGATAATACTGAACTGCCTTATATTTCGGTGGTCGGCGCTGTACGCAGCGGCAAACGACCGCCGAAACTGACGCCGCGACGGTACACAGCGTCATCCCGAGCAAATCCGCCTGTCCGGCTCGGACCGAGAGATCCCGTCGCGAAAGCTTTAAGGTAACTTCCACGGGATTCTTCGACTTCGCTCAGAATGACATCAATCAAGCCGCCGCTTGCTCCAATGGAGGCGCGCTCGGTCGATGCAATTCCGACTGGCAATGGCTGGCAGTATGAACCAAAATTTGACGGCTTTCGCTGCCTCGCGTTTCGCCTGGAAAGGGAAGTTTATCTGCAATCAAAATCCGGCCGGCCTCTGGCGCGTTATTTTCCAGACATCGCAGCCGCATTATTGCAGTTGCCCGCAAAAAGATTTGTCTTCGATGGCGAGCTCGTCATCGCTGTAGCCGGGCGATTTTCCTTTGACGAACTGCAACTCCGGCTTCATCCCGCCGCCAGTCGGGTCCAGAAATTGGCGGCAGCGCATCCAGCGACATTCATCGTTTTTGATTTACTGGAGAACAACGCCGGCAAATCGCTCCTCAAAGTTCCGCTGCGGGAACGTCGGATTGCCTTGGGGAAATTCGCCGCCAAAAATTTTAAATCAGCTCGCGCAATCAAACTTTCGCCTGCGACAACGTCCTTGGCTCAGGCGAAAAAATGGTTTGAGAAAGTTGGTGGCAATCTTGATGGCATTATCGGCAAGCGTCTCGATGCCGCTTACGCCTCGGGTGAACGCACTGAGATGGTAAAAGTTAAAAATATCCGCACGGCCGATTGCGTGGTCGGCGGATTCCGTTACGCCAGCGGATCGAAGTTAATCGGATCACTCTTGCTGGGTCTCTATGACGATGCCGGCTTGTTGCATCACGTCGGATTTACGTCTGCATTCAAGACCACGGACAAACGCGCTTTGACAAAGAAATTTAAAGCGTTGCGTAAATCGCCGGGTTTCACCGGAAATGCTCCAGGCGGTCCGAGTCGGTGGAGCACAGAAAGGAGTGGCGAATGGGAACCGGTCGATCCAAAAATTGTGGTCGAAGTAACGTACGACCATTTCACCGGTGACCGTTTTCGTCATGGCACAAGAATCGTTAGATGGCGGAAAGACAAAGCTCCCAGACAATGTACAATCGGCCAGGTGGCGCACCGAGAGGGCCGGGCCATCGCGCTACTGTAGCCGTGGTCGTCGGCCGCGGCTGGTGTTCCGAGCGAAGCCGAGAGATCCCGTTGCGTGAGCTTAAAGGTAATTTCCTCGGGATCCCTCGACTGCGCTCGGGATGACCCTATTTCGAGTTCAACGCGAAGTTGATGTTCACATCGTAATGCCCGCCGTTCCCGACTCCGCCCGGCAGAGCATCGACCCGTGTGACTTTCCTGCCAACAGCCGCAATTGATTCATCGACTACAACGTTTCCGGACGGCCGCACAATTTTGAAATCGGAAATGCGACCGTCTTTTTCGATTCGGATTCTTGCCAGGGCAGAAAGCTTTGCGCCGCTCACAACCACGGTAGTTGGCTGTGCCCATTCGCGATAAAAACGGTCGTGCAACATGTTACCGTACCAACCGGTGTTCGCTGAAGAGGAACTGGCGTTCGCCTGCGTCCCGCCACCCGCGGCGCCTCCATTTTTTGCAGTTGTTTCGCCCGATTTCTTTTCAGATTTTTTAGCATCGCCCTTTTTTGCCACTGCCTTCTTGGTATTTTCCTTCTCTTTTGCGGGTGTCGCCTGAGGCTTCGATTTCTTTTTCTCCGGCGTGGCAGTCGGCTTCGCCGACGACTTTTTCTTCGGGCTGGGTTTGGGCGAAGCTTTTGGCGATGGCTTTGGGGTCACGCTCGCCGACGGAGTCGGATGAGGGGTAGCGGTCGGAAGTTCAATTTCGCTTTTCGCCGGCGCAGGCACTGATTGATTTTCTTCCGGCGCAGCGGGCTTTTCCGATGTTGGCGTTTCTTCCGGTTTCGGCGAATCAACCGAGACGCTCATGTCCTTGTCAGTGTTCAACCATGTAATCTCCGGGGCGCTCTCAATTTTCGATGCGCCAGCCCAGCGCAAGAGCGGGATCAAAGCCATAACGTGAACGAGGGTTATCAGGACGACGTACCGCCAGAACCGTGCGTCGCGGCGCATTTTTACTTCGCTTCGGCTTTGGTTGCGATGCCGACCTTCGTAATCTGGGCGCGTTGTAACGACTCCATCAGCGTTACCAATTTCTGCACTGGTAGCTCGCGATCAGGACGAATGACGATGGCAATCTCAGGATTCGTCCGTTTCAGCTCCAGCAATCGTGCGGTTAATGACTCGGCGTCCACGATTTCATCGTTGATTCTGATCGTCTCGGCGCGATCGATCGAAATCGTCTGGACCTGCGTCTTGCTTACGGGCGGATTAGCCGCGCTGCTCGAGGGAATAACAAGGTTCATACTGTTTTCGAGCAACGGTGTTGTGATCATGAAAATAATCAGGAGCACGAAGGCGAGATCCAACAACGGCGTGACGTTGATTTCGCTCAGGGTCGAAAAGTTGCTGCGGTTGGAGTAGCGCTTCATCGCACCAACTCCGCCACGCGGGAGTTGTGCTCGACGTATTTGTGCTCGAACTCGGAGGCGAGTTCAGCCGCGAAATTATCCATCTGCACGATCATTCCGCGAATGCTCGTGACCAAAAAATTGTAACCGAACATTGCTGGAATCGCGACACACAGAGCCGTGACGGTGGTGATGAGTGCGCCCGAAACGCCAGGAGCCATCGTCGTCAGGTTAGGCGATCCTGCCACCGCCACGTCGGTGAACGTATCCATCACACCCCAGACCGTCCCGAGCAACCCGAGGAACGGTGCTCCACTGACCGCGGTCGCAAGCAGGATCATCTGCGATTCGAGTTCGAGCGCGGTTTCCCCGACAGCTCGCTCCATCGCCGCGCGCACCGCATTCATTTGCGCCGGCGAAATTTTGTCGGCAACGCCGAGACGGGCCCGGAACGTTTCATCGACTTCCGCGGAACCGAGCAAATGGAACGCAAGTTCCTCGCAGCCGGCGCGGTAAACATTGAAAATGGGAGCGCCCGTAAAGTGCGCGTTCCGTTCGTACAAACGCAAGGGCTGTCGGTCCTGACGAAATGCTTCCAGAAAACGCAGTGTCTGTTTTCGCGCGAACCGGATCACGCGCATTTTTGTGATCATGACCGACCAGCTGAAAATCGAGCCGATCGCAAGGGTGAGGAGAACGATTTTGCCGGCAATGGTTGCGTGTTCGAAAGCAAAAAGCAAACCGCCAGTGGCTAACACGAACATCTCTGCTTCACCCGGGCAGACTATTAATGCCAATTCTCAAAAAACGAAAGCGGGAGTTGCGGCAAATGACGAGTGACGGATGACGAAGGAATGACGAAATCCGAATGGCGAAGGCTTCGTCGGGCGAGCTTATTTGAGCACTCGGATTTCACTTCGTCATTTTTCTCGGAAATGTCGGGTGCATGTTTGCGGCAGCGACAAATGCAATTCCGATCGCAAGCAGGAAAAAGGAAAAGAATTGTCCGCGGGTGAAGGCGCCGACCAGTGGCGCGTCCGGTTCGCGAAAATTTTCGCAGACGACCCGAAAGATCGCGTAGAAAACAAAAAATAATCCGGTGAGGACGCCATTTGGTTGGCGCATTCGCGTGCGGACGAACCAGACGATTGCGAAAAGAACGATCCCTTCGAAAAACCCTTCGTAAAGTTGTGAGGGGTGACGCGGCGCCAGGATACCCTGAAGCAGGTCATTTACCTGCGAATTATGACGCGCGGCCTGGATGATCGTGTCGGGATCGATCAGGCCAGGGTCAATTTTCTGCGCGGCCGCAACCGCGCGCTCCCTTTCGAGCGAATTTTCGAGAAGTTCTTTTGGGAACTGCATCGCCCACGAAACATTGGTCGGTCGTCCATAGAGTTCGCCATTGATGAAATTTGCGCACCGGCCAAAGAACAATCCGATCGGCGCTGCGACAACAAGTGCATCGCCCAGATTGGTCCACGGAAGCTTGTGCTTTCGCGCGTAATAAAAACTGAGCGCGAGAATACCAATCATGCCGCCATGGCTGGCCATGCCGCCTTCCCAAACCCGAAGGATCGAAAGCGGATCGTGCAACATTTCTGGTCTATAAAAAAGGACGTAGCCAAGCCGACCGCCGATCAGCACTCCAAAGAGCGCAGTCCAGGTTATGAAATCGCTCACTCGTTCGGGCGGCAGGTCGCAATACCCGCGCTTCGATAGCCAGCGCACCACGAAATAGGCGGAAACAAACGCCAGCACATAGGCGAATCCATACCAACGCGGACCGACGCTGTCCCAAAGTCGGAAAATAAATGGATCGAAATTATCGACGAAATACGCCAGCATCGCGGCGAATCTTCGCCGTCATCAAAAGCGAAGTCGAGGAATGCATTTAGCAAAACGTGCTGGTTCGGCTCGCTCTTCTGATTGTTTGTTACGCTTCGGAGGGCTGCGCGGTCGCGGCGGTGGTGGTGGCGGCAACGGGGCGGGCCGAAAGCGTGAGGTTTTTTAATTCGGCGCTCCACCAACGTCGCAGGCCCTGAGCAAATTGCTTGCGCAAACGAAAATCGGGAACGAAGCCATCGTAGAGTTCGCGCCAGCCGGAATTTATCTCGCCGAGGCGCCCGGCCGCGGCGCGCTTTTTGGCCAGAGCGACAAGACGTTGCTGATAAAATCTCATGACGGCTGCGGCGATGCGTCCCAGCCTTCCCTCAAACGGGAAGCGAGCGAAGGCGCATTCGGGATCACGATAAACGTGACGAACCAGACCAACATAATAACTGGCGACATCGAGTAGCAACGCTGCTGCCATCAGGTCGGCTTCGCCCATGAAAAAATATTTGTCCTGATAAAGGGCTTCGAACCATCTCCGATAAGTCGCGGGATATTGCGTGTTGTAGTACTCGAGCAGCGCGCTCACCTCTTCGCCTGCCAGACTCCGCGCCAGCAGGTTGGCCACGAAATAGCTGGTAAACGAACAGAAATCGAGCCCCGGACTGTAGAGCGGATCGATGAATCCGGTGGCATCGCCAACCGCGGCCCAACCATCGCTGCAAACTTTTTCGCTCCAATACGGCAACGCTGAAAACGCGTGCACATCGCCCTCGATTGCCTGCGCCTCGGCAAAGATCGCGCGGCCCACCGGATGCGAGATGAGATGATTATGCAAGCGCTGCGCCAAATTCGCGCCTGTCGGTAGCTCGAAAATCCGGCTATCATAAACAAGGCCGGCGCTGACATCTCCACCGCGCAGCGGGATGATCCAGCACCACCAGCCATATCCCAAAAGATGATTGGTGGCCCATTCCCGACTCGTGCGACACGCGTTCGCCATCTCCGGAAATTTTTCGCGCCATTCGTAGCTGTCCCATTCTTTCACGCCGCTAAACCGTGCCCACACGGCGTTGATCGGATGATCCAAATTCGGGCGAAAATGTCCGAGCTTGCGCGCAATCATGGCGGCGCGCCCGCTCGCGTCCACAATCCAACGTGCGCGAATCGTTCGCTGTTGCTGTTGAAAATCCAGAGTGACAAGTTGTTCGCCGCCGTCCTGCAATTCCAGCGTCGTGACTTTCGCAGGCCGCATTAATTCACAGCCTGCCCGGACCGCCTGTTCGAGCAGATGGGTATCGAGAGTCGCACGATCGACTTGAAAACCAGCGAGCCGGGCTCCGTAACGCGCGCCGAGTTCCACGCAATCATCAAAAGATTGATTGGGATCGCGCGAACACCACAATCGCAATCCCTGTTTTGGGAGATGATGATGTCCAAGATGATGGGTCAGGCCGAGAATACGTGTCATGTAGCAACTGCTGACCTCGGTGGTGGACTCGCCGACCTTGCGATCGAACTCCGATGTTTTTTCGATGATAAGCACGCGCGCGTCAGGCCGGCGACGTTTCAGCACCAGCGCGGTCGCGGCGCCGGAAAACGAGCCACCGACGATTGCCACATCGTAATCCATGAAGAAGAAAATGATGCGCGTTCTCGATGGGAAAGGCAACTGGGCGAAGGGGGAACCACTCATCCCGATTCGTTGTAGAGGCGTCTGTGCCAAACGCCTGAATTTTTGATTCGGCGCTTGGCACAAGCGCCGCTACAACGCTTTAGCTTGCATAACGGAATTCCTCGATTTCGCTCGGAATGATACTGCTATGATTTTCACCAACGCGCGCGTCATTTTTCCAGATACGATCCGAGAGGATTTGGCGGTCAGGGTGCATGCGGGAAAAGTTGTGGAGATCGGCGCGCCAGTAACCGAGGCAAACGATGCCATTGACTTGCACGGAAATTTTCTGGCGGCGGGCTTTATCGATCTGCATGTGCACGGCGGCAACGGCCATGATGCGATGGAGGCAACGGCGGAGGCATTTCGCGCCATTTGCGATTACCACGCGAGTGGCGGGACAACTTCGCTGTTACTAACGACGGCAACGGCACCGTTCCCCGATATCCTTCTTGCTCTGACACAAATCGGGAAACTTCGGGATCGAATTCCTGAAATCGCAGGCGCACATGTGGAAGGGCCGTTTATCTCGCGAGATCGCGCCGGCGCGCAGAATCTCGAGTTCATTTGCGAAGCGAACGCGGAATTGATTAGCTGTCTGCTCGAACATCGCGATGTGATCAAGCGGGTCACCATCGCGCCGGAAATAAAAGGAGCCATGATTGCGATGAAAGACCTTTTCGAGGCCGGGATCGTCGTCAGCGGCGGCCACTCCAATGCCTGGGAAGAAGAAGCGCGCGCTGCTTTGGAAAACGGAATGCGGAGCGTGACGCATACGTTTAACTGCATGTCATCGGCCCGGCGACGCGGAACAAAACGGATTTCCGGTTTGCTCGAGGTCGCTTTGAGCGAACCGAAAGTTTGCTGTGAGTTGATCGCGGAAGAACACCACGTTTCAGCCGCGCTAATGAAACTGCTCTACTGCACGAAGGGAGCCGGCGGAATTTGTCTCGTCACTGATGCGACGGCCGGTGCCGGCCTGGCAGATGGGACTGTGTTCCAACTCGGCGGGAGAAACTGCGTTGCAAAAGACGGCGTCTGTTTTCTCGCCGACGAACCTGTTCTTGCCGGGAGCGCGTCGCGCCTGATCGATGTGGTGCGAACGATGATGCGGGAGGCGGCGGTGCCTTTGCCTGAGGTGATCGCGATGGCGTCACTGAATCCCGCGCGCGAGGCTGGTCTCGCCGACAAGGGTGAAATCGCGGTTGGGAAGGATGCGGATTTAGTTGTACTCTCGCCGGAGTTGGAAGTTTTGCAGACCTATGTTGCAGGTAGTCTGTCATTCCGAGCGGAGTCGAGGAATCACGCTGCGGAAGCTTGACGGTAACTTCGCGGGATCCCTCGACTTCGCTGCGCTTCGGTCGGGATGACCAGTAATTAAAGCTCCAGCAAAAATTTTGCGATCTCGAGGGAAGCGGCAGGCCGGCTGATTTTGGCGATGTTTGCGCTCCATTCGTGCAGTAACTCACCGCCCTCAGCAAACACTCGCCTCAGCGTTGCCATCACTGCATCATTGCTGAAGGCGATCGCGCCGGAATTGGTTTGGGTAATGAGTTGCGCGTTTCCCTCCTCCTGACCGGGCACAATTTGGTTAATGATCATTGGGCAGCGGGCAGCGATCGCTTCCTGGACCGTCGCCCCACCGGCTTTGGTAACGAGAATGTGATGCGAAGCGAGCAACTGCGGTAATTCCGTGGTCCAGCCTATGATGGTAAATTTTTGCGTCGAAGCATCGCGAATCGATTCGATCTTGTGTCGCACCTTTTCGTCGCGGCCGACTGTGACCGTGAGTTGAGTGTTCGGAATTCTGGCCAGCCAAGGCGTGAGGTCGACAGCCAAACCTTGGCCCGCGTTAATCATCTGTAGAATTCGCCACGCCGGACCGGAAGGACGCTCTGGGAGCGCGGCAAAACGTGGACTGACCGGAAAGCCAAAGACGCGTAGCAAAGCGCGATCGACACCGGCGTTGGCGACAACATCCGCAGTTTGCTCGTTCGCGAGAAGGAAATAATCGGCCGAGCAACGATACCAGATCGAATTGATCGTGATCGAGTCGGTAATGCAGACGATGCGTCTGGGGTTGGAGCCATCCGCCGGTCCATACAGCTCATCGAGAAAATGTGCATACGGCATAAAGACCGAAACGATTATATCGGGGCGATTGTGCTCGATAATTTGCGCCAGCCGGTTGCGGGCGCGGGAAAACCAGCGAAGCCCATGCTGAAAATCAGAGTAGTGATCGATCCAGGAATAAATGTCAGACCAAATGTGCGGCGCGCGATTGATCGTGAAGACGTACATGCGCCGGACAAGCTCGTTGATTGGCCCGAACGCTTCCGCGAAAAGATCTCGGCATTCGACCGACGACTCGGGCGAGATTTGCGCGAGAGCGTCGCGGATTCCGCGAGCGGCGCTGTTATGGCCCTCGCCGAATCCAGCGGTAAGAATGAGGATTTTTTTCACGACCGAAGACGGCGCGGGAGTTTAATGGATAATTGCGCAGGGCAAAGTACACTTGCGACGCCATGAAGATGCTGCGGCTGATTGGACGCACGGCGCGACGGATGGTTTGGGAGACGGCGACGGACACCACCACCGGCCTGGCGGCGCAGATGGCCTATCAACTTCTTT
>JBKPMO010000171.1:0-19090 GCA_046732175.1 Verrucomicrobiota bacterium
ACAAGAAGCCTTGCCCAAAAAAGGGATTGCGGCATAGTGATCGCCCGCGCTCCAATCGCGCGCAACGGCTGGGTAGCTCAGTTGGCAGAGCAGAGGACTGAAAATCCTCGTGTCGGCGGTTCGATTCCGCCCCCAGCCACACCTCTGAAGACGGCAGCGATGCA
Source organism: Verrucomicrobiota bacterium (assembly GCA_046732175.1). Lineage (GTDB taxonomy): Bacteria > Verrucomicrobiota > Verrucomicrobiia > Chthoniobacterales > UBA10450 > AV69. Next base: position 165 of record JBKPMO010000171.1, read on the forward strand.
GCAAATTTTGCAGCAAATCCCCGTGGCGGACGGGTATATTATCTCCGCCCATACTCCGGTAGCGCAAATTTGTTGCGGCCAATGCCGGATGCCGGCGCGTCAGCGCCGGCGCCGGTCCTGCAAGGCCAGACGGGGTCAAATCTTAATATTTGATATTTGCGGGCGAGCAGGGTTCAAATCGCTATCTTGTCGAGTTTGGAAATTGTGATTTAGAAGGTGGGAAGAGGCGGCCCGAAAACATCAATTCAGAATCTCTCGCAACCCCCTCGCCCAGAGGTACCGCACGCTTGAACGCTTCGCTCTCGCCGTACAAGCCAACGCAGAAGGTTGCTCTGCCATTTTTGCCGCCACGCTCGGGCCACTGCGCAACGTGGCGGACGAACCGCCTCCCTGATCGGGCACGTTCATGAACCGGCGCTCGACGTAAAATCTATCGGAAAGATTCTATTGAACGGGTAAGATACGAAGCCCTAGTTGCGGCCTTGCCGCTCTATGTAATCCGGCGGTTTAAAACGGTTGCAAGTTCTCAATTGATACAGTAATATGTCTCAGATGAGAAGACGATGAAAACAACAGCTTTGAAGCACAGTGCCGCGATCCCTACAGTGCGGCAACAGATCGAGAAAATGCAGGCGGGACTGAGTTTTCGGGCGGTTACAAGCCTGCAAAAGGCATTGGATCTCCCGCTTGCGACGATGGCGACCGTCCTCGGGATGTCGCGCGCCACCCTGCATCGCCGGAAGATTCAGGGCAAGATCGACCAGGACGAATCGGAACGACTGATGCGTTATCAGCGACTGCTGAAAAAGGCGGAAGACGTTTTTGGCGATGTCGAGAGTGCGCGAACCTGGATGACAACCAAACAGCCCGGCCTTGGCAAAGCCGTGCCATTGGACTTCGCTCGCACCGAAGTCGGGGCGCGGGAGGTCGAAAACCTCCTGGGTCGGATTGAGTACAGCGTCTATTCCTGATGGCCGAAATCGTCGGCTGGCGCATTGTTAAGGAGAAACACGCTGCCTCGGCGTTCTCGGGCGAAGGCGCGCGAATTTTCGAAGGCCGATGGAATTCGGCGGGGGCGCGGATGGTTTATTGCAGCGAGCATATCTCGCTCGCAGCGCTGGAAATCCTCGTCCATACCCAACCGGTCACCATGCGCGATAAGTTCCGGGTTTTTCGCGCCAGTTGGGACGATGCCATCATGGCGACGATGGAGGTCAAGAAATTGCCAAAAGGGTGGAACTCGCAGCCGCCGGGCGCGATTTCAAAGAAAATTGGCGACGAATGGATCCAATCCGGCCGCTCTGCTGTTTTGGCCGTCCCAAGCGTGATTGTTGCGCAAGAAAGAACGTTTCTTCTCAATCCGAAACATCGCGATTTCGGCAAAATCAAAATTAAGGATCAGGGCAGCTTCAGTCTCGATCCGCGTTTGCGCTAAAAAGGGAAAGACAGACACGATTTACAGGATTAGGTGAGAAGCTTGTTTCTTAAATTCTTAATCCTGAATAATCCTGTCCATGAAATCAATCGTCATTCTCCTGATTAGTTTGGGGTGCGCCGCCGTTCTGGAAGCCCAGACATCGTCGCCTGCTCTTGCCGGTGCGCGAGCGGGCGCAGCGACAGCCACGGTTTCTCCCGCGGCGTCACCGGAAAGTTCGCCGACTTCACTAGCCGGTGCCTCGCCGGTGTCGGAGTCAACACCGCCAAAATTGACCGACATTCTCTTTAAGAATTTCAAGGCGCGGTCGATTGGGCCGGCGGCGATGGGCGGTCGCGTGAGCGACATTGCGATTGATCCGCGCAATCCCGCGATCTTTTTCGTAGGACTTTCGACTGGCGGGTTGTTCAAAACCGGAGATAACGGTGTGACGTTTGATGCTGTGTTCGACAAGCAACCGGTGCAATCGATAGGCGCAGTCGCGATCGCGCCGAGCGATAGCGATATCGTGTGGGCTGGGACCGGAGAACCAACTGACCGTAACTCGGCGGAGTGGGGGAATGGCGTTTACCGTTCCAGTGATGGTGGAAGCACATGGCAGCACGTTGGCTTGGACGGCAGTCGTGCGATTGGCCGCGTGATCGTGCACCCGAAAAATCCTGAGACTGCGTATGTGGCGGCACTCGGTAACGTTTGGGCCGACGGCGGAGATCGGGGATTGTTTAAGACGACCGACGCCGGAAAATCATGGAAAGCTGTATTGGTTGCGCCAGCATCACAGGCGGCACGCGTAGGCTGCGTTGATGTGGCGATGGTGCCGGATAACCCGGAAATAATTTACGCGGCTCTTTATGGGCGACGCCGGACGCCGTGGAGTTTCGCTTACGGCACCTCCGCAACAAACGGCGAAGACGTGGGCGGGATTTTCAAGAGCACAAATGGCGGCGCCAGTTGGAAAAAATGCAGCAATGGTTTGCCGACATTGACGGGAAAGATCGGGCTCGCGGTTGCGCCGACGAATCCCAGGATCGTGATGGCGGTGGTCCAGAGCGACGAAGGCGGATCGAATGATTTCACCGACATTCACAGCAAACGCGGCGGCGTTTTTCGGTCCGAGGACGGCGGTGAGACTTGGAAACGCACCAGTGATCTGGATCCGCGACCGTTTTATTTCAGCCAGATTCGGATCGATCCCGCGAACGATCAGCGAGTCTATCTTCTCGGATTTGCGCTCTTCGCTTCTGACGACGGCGGGAAAACGTTCCGCGAAGATTTATCGGAGAAGTTACATCCGGACATGCACGCACTCGCCATTCAAAATGGAAGTGCACCGCCACCGAAACCGCCAAAAGCGGAAGCGGGCCAGGCACCGAAACCACCAAAGCCGCCGATCTCGTTGCGTTTGATTATTGGGAACGACGGCGGCGTTTTCCAAAGTTACGCTGGTGGCAAAGGCTGGGAGCATTTGAACCGGATTCCCGCGGGCGAATTTTACCGCATTTCGTTAGACGACTCACAGCCGATTTACCGGATCGCAGGTGGTTTGCAGGATAATAGCAACTGGGTTGGTCCGAGTGCGGTCCACAGCAAGGAAGGTATTCGCAATTGTGATTGGACGCCGTTCACCGGCGCCGACGGATTTTACGTTTTATTCGACCCGGCTGACCGCGATACGCTTTACGGCGACAATCAGGAAGGTGTCGTGCACCGCTTCAACATGCGCACGGGTGAGCTGCGCATCTTAAGACCGTCAACATCGGAAGGACGTGAACCATTGCGTTTTCACTGGACCTCGCCGCTGGTCATGAGCCGGCACAAACCGGGCGTGCTTTACCTTGGTGGCAACCATGTATTTCGGTTCACCGATCGGGCAGAGCATTACACAGTCATCAGTCCCGATTTGTCGCGTAACGAGCCGGACAAGACACGAGTGGTCGGCAGCGGCGCGGAAGTCTATGGAGTGGTTTATTCATTGGCGGAATCGCCCATTCGCGCGGGAACTTTGTGGGCCGGAACCGATGACGGCCGGCTCTGGATCACGCAAGACGATGGCGGCAAATGGACGGAGCTGACAACGAACTTGCCGGAGCCACTGCGTGGTCAATGGATTGTTCGAATCGAACCGGGCTCGCAGGATGCGAATGTCGCTTACGTCGCCGCGAGCGCATATCGGCTGGGTGATGATCGGCCGATGATCGCGCGCACATCCGATGGCGGAAAAACGTGGACGAATATTTCCGGCGATCTGCCAGTGAACGATCCTGTTGAAACAGTCCGTGAAGATCCTGTGAATCCGAAGCTATTGTATGCCGGAACACATTTCGGATTATTCGCATCATTTGATCAGGGAACGCACTGGGTGCGGATCGGCGACATGCCACCGGTGCGAGTGGATGATTTGCAAATTCATCCGCGCACATCCGATCTGGTAATCGCAACACATGGTCGCAGCATTTATGTGTTGGATGACTCGCGACCATTCCGCGAGCTGACACCGGAAATCGCGAGCAAACCGGCGCATTTATTCAGTGTCCGACCCGCTAACGGAGCCTATTCGCCATCTGGATTTTCGGAATGGAATGGCAAAGGTGTTTATCGCGGGGCCAATCCGGCCGAAGGCGCGCTTTTCACCGTGTGGGTAAAAGAGTTTACCGGTGATGAAATCAAGATCGCGATCACAAACGCGAGCGGCGCGCCGATGGCGAACCTGAAGTCGCCGGGAGTTGCCGGATTCACCCGGTTAAATTGGGATTTGCGGCCAACCGAAGACGTGCTGACGAAATACGGTGGGGATGATCCGAAAAAGTTAATGTCGAGTGGGGATTACACCGCCGAACTTTCTTTTGGACCAAGCAAAATGAAGCAGACTTTTCACGTGGAACTGGCACAGGGGATCACGCCGCGGGGAGGATTCGAGCCGGCGGAATAATTATGGACGTGAAGAACATTCGCGATGCCACTCACTGGTTTGAAGTGCTGCAGACGAGCAAGCGGACGCAGACGGCGATGATGACATTAAAACCTGGCAAATCCTCCGGGAGCGAACCGGAAGGTCACAAGGATAGCGATCAAGTCTTATTGGTGCTGAAGGGAGAAGTGGAAGGTGAGATCGCGAACGAGACCATCACATTGCACGAAGGCGATGTGATTATGATTCCCGCGGGAACGCGCCACAAATTCAGCAATCGAAGTTCGGCGGACGTGGTTACGTTTAATACCTATTCGCCACCGGAGTATTAGACCTCGGACAAAGGCCCATCACGCTGGAATCCCGCTCTTGCGGGATGACTCGGCTGTATCTAGCGCTGCAGGCAAGGCGCGATTCTAGCGTGGGGGCAGCGCCCAGGAATTCGTTCCATGCAACACTTAAGTGCTGAAAGCGCGATTTGTTTCCATACGATTCCAGCATTGTTGAGTCGCGCCTTCAGCGCTGGAAGACATGATTTGATCTAGATCCTGGGTCGCTGCCCCAGGCTGTAATTCAAAGCGCGCCGCTGGCGCTAAACAGAAACGCCAGTCCGGCTCGGACCTATATTGCCTGCACCGTCTTCAACGTCGATTGGAAAAAATGGTACATCTGCCGGTGTTCGGTCATACCGCGGCGGAGCACGGCGTTGAAATTCGCCAGGTCGGCAATGTTTACGATTCGATCGACGCTATGGACAAAGGCAGAGAGAGAATCATTGGTCGCATAGCGATGGCTGAGCAGGACGACAAACTGTTCGCGGCGTTGCGCGGACGGTTCCCCAACTAGTTTTTGAAGAATTGGATTGGTGTCGAGCGTTGTGCCTTTGAAGTTTTCATACACAACAATTACTTCGTAAGAATAAGTTCGGAGCTTCAAGAGGACGTCGTCTTCGTAAAGTCCCAGGTGCAGCTGGTACTTAAGGTCAACCAATTGTGCCGTAATGAGCTTCTGATATTGCTCGTGGTCAACACAGACGAGCGCGGTACTCTCGCTACCCTCAAATGCTGTTGAATTTGGTTCCCAGTCCATAACTTAGCGGAAAGCGTTTGTTGGAGTATCCATGCGCAAACCTGACTCGATGTCGCTGTCCACGCCGCGCGACTTTTGGATGAGGTCCATCCCACGGCTGACAGTACCTTTGCGGGTGGCGTAGAGACGCGCAGTGTCTTCAGTGATCAACTCGTTTTGATAGGCGTTCAGAATCGATTGGTCGAAAGTCATCCAGCCGTACTGGGCGCTTGCCTCGATAATTTCATAGAAGTTACGGTGTTCACCTTCACCGAGTGCGACTGCTTCCTTGGTTCGCAAATTGTTCCCCATAATCTCGGTGAGCAAGTAGCGACCACCTCCCGCCTTAGGTGCCAGGCGCTGGCTGACGACATAACGCAGAACGTCGGAGATACGAACACGCAGTTGTTCCTCTTCACCAAGCGTGAAAAACCCGAGAATACGATTGATTGATTGGCCGGCGTCTACCGTGTGCAGGGTACTCAGAACAAGGTGGCCGGTCTCCGCCGCCATCAATGCGATTTCAACGGTGGCGCGATCGCGCATTTCACCCACGAGAATCACTTTGGGCGCCTGCCGCAATGCCGCACGCAGACCGTTGGGATAATTGTTAAAATCCTGGCCGAGCTCGCGCTGATTAAATGTGGCCTTACGACAGGGATGCACGAACTCAATCGGATCCTCCAAGGTGACAACGTGCACCGCCTGCGTTTCGTTAATTTCGTTGAGGATTGCAGCTAGGGTAGTGGTTTTACCGCTGCCGGTCGCACCGGTTAGGAGAACCAACCCGGTTTTTTCCTTGGCAATCTCTCGGAAAATGCCGGGAAGCTGAAGGGTCTCCAACGTTGGAACACTGGCTTCAAGACGGCGCAAAACGATCGCAAAATTTCCACGCTGCCGGAAAATGTTAACACGAAAGCGCGCCTCATCGTTCAACGCATAACTGAGGTCGCAAGAGCCAACGCTGAGATAATCATACATCAACCGCCGATCGCCCTGCATCAACGCCAGCGCAATTTGCTCTGTCTGATAGGCGGTCAGGAGGTCTATGGGTGGATCGGTCAGGGCAGGTTTTAGCTCACCAAAGCTTTCGACTTGCAGCGGGTGGTCGACCGAGAAGTTCAGGTCTGAAATTCCCGGATGCGTATGTAGCATCGCCGAAAGAATTCTGTCGAGGTCTGGCAGTCGCATCGCTTATTCGTCCGTCCAATCGTCCGGCGGATTTTTGAGGAACTGCCGGAATTTTTTCTTATCGATGGATTTCTCGTACGCCTCCTCCGGTGAAATGCGGGCATGGCGAAGGTGGTCGATAATCGCATCGTCTAACGGCTGGTTGCCCTTCTTTTTTCCGACTTGAATCATGCCGGGGATTTGGTGGGTTTTCGCTTCGCGCACGAGGTTTGCGATCGCCACGTCGACCACCAGAATCTCCAAGGCGGCAACGCGTCCTGGTTTGTCGATTCGCTTGAAAAGATTCTGTGCGATGACTCCCTTGAGCGATTCCGCCAACGTGGCGCGAATTTGGTTTTGCTGATTGGTCGGGAAAACGTCGATGACACGATCGACAGCTTTGGAAGCGCTGGAAGTGTGAAGCGTTCCGAAAACGAGGTGACCCGTAGCGGCCGCCGTCAGGGCCAGCTCGATGGTCTCCAAATCGCGCATTTCGCCCACCAGCAGGATGTCAGGATCTTCGCGGAGCGCTCCGCGGAGGGCGTTGGCAAAGGAACGAGTATGAACGCCAACTTCGCGGTGTTGTACCAGGCAATTCTGGCTGCGATGCACAAATTCGATCGGATCTTCCACCGTGATGATATGATCGTGGCGCTGAAGATTGGCGTAGTCCATCATGGCAGCGAGCGTAGTAGACTTGCCGGAGCCCGTCGGGCCGGTCACCAGGATGAGGCCTTTCTTTAGCAGTGGGAATTTTTTCAGAACTGCCGGCAAACCCAGATCGTCGACCGTCAGCACCTTCGACGGGATGAGACGAAACACGGCCGAAATTCCATATTTCTGCTGGAAAAAGTTGGCGCGATAGCGGGCGACCCCCGGGACTTCATAGCCGAAGTCTACATCGAGAGTTTCTTCGAAATGTTTGATCTTCGCTTCCGGGGCGATCTCGTAGACCATGGTTTTTAGCTCCTCGTCTTTGAGCGCGGGATAATCGACCCGTATGAGGTCGCCATTGATGCGCAGCATTGGCGGATTGTTGGTCGAAAGATGGAGGTCGGACGCCTTTTGTTCCGCCATCAATTTAAAGAAAGCGTCTATGCGAGCCATGCCGTTCCGGTTCCGGGGCTTGAACAGCTAAATTAATGCCACCCGAGGGGATTTGGGAGGCCGCAGCGCTTCGTCGGCGCCAAGGTGGATGGGCCGTTCTGTCAAACGTCAGCCCGGCTCGGACCCATGCCAGGAAATTGTGGCTTCGCCGTCCAATATGTTGCACCAAGGTCTGAGCGGAGTGCCACGAGGAACTGCTCGATCGGCTCTTTGGCCGCCGCGAAATACTTTTTACTGAATCGGGCGGTGGGAAGCCTCGATCGTCGTCCGCACTTGTTCGAGCAGCTTTTCCCGGGTGTATGGCTTGGGAATGAACCCGCGGAGCCCCTGCGCTAGCATCGCTCCGATTTTGTTTTGCTCAGCGAATCCGCTGCTCAAAACCACGTTCACCCGCGGATTGATAGCCTTCAATTCTTCGAAAACAGCATCCCCGTCCATTACCGGCAGGAAGAAATCCAGGATGATCAGCCCGATTTGATCGTAGATTTGCCGGAAGATTTTTAGCGCTTCAAAACCGTCCCGAGCGACGATCACTTTGTAACCTTCCTCCGCCAGAATGGTAGAGGCGAACTCCGCTATTTCCGGTTCGTCGTCGATGATCAGAATTAGTTCGCGCCCGCCCTCTGGATTCAGGATCGCAATCTGCGATGGGATTGGTGTGCTCGGGCCGATTACGTCAGGAGCGTCACCGACCGCCGGCGCGGATGTATTGGTCTCACTTGACGGCAACGTTTTACCTGACGTGTTCTCGAGGATCTTTGAGGTTACGCGGTTGAACAAGGCCTGGGCCGACTGACTTGCTATTTCTACCTGCTGATTGAGCTGCTCAATGTAGTCGTGATCGCCTTTGTGCCGTTTCGCCAAATCGGCGTAGCGAGCGATCTGCTGCAAAACGGCGTTGAGTTCAGTGGATGTCTTCGCAATCCACTTTAGGTCGTCCTGATGCAGCATAACCGTCTATCTGGTCGATGTCTTTCGCACACGCCCACAAAACGCAACCGAAAATAGTAATGCAAGCCAAAGCGAACGAGCCAATTGTCAGCATAGAGCGGTTTTTTTCAAGATCAGCCCGCTTCATGCCCATACCCTTTCGAGTAGGATCGCGATTCTCGAACTCTTCGAGACCACGCGCCGAACCCGAGCCCTGTTTATAATTACTAGCAATTTATTTGCCCAAAGCTCGGCGTAGCTCGTTTTTGGCCGAATCAATTTGTTTCTCTGTTCCCGACGAGACCAAAATGCCTCGTAATCTGTCACTTTGATAGTAGCGCGCGGTGAATTTCTTTTTCGCGTGCGTGCCAGTAAAGTCCACCCGCGTCGGCTGCACGGTGAAATCACCCACAAAATCGAGTCGCAAATCGAACATTTCGGTCCAGAAATAGGGCAGCTGCTCAAAACGGATGCGTTTTTTGCCAGTCATGTTCGCGCCCGCCACCAAGCCCTGCTCGCGCGAATTTTCCCAATGCGTTTGGCGTCGCATTCCGCCCATCAAACGGTCCGGATAAAACGCCAGGTCGCCGATGGCATAGATCCCTTTCTCTTCCGTCTCAAGGTAATCGTTAACCGGCGAACCATGCGGGCCCGCCAACGGGGTGTTGCGCACCAAATCCAGACTTGGCTCCGCGCCGCATGCCACCACCGCCAATCCCGCTGGCACCCGGTTGCCGCTCTTGGTTTGGATATTTCGCAAAACTGTTTTGCCTTCGAACCCATTCAAACTTTCGCCCAAAAGCAGAGTCACCCCATTTTTTGCGAAATAGCCGGTCACCCATGCGGCCGTATCCGGATCCAGATAACGGTTTAAAAGCGCGGCATGCCGATGCATCAGGCTCACTTTCATTTTCATTTGCCGCAGGCTCGCCGCCACCTCACATGCGAGCAATCCGCCACCCACCACCATCACGGTCTTTTCGTGCTCTGCCATCTCCCGAAGAGCCAGTCCGTCGCGCATGGTGCGGAGATAAATAACATTGCCCAAGCCGACACCGGCCACTGGCGGTCGCCCGGGACGGCTGCCCATTGCCAGACAGGCTTTGTTGAATTCGATGCTCTCCCCATTACCCAGTACCGCCACCCGACGATCGATGTTGAGCTGTGTGACGGCAGTGTTGAAACGCGCATCGATTTTGTGCGCGGCGTACCAGCGTTCATCCACTTCGCTGTATTTTTTCGGGACGACGGTCTTTTCGCGCAGGAAACTTTTTGAAAGGAGCCATCGCTTGTAAGGTGCGTACGCTTCTGACCCGACCAGGGTCACGCTGCCGCGCTTGTCATGTTTCCGAATGGCTTCGCACGCCGATGCTCCGCCGATACCGGCGCCGATGATGAGATAATCTCGCTGAATCATTTCGATCCGTGACGATAGAAAAACTACTGGGCGGCTGGCTAGGGAAAAATGAGGGGCGCCTGCGGCGGCTCGCCGGCTAGAAAGGGTAAAAGAGTTATATCGTTACAACGGGCTCGTAGCACAGACATCCTGCCCGTTGATCTTTTTCGGCTGAAATTACCGGCGCTCCAGCATGGTCGCCGCCAGTTTCATCGCCTCTTCGCTCTTGCCGCCAAGCATACGGGCGATCTCTTCCCATCGGGCTTTGCCCGTCACCTCGCGGAGCTGGGTGAACGTACGACCGCTTCTGACTTCTTTTGTGACCACGAAGTGCGACGTTGCCGCCGCCGCCACCGGCGGCAAATGCGTGATGCAAAGCACTTGATGCCGCTTTGCCAGTTCACGCATCCGTGCGCCAACAGCATGAGCAATTTCGCCGCCGACGTTAGCGTCGATCTCGTCAAATACGAGCAACGGCACTTCATCCTGCGCAGCCAGGGCGGATTTGATCGCCAGCATCAGCCGTGAAATTTCACCACTCGATGCGATTGCCCGCATCGGCTTCAGTGGCTCACCCGGGTTAGGCGAAAACAATAGCTCAACCGTATCGAAACCGGACGGACGCGGAATTTGCGCTTCATTCAGGCTCGCCTGGAATTGTGATTGCTTGAAACCCAGATCGCGCAAATTGCGACGAACCATTTCCGAAAGCTTAGGCGCCGCTTTCGCGCGTAATTTCCTGAGTGTATCTCCCGTTCGTCGTAGTTCGCTCGTATGCGTCGCAATCTCGTTAGCCAGACGCTGCAGCTCCTCATCGCGCCTTTCGATTTTGCGTATTCGCTCGGCTGCGCGCTGGCCGAAAGCGAGGATGTCGGCGATCGTTGCTCCATACTTTCGTTTCAGAGACTCGAACAATGAGACCCGCTGCTCCAGCGCGGCGAGTTGCTCCGGATCAAGATCGAGATTCTCGGCATAACGACTTAGATCGCGCGCAACCTCGGATAACTCAACGACTGCGCTTTCATGCGCATTCGTCTGCGTCGCCATTGCCGGATCCAGTTTTTCCAATTCGCGCAACCACTTTTGCGTTTCACCCAGCTGCGCCAGGATCGCATCATCGGCTTCCGACAACTTCGTGACCACGGCGGACGCAAGCTCGATCAATCGCCGGCTATTACTGGCGAGCCGATAGCGTAACTCTATTTGTGTTTCTTCCTCGGCCGACAAATTTGCGGAATTGATCTCGTTTACCTGATGTCGCAACAAATCGAGCTCCTGCTCACGTGCGGTCTCCGCAGTATTGAGCGCCACATGTTCCGTCTCCAGCGCCCGCAATTCGCGGAAAATTCCCAGGAATTTCTGGCGTTCCTCATTCGCCGCGGCGAACGCATCGAGCAGATCTAGCTGTCGATCGGGCGAAAGCAGCGATTGGTGATCGTGCGGCCCGTGAAGATCAACCAGATCGTCACCAAGTTCTTTGAGATTCGCCAGTGTAGTGGGCGAGCCGTTGATGAACTGACGATTGGTCCCCGAAAGCGAAAGACTTCGTTTCAAAATCAGATCGCCATCGCACGCCTCAATTCCCGATTCCTCGAGACGCGCATTCCATTTTGCGCAATCATCGCCCTGAAAAATTGCTTCCACCGTGCATGTCTCCGCTCCGGTGCGAAGAAGCGATTTGTCAGCGCGCTCGCCGAGCAATAACTGGAGCGCGCCGATGATGATAGATTTACCGGCGCCGGTTTCGCCGGTAATGGCAGTGAACCCCGGTGCAATTTCCCATTCCAAATCCTCAACCAGGGCGAGATTTTTGATTCGTAAGAGTTGAAGAAGCATCGGGAAAAAGTTGAGAGTTGATAGTTGAGAGTTGAGAGATCAGTTCGTTCGCTTGGAAGTCTTGAACAATCAGCACTCAACACTCAACTCTCAACTTACGGTCACCTTTCTGGGCACCGGAACGTCGCAGGGCGTTCCGATGATCGGGTGCGATTGCGCGGTCTGCCATTCCTCCGACGCGCGCGATAAACGCCTCCGTTCTTCCGTTTACATCGAAACACCTGAGACCGCTTTCATCGTTGATACCGGAACGGATTTTAGGACCCAGGTCTTGCGCGAAAATATCCGCCGCGTCGACGCCGTCGTTTTCACTCATTCGCACACCGATCACATCATGGGCTTCGATGATCTGCGGCGCTTTTCCTGGCAGCGCGGTTCGATGCCGGTCTATGCCTCCGCCAAAACTATGGCCGACCTCGAGCGCGTTTTTCTCTTCGCCTTCAAAGGTACGAATCCATTTCCCGGTTATTTGAAACCAGAGCCGCACATTGTTTCCGATCCCTTCTATTTAGGCGAAACCAAAATCACGCCGTTGCCAGTGCCGCACGGCCGGGCGGAAGTGAACGGCTACATGTTTTCCCGTTCCGGGCGCAATCTGATTGCGTATCTCAGCGACTGCAGCGCAGTGCCGGATGAGATCGGGCAAAAGATTTTCGGAGTCGAGTGTTTGATCATCGATGCCTTGCGAGAGAAACCGCATCCGAGCCATCTCAGCGTGGCCCAGGCACTCGAGGTGGCGGCGCGGGTTCAGCCGAAAGAAACTTACTTCACCCATATCGCACATGAACTCCCGCAATCTTTTGAGAAAAATCTGCCGCCGCATACCTACATGAGCTACGACGGATTGAAGCTGAGCTTCTGATGCGGGTCCTCATTTTTCATACTCCTGTTCATGCTCGTGGGCAGTCACGAGAAGACATCCGCCACCGACAATTTACCGGCACAAACAATCGTCGTTTTCACCGGGTTGCGGATCATATCGAAATCGGACGCAGTACAGCTCCTGCACAAAATGGAGAGCGATCTCACTCCCAAGCCGCCTCCGCCACGGCCGTACTATCAACCCCTATCGAATAATGCCGCGCTCGCTCTTCTCGATGAACTCGAGCAGTTGCCTGATCTCTTCGCGCGCTTCGATTTCCTCCCGAACCGTTTCGATTGCCTGGCGAGTGTTCAATTTCGATCGGTAAAGTAACCGGAACGCTTCCTTGATTGCTTTCACGCTTTCCGGAGGAAATCCCGCGCGTTCCATTCCGACGAGATTGATCCCACGAATTTCGGCCGGGTTACCGTCTGCGATTAGAAAGGGCGGCACGTCTTGGACAATCTTGGAACAGCCGCCGGTGATGGCGAACCGACCAATTCTGCAAAATTGATGCACCGCAGTGAGTCCGCCCATGACTGCGTGATCGCCAACCTCTACATGACCCGCCAGAGTTCCGTTATTCGAGAACACAACCGAATCACCTACTATGCAATCGTGACCGATATGACTGTAGGCGAGAAAATTTCCGCGGTTGCCCACACGCGTTTTGCCGTCGCTTTTTGTGCTGCGATTGACCGTGCAAAACTCACGAAAAGTATTTCCGTCGCCAATTTCGAGATAAGTCGGCTCGCCCGCGTATTTTAAATCCTGTGTTTGCTGACCGATCGAACAATAGGCATAAAACCTATTCTCACGTCCGGCCCGCATCGGCCCGGCAAGGGTCACATGATGTTGCAGCCAGCATTTTTCGCCCAGGACCACACCCGATGCGATGATGCAATACGGACCAACAATTGTTCCCGCGCCGAGTTCTGCTGTTGAATCAACGATTGCGGTCGGATGAATTTCAACGTCGCTCATGGCAAAATCGTTTGGCGTTCAGTGTTCGACGTTCGGGGGTTCGCTTCGATCCTGAACACTGAAACCTTGGTAATTCGTTCGTCATTACCGCCGGTCCGGCTCGGACTCATTTATCCAGAAATGTGAACATCAGGTCGCCTTCGGAAACGACTGCGTCGTTTACCACGCAACTGCAGCGCGCTTTCGCCAGTCGACCCTGCCGGGCTTTGAGCAATTCGGCGTGAATGAAAAGTGTATCCCCCGGAAAAACTGGTTTCCGAAATTTTACTTCATCCGCGCTCATGAAATAACCGATCCGGCTCGAAGTCTTGGCCAATCTCAGCAAAAGAATGCTCGCCACTTGTGCCATCGCCTCGACCTGAAGAACGCCGGGCATCACCGGGTGTCCGGGAAAATGCCCGGCGAAGAATGGCTCGTTGACGGTTACTGTTTTCATTCCGGTGCATTTAGTCTCGCCTTCGAAACCGAGGATGCGATCGACCATCAGAAAAGGGTAGCGATGCGGCAAGATTTCCATGACCTGGTTTATGTCGAGGCCGCCTTCTCCCGATGGAAACGTTCGCCGGCCAGAAAGCGCAGTAATCTTGGTGTGCTCTTTCACCACCGCGCGTGCCAACTCCGCATTGGTAGCATGCCCCGGTTTCAACGCAATGACGTGACCGCGAATACGTGTGCCGACCAACGCGAGATCACCGATGATGTCGAGAATTTTGTGCCGCGCGAATTCGTCCGGAAAACGCAACGGTTCCTTGCTTAGAACGGCGTCCCCGCGAACGACAATCGCATTTTCCAGACTGCCGCCTTTGATCAGATTCTTCTCCATCAGTGATGCGACTTCTTCGTAGTAAACAAACGTGCGCGCTGGCGCGATCTCTCGCTCAAAGAGTCCCGGTGAAATTTCGGCGGAATAGAATTGCGTGAATCGATTGTTTGGTCCCGCCTGAGTGCAGGAAATTCGGAACTTGTCATCGGGCAACAGGACGAGGAGCGAGCCGCCTTTCGATTCGATGTGAATCGGCTCGCGCACATCAAAGAATCGCCGCGGCGCCTCCTGCGCGACCGTGCCCGCTTTTTTGATTAACTCGACGTAGGGCGCGGCACTGCCATCACCGATGGGCGGTTCGTTTGCGTCCATCTCGATAACGGCGTTGTCGACTCCCATCGCACTCAGAGCTGAAAGAATGTGCTCAACTGTGTGCACGCGGACCGCGCCTTCGCCAATAGTGGTAGCGCGCTCGACCGTTTTCAGGTTCCCGATGTTCGCGTCAATCATTGGCTCGTCCGCCAGGTCCTTGCGTTTGAATTTGATCCCGTGATCGATCGGCGCCGGCTGCAACTTCAGCGCCACTTTTTCGCCGGTGTGCAAGGAAGTACCGCTAAGTCCGGCTGATTTGGCCAGGGTATGTTGAAACTCGGCAGTCATCGCGCGCTAACTAACAAAGAATTGGCGCGCTGGCCATAGCGTTTCTGCTAGGGCGATTGATCCAATCGCCCTTTTTCCTATAGCGGCGGTCTATGACCGTCGGAAGCTATAATCAAAATTTGCGCGGCTCGACAGAGTCTCGCCCTACCAAAGGCGGGTAGTGCGCCGGGTTACTTTAACTCGAACTTGCCGCAGTCGAAGGCCATCATCTTCGACAGACCGGTTATTCTGAATTCGCGCGTAATGCCTGAATCTCGAATAATCACGCGTGGCGATTTGGTGTAATCCAGGTCAAGGGCCACAGCTAGGTCCAGCCCCTTGTCCAGTTTCGACACTGTTACCACCGGCAATCCATCCTTAGTCTGAATATAAGCGGTGTCGTCATCATGGCCGGCGACCAGATCAACGGTCGGTCGCTCGTTGTTTTCTAACGGGTTGGCAACCAACTTTATTCGCACTGGCGGCGCCGTGTCGATAAAGACCACTTCATTTGTTTGAGAGGTTTGTTCGATCTTCATCGGCGCTACCAGAAAACCGCGGGCAGAATATTTCCCGGCGGGTAAGTCGTGTTCGTCATCATCTTTGCCGTCCCATTTGGTGGTAAGGGCATCCGCGCCAATGGTGAACTCGTCGAAGTCAGCTTCCTGATGCAGCACGCGCACCAGCCGACCGGTTTGATCATAAACGCCGAGACTGATTTTGCCCTCCAATGGCGGCGGAACAAAACTGATGCGCACACTGCGAGCGGGTGTCGCAGTGACACTCGGAGAAGGGGAGGGTTCTTGCGCCCGTAAGAGTGGTGCGAGCAGAGCTCCGATCGCAAATGTAAGCAAAATGCCTTTTGTCATGTCGAGAGAAGCCACCTTCCGCGATATAATTTTCGAAATTACGACACCCCTACGAACAGTGTCATCCTGAGCCGCGAAGACGGCGAAGGATCTCTCATTGGTCGAAAACGCCTCGTTCGATCGGGAGATCCCTCGTCGTCTGACGCGACTCGGGATGACAAATCGGTTGGGCTGCACGTCTCGGTTATAGAAAACGACGCCAGTCCACATTTGGGAACAGATTATCCTGTGCTTCGCATTGCGCGAGAAAATCGCGATCGACCTTTCCGTGCTCAAACTGGTCCGCCAGCTTTGCGAACCGTGAAAGATGATCGCTGACTCGATTGGTAGCGTAGTTTTTCGCGGTATCGTTGCGAATGAGAAAAGCCCAATCGCTGGATTGCGCAAGAAGGAGCTCGCGCACAAGCTGGCGCAGGACGCGTTCGTCATCCGCCGTCGCCTTTTGGCCGCGTGATTTTGCCAGTGTGCTCATACGCATGTTCGCGGTAAAAAGGTGCGGATAAATCCACCCGCATTTCTGATCCAGCCAGACATCAAGGAAACCTTGATCACCCCAGCTCGACGTTGCTGGGTCGGCGACTTGTGCAGTAGGATTCTGCGCCAGAAACTCGCTCGGTGTTGTCATCATCAGCTTGTTTTCTGCGGCCGCGAGTATGACGTGCTCAAGAAAGATTGGTCCCTCAAACCACCAATGCCCGAAGAGTTCAGCGTCGAATGGGGCGACCACGATTGGGTTCCAATCATCAGTTTGCACGCTTTCTAGTTCGGCGATGCACCGCTCGACGAAATGCCGGGCATGCCGGCGCGCCGTTTCTTCCGCCGCGGTGCGGTCGTAAATCTCTTTCATCGGAACATCGCGGCCGGTGACGCGATGATATTTAATCCCGGTGAAACCGCCTTTTGGAAAAGGCACCAATTCTTCGGGCAATAGATCGAAACCGACATCGCGGTAGAAATCGCGATACGCGGGATCGCCAGGGTAACCTTGGTCCGCGCTCCAAACCTGGCGGCTGGCGTGAACATTGCGGGCGAACGCCGCCGGCCCCGCTTTCGTAAAACATGGTGCGAAACTTCCGCGTCGTGCTGACGGCAGTGCCTGCTCGAGCGCGTGGGCATCGACAATGAACCAGTGGATGTTTTCCGCCTGCAACAATTTTGCGATGCCGGTCGAGTAAGCACACTCCGGCAGCCAAAAGCCGGACGGTTCTCCGCCAAAAGTTTCGCGAAACTGATCACACCCAATGGCAATTTGTGCATGCGCAGCCCCCGGCGATTGCTGCAGAATCGGAAGAATCGCGTGCGTCGCTGCACTAGCCATTATTTCCACCGCGCCGGTTCCACGAAGTTGCCGAAAAACTGCGAGCAGATCGCAATTCCATTCTTCAGCAAAGGTTCGCCGCGTTTCCGCAAAAAAAACGCGATAAAACTCCGAAAGGGCGACCAAGCTTTTATCGATCTGGGAGCGATCGCATTCGCGCTCAAGCAATCCACCAAGGTGATCGAGATGTCGGAGATAACGATCGCGCAGAAGCGGATCGCTCAACATTGCGCACAAGGTGGGCGATACCGAGAAAGTGATTTGGAAGCGAATGCCCCGCCGGAGCAGTCGCTGCAACATTTGCAGCAACGGCACGTAGCTCTCGCTGATGGCTTCGAAAAGCCAGTTTTCTTCATCAAAAGATTCGTGTTCCGGATGGCGCACGAATGGCAGGTGCGCGTGGAGGACGAGGGCGAGCGAGCCCATTTACCATGTCATCCTGAGCGTAGCGAAGCGAAGTCGAAGGATCCCGAGGCATTTCCTTTCAGGTTTCATCGCGGGATCCCTCGACTTCGCTGGGGGTGACTAGCTATAAAGTCCGGCAGAAATCCTGGAAGCGATCGAGACCTTTCTTAATTATATCAATGCTGGTGGCGTAACTGAGCCGCACGGTGCGATCGTCCCCGAAGGCAGCGCCGGGCACGACTGCAACGTTTGCCTTACTTAACAGGCGATCGGCAAAGTTTTGGGATGTAAGCCCTAGCTGGCTGATGTTCACCAGCACGTAGAAGGCACCCTGCGGTTTGACCGCAGTCACGTTCGGAATTTTGGAGATGCGATCAAACATGTAGTTGCGACGCATATCGAATTCATCGCGCATGTCGGTGATCGGCTGTTGATCGCCTTTGAGCGCGGCCAGCGCTCCCTTTTGCGCAAACGAGCACGGGTTCGCAGTGCTGTGGCTCTGGATAGAATCGACCGCTTTGGCCACTGCTTCCGGCGCAGCCAAATAACCAAGTCTCCACCCGGTCATCGCGTAGGATTTGCTGAAACCATTGACCGTCAATGTGAGATCGTAAGCTTCTTTGGAAAGCGACGCGATGCTGACGTGTTTGGCATCGTCGTAAACCAGCTTCTCGTAAATTTCGTCTGACAAAATGTAAATGTCTTCACCCGCCGCGATATCGACCAGCGCTTCCAATTCTTCGCGGGTATAAACCGAACCGCTCGGATTTCCGGGCGAATTCAAAATCAGCATTTTGGTTCGTGGCGTCATCGCGTTTTCAAAGTCTTCGGGGCGAATCTTCCAGCCGTTGCGCTCGCTCGTCGGAATGATGACCGCCTCGGCGCCCGACAAGCGCACCATATCGGGATAGCTAACCCAGTACGGTGCTGGGATAATGACTTCATCGCCCGGCTGACAGGTTGCGAGAATTGCGTTGTAACAGGCGTGCTTGGCGCCATTGCTGACAATAATTTGGGTCGCCTTGTAATTGACTCCGTTGTCGGTCGCCAGTTTCTCTGCAATTGCCTGGCGCAATTCCGGAATACCAGAGCTTGGGGTGTATTTGGTGAATCCGCTTTGCAACGCGGCAATCGCGGCCTGCTTGATGTGATCGGGGGTGTCGAAGTCCGGTTCGCCGGCACCAAATCCACAGACATCGATTCCCTCCGCTTTCATCGCCTTGGCTTTGGCGTCGA
>JBKPMO010000172.1:0-18015 GCA_046732175.1 Verrucomicrobiota bacterium
CCGTGTTCGCGCATGCATTCGGCCAGCATTTCTTCGCCGGAATGCCCGAAAGGCGAATGCCCGAGGTCGTGCCCAAGCGCGATGGCTTCGGCCAAGTCTTCATTAAGGCGCAAGGCCCGCGCGATGGTGCGGCTAATCGACGCGACTTCGATGGTGTGGGTCAGCCGCGTGCGCAAATGATCGCCGGTGCCGTTGAGGAAAACCTGGGTCTTGTACTCGAGACGACGAAACGCGCGCGAGTGAATGATCCGAGCACGATCGCGCTGGAATTCAGTGCGATAAGCGTGGGATGGCTCAGGAAATTGCCGGCCTCGGGATTCGCCTGATTTCTGGGCAAACGGAGCTAGGAAACGGGCTTCGTCTGCTTCCATTTCCTGACGCGTTTTGTACGGGTTCACTCGCGGTTCAGTTTCTCACGCAAAATTTTCCGGGCAGCACGGTCTTTTACCCGCAGAATTAACAAATCGAACAGCGCGAGAAAAAGAGCCGTGAGCGTGAACCAGGCACAGGTCACCCAGAAAAACACGAACCATCCGGGATGCTCGCGCGGTGAAAGCAGTCGCTGAAGAAACGTGGTGCCAAGAAAGACCATGAACATGGCGACGACGAGAGTGATGAACATCGCCCAGCGTCGCGTCGTTTGATCTCGAATCAGTCCGCGCGCTGAATGAATGGCGAAGGAGACGATTCTTAGTCGCGGTGGTTCGTCCCCCATCGATTGCATTTTGCCTTTTGCTTGGAACTGCGCAATCGGTGTTTCAACCCAATATTTTGAAATTTCCATGGCGAAAAAGGATCAACCGCAAGTCACTCCCGAACGTTTGATGCAGTTTGGTTCTGCCTACGCGCCGCCCTTGATCATTGGCGCGGCGGTGTCGAACAAAGTTTTTGATACCCTGGCGAGCGGCCCGAAGTCGATTGCAGAGGTTGGGCGGGAAACCGGAGCGTCTGCTCGCGGTTTGCGCGCGATCATGAACGCGCTGGTCGGTCTTGAATTGCTGACAAAACGCGACGGGAAATATGCGCTTACACCGGAGAGCGAGAATTTTCTCGTTCGCGACAAACCCGGTACACTCGCCGGTTTCTTTAGCATGAATCGGCTGCGCCTGATTCAGCTTTGGATGAAGCTCGATGAAATCGTTCGCACTGGTCAGCCGGCGGAAGCGCGCAACCAGGAAGGACCCGGCACAGAGTTTTTCACCGAACTGGTCGAGAACATCATTCCAATGAGCTACGGTTCGGCGCAGATGCTGGCCGATCACCTGAAAGTTGCCGAGGCGACAAAGCCAGTGCGTGTCCTTGATCTGGCTGCCGGCTCCGGAATTTGGGGAATTGCTCTCGCCCAAAAATCGCCGCGAGTGGAGGTGACTGCGGTTGACTGGGCTGGAATGATTCCGACAACCAAAAGAATCACGCAAAAATTCGGCGTGAGCGCTCGTTTTAATTTCATCGAAGGCGATCTGCTCGACGCTGATTTCGGCAGCGGTTACGATATCGCGACCCTCGGCCACATCCTGCACAGCGAGGGTGAAGAACGCAGTCGCAAGTTACTCAAGAAAACGGCTCCTGCGCTCAAGAGCGGCGCTACCATTGCGATTGGAGAATGGCTGGTAAATGACGAACGGACCGAACCGCTCAATGGATTGATGTTTGCCGTGAACATGCTGGTTAATACCGAGCGCGGCGACACCTTCAGCTTCAACGAAATCAAGGGCTGGCTCGAAGAAGCCGCATTCAAAGACGCGCGGACTCTCGAGGCGCCGGGGCCGTCGCCACTCGTGCTGGCAACAAAATCTTAACTATCGTCGATGGGTCGCCGACAATTCCTAACAAACTGGTGATGCTTTGATGGCAAAGAAAACAAAAAAAGCGAAAACGGGTTCGCGAAAAACGCCCTCGCAGACGATCGAACGCCGCCGACCGTACCAGAAAGCTGCGATTCGAAGTCATGCCTTCGCCAGAGCCATTCTGAATGCGGCATCGTATTCGCTCGATCCGGCTTCTTTGCGCGCGCTTTTCGAGGAGGCGGCCCAAAAAGTGGCGGCGATTCCGAAGGAGCCTTTCAAAGACTCGTGGCCCTATTTGCAGGCCATGCTGCGATTGATCCGTGCCTATTTCAGTGGCGAATACCGCAATGTCTCGCACGAGGCGCTCGTTTACATCATCGCCGCGGTCAGTTACCTTGTTGACCCTTTCGATCTCATTCCCGATGAAATCCCATTCCTCGGTTTTCTCGACGACGCCACCGTTGTTTCCTTCGCCGTCGCGCGCACTCGACAGGCGCTCGACGATTTCATGATTTGGGAAACGACCGCGTTGTAGCCAGCACGAGCGTGTCATCCCGAGCCGCGCAGACGGTGAGGGATCTCGCAAACGGTCATGGATGCACGTGTTGGCTTGCGTGATCCCATAAGCTTAGGGGAGGTCCTCGCTTGCGCTCGGGATGACAAACAAAAAGCGAGCGTTACCTCGGATCCTACACCAAGAGCAGCGCCGGATTCTCCAGTAAGTGCCGCAGTTCTTTCAGGTACTCGGCGCCGAGAGCGCCGTCGATGGCGCGATGATCGCAACTCATCCATATCGACATGCGATAACCGACGACGATCTGATCGCTATTTTCCACGACTGGCGTTTTGTTGATCTTGCCGACAGCGAGGATGAATCCTTGCGGCGGATTAATGATGGCGGAAAAACTGTCGATGCCCATACCGCCGAGATTCGAAACGGTGAAGCTCCCGCCCTGAAATTCCTCCGGCTTCATTCGTTTGTTGCGAGCGCGACTGGCCAGATCCTTCGCCAGCTCACTGAGCTCTCGCAGCGATTTGTTCTGTCCAGCACGAATTACCGGAGTCAGCAATCCGTCTTCAATCGCGACAGCAATTCCAAGATCAACGTCTGCATATTGCACAATGGCGTCGCCATCGAAAGAAGCGTTCACTTTTGGGACCTTCACCGCTGCCATGACGGCGGCTTTCAAAACGAAATCGTTCACCGTGATCTTCGAGGTATCGGCCGCTTCGCCGCCGGCCTTTAGTTCCGCGCGTGCGGCCATGAGCGGCCCGGCGTCAATTTCAATATTGAGATAAAAATGTGGCACCGGCGCTTTGCTTTGCACGAGACGTTCGGCAATACCTTTGCGCATTCCGGAAAGCTGGATTCGCGAACCGGGGCCGGCCTTCGGCGCGGGCCGCTTTTGCGTTGGGGTTGGGACGCGGTCAGAAATGCCAGTCCGGCTCGGACCCGCGGCTACAGTTTTTGCGGCGGCGCGCACATCGGTTTCGGTGACGCGACCATCCGGTCCAGATCCCTTTACACTTGCGAGATCGACGCCTAGCTCCGCTGCGACCCGTCGCGCCACCGGGGAAGCTTTGACGCGCGCTTCTTCCTGTAGTGGCGGCCGTGCCGGCCGCTTTGGTTCCGCGCCTTTTTTTGGCGGCTCTTTTGCGGGCGACACGCCCGGCTCTACAGCTTGCTTCTTTTCCTGCAGCGGAGCGGTTTCTTTTTCTTTTGCTTCCGCAGGCGCAGGCTTCTCGGTTTCCTTCGGTTTCTCTTTCGGTTCTTCGGATTTCGGAGCTTCTTTCGTTTTCGGCGCTTTCTCTATTTCCCCGCCCTCGCCCGGCTCGCCGATGAACGCGATGCGCTGGCCGACTTCAACCTTGCCGCCCTCTTCGACATAGATTTCCGTCAGCGTTCCGTCCTCTGGCGACTCCCATTCCATCGTCGCCTTGTCGGTTTCAATTTCGGCGATGACGTCGCCGGCCGAAACTTTATCGCCCTTTTTCTTTTTCCACGCGACGAGCGTCCCTTCCGTCATCGTGTCGCTTAACTTGGGCATCTGAATTTCAGGCATGGTGAGGAAGATTAAGACGGTTACAAAAGTTACATTGTTACAAAGGATCTTCGCCTCAACGATGTAACCTTTGTAACCCTTGTAACTTTTTTAACCTCAATTCACGCATAACAAACTTTCTTCACCGCTGCGATCAGCTTTTCGGCATTCGGCAACACAGCATGCTCGAGTTGTTCATTGTACGGCATCGGCACATCCTCCTGGGAAACGCGCACAATCGGGGCATCGAGCTCATCGAAGATATTTTTCTGGATACGATAACAAACTTCCGCGCCCACTCCACAAAACGGTCGGTCCTGTTCCACAATCACGACCCGATGCGTTTTCGCGACTGAATCATAAATCGCGCGTTCATCGAGCGGTTTGATCGAACGCAAATCCAGCACTTCGGCACTGATGTCTTCGTCCTCGAGTTTCTCCGCCGCTGCCAGGGCAAGCGGCACGGTTTGCGCGTAACAGACAATCGTCACGTCTGCGCCTTCGCGTTTCACTTCCGCTTGGCCGAGCGGAATGAGTAATTCGGCCTCCGCCGGCTCGATCAGGCCTTTGGAGCTGTAGAGCAATTCGGATTCAAGAACGAGCACGGGATTGTTATCGCGCACGGCCGTTTTCAAAAGACCTTTGGCGTCACGTGGCGTGGCTGGCGTGCAAACTTTCAGCCCCGGAACATTGGCATACAAACATTCGGTCGCGTGCGAATGCGTGGCTCCAAGCTGATGCGCCGGGCCGTTCGGTCCGCGGAAAGTGATTGGTATATTGAACTGACCGCCGCTCATCGTCAGCATATTGGGCGCGTTGTTCACTACCTGATCGAAGGCGACGAGCGAGAAGCTAAAGGTCATGAACTCGATGATGGGGCGCAATCCGACCATGGCGGCACCGACCCCGAGCCCGGCAAATCCATTTTCCGAAATGGGCGTGTCGATAATTCGCTTCGGACCAAAGCGTTCGAGCAACCCCTGCGAGACTTTGTAGGCACCATTGTACTCCGCCACTTCTTCGCCCATGAGGAAAACATTCGGATCGCGTTCCAATTCTTCCGCCAGCGCTTCGTTCAACGCCTTTCGATAAGTGATCTCGCGCATTTCGCTCATGATGCGGCTGCGGCCTTCTTTTCCGGCGGTGACTCAGCTTTCGGAACCGAGGGGGCGGCTTTGACAGCGCCGTCGGCATAAGTGTAGTCGTAAAGTTTTTCCAAAGGCGGCTCTTCACTCTCCTCGGCAAATTTTACCGCATCGAGCGCGGTTCGTTTCGCCTCCTTGTCCAGTTCATCAAATTTTTCATTGGTCAGTTTTCCTTCGCGTGTGAGTTGGGCACGCAATCGCGTGATTGGATCGTCCAAACGATATTTCTCCAACTGTTCCTTGGTCCGATAACTCGCGGGATCGGACATGGAATGGCCGCGATAGCGATACGTTCGCACTTCGACAAAGGCCGGATGCGGATCCTTGCGAATGGATGTCACCACTTCGCTCAGCGTGTCGCGGACATGTCGAAAATTCATTCCATCGACCACGCAACCGCGGATGTCATAACCCTCGGCGCGATCGACAATTTGTTTGAGCGAGGTGGAACGCTCCACCGAAGTGCCCATGGCAAAGAGATTGTTTTCGCAGATGAAAATAATCGGCAGCTTGAACAGCGCCGCGAGATTGAGCGCTTCGTGAAATGCTCCCTGATTGATGGCGCCGTCGCCGAAGAAGCAAAGCGTCACGCGGTCTTCGTTTCGATATTTGCAAGCGAAAGCGAGACCGCACGCCAGCGGAACATGCGCTCCGACAATGGCGTGCCCGCCGTACATGTGATGTTCCTTATCGAAATAATGCATCGAACCGCCGAGCCCGCGCGAGCAGCCGGTATCTTTGCCGAAAAGTTCTGCCATACAGGCATTGGCGCTGGTGCCGCGCGCCAGTGCATGGGCATGATCGCGATACGCAGTAATTATATAATCATCGAACCGAATAGCCGCCAGCGCCCCGGTCACGACCGCTTCCTGACCGATGTAAAGATGACAAAAACCGCCGATTTTCTGTGCTTGATATTGCTGGCTGGCGCGCTCCTCGAAACGCCGGATGAGCAACATCAACCAGAGCATCTCGACCTCGTCGCGCTGCTCCGCTGACGGCATGGAAATTAGGCAGCGCGGGCGACCGCGACTTCTGCGCTAGTGCGTGGCGATTGAGCGCGCATCAACAAAACGAAGACGGCGGTAAAAATGAGGTCGCTCAGAAGGGAGTTGCGGAAAAACATCCAGCTCGGGGTAGCGCCGTACTGTGGCAAGCCAACCGTGAGTGCCTGGATTAAACCGGCAAAATTTTTCGCGTATCCCGGATCGGTGAGCCAGGAAAAGGCGTTGGTGATTCCATAAAAAATCACTGAGCCCATAACCGACGCCGGCAGCATCGTTTTCCATGAGGCGTTTTTCCGCAGCGCAAAACCAATGAGACCGATCAGAGCCAGAGCCAGGTAGCGGCAGAGAATTTGCGGATCGAACAACGCTGCGTGGTAAGTAGCGTTTAAAATTAAATCGGAAACGAATAGCATGCTCAGGGGTAACGCGAACTTGTAGCGTTGGGGCAAATACGCCCCACAACAAAGCGTGATGGCGGCCAGCGGCGCAAAATTCGAAAGCCAGGCGGCCGCGCCGGAATGAATGAGGAGGCCTGTCGCCGCGCGCAACGCGACGACACAGAAAAGAAACAACAATGCCGGAATCATTGGACAGCAAGTTTATCTGTCCTGCGCCAGATGCAACGCCAAAGGCGCGGCCTTGCTTTTACTTGGCAACGGTCGCGCGGATGCGCGCCAGCCTGGCCTTACGGCGAACTGCGGCGTTGCGATGAACGATTCCGCGCTTAGCCGCTTTGTCGATGGCAGAGATGAGTGCGGTGATGTCGTCTGCCTGAGCGCTCGCGTTTCCGGCGCGTTTGCTCAGGGTACGAATTCGACTCAAGACCTGGCGATTGCGCAGAGCGCGGCGTTGGGTCTGGCGCGCACGTTTGGCAGCAGATTTGGTATTAGCCATGGAAAAGATAGCGGGCGGGAGCGTCACGGATGCTCCTGGCTTTGTCAACCGCGATGCGGCGCGATTAAGCGCGTGCGTTTCGCAGCCAGGCCGTGGCGTCGGTCTTCTTTGCCGGCCCCGCCGAAGTCTTGGGCGCTAGCGGCGTAATGGTCGCTTTCTCCGCACCCGGCTTTGAGGAATCGGCAGTGAAAACCGCGTGCGTCGGAACCCGAGCAGATGAAGGCCTAGAAGCGAATGTGCTTGTGGCCGCGCGACTCAATTTCGGCAGATGATCGGAAGTAATTTGCACGACCGCACCGACGGGCAACTGTGCGTAGAGCTCGGTGACATCCGATGATTTCATCCGAATACAACCGTAGCTGGCAGGCCGTCCAATGTTCTTTTCCTGGGGAGTACCATGAATGTAAATGCCCCGGTTGTAGGCATGCGCGTTGGTCGCTTCCAATCCGCGCAGCCAGATGATCCGAGTAACGATTGGGTCCCGCCCGGGCGCATTCGGCAGTAAAATTTCGCCGGTGAACCGGCGGCTGTGAAAAACAGCGCCGACCGGAGCATGGTCGCCAATTTTTTGAGCAACCTGGAGCATGCCTAGTGGGGTCGCCATTGAGCCCCAATTATCGCCAAGTCCGAATTTGGAGGTCGACACGGGGTAAACTGCGGCGCTGGCACCGCCATCGACCAGCATCAATTTTTGATCCCGGATGCTAACAATGACGGTCGGCTGGAGTAATTGTGCCCGCAGGGCATTCGGAACTGGGGCGAGAACGGCAATTGCGAGAAACCAACGAAGTCGAGACATGGACTATGGGATGTTTAGGATTGTAGGGTGGTGGGTCAGGCCGGAAGCGCGTCAGGCGCCCGGCTGTTGTTCCAATTGAATTTCGGTAACCATTGAATGACGGAGCAAAAAGACACGTAAAGAAACCCAAATTGAAACATAAGCAAGAACGGGACCGAAAGGAACTGGCCGTGCTCGATCGCATACCAGACGAAGTAGGTGAAATAAACAGCGAAAAACATCTCTGCCACAGGCAATACCGATTTCAGAGGCATATAGCGGCAATTGCGCCACCGCTGAGATTTGCGCTCGATGCCGTATTTCGGGGTGCGGGTAAAGTCCGATTTATGATTGAACACCGCCTCAAGGACGGCCCGGGCGTTATTTAGCGATAGCCCCACACCCAGCGCGAGCAGGCAGGGTAAGAGCATGATTTCCTTCATCCACGTCCGCGGGTGCAATTCGCGCTGGGCGCAAATGTAAAAAACGGCAACCGAGACGGAAGCGGTCAGGAAAATCGGCACATCAATCAGGAGGGTGCGCACCCAGCCAGATTGCGGGCCACCGGTCGAGGGATGGAGCAGCACGACCAGGCAGGCGAGAAGCAGATAGGCAAAGTTGGAAACGAGATGGCCAGTCGCCTCCACCTTAATCGGCATCGGCAGCTTGCTTCGCCAAATCGCCGGCAGCAGCTTTTTGCAGGTCTGAATGGAACCTTTCGTCCAGCGGTGTTGTTGCGATTTGAAGCCATTCATGTCCACCGGAAGCTCGGCCGGGGTGACAACGTCAGGCAGGAAAACGAATTTCCATCCCGCTAATTGCGCGCGGTAACTGAGATCGAGGTCTTCGGTCAGAGTGTCGTGCTGCCAGCCGCCCGCCTGTTCAATGCACGACTTTCGCCAGAGTCCGGCTGTTCCGTTAAAGTTAAAAAAGCGGCCACTGCGGGAGCGCGCGGTCTGTTCGAGTACGAGATGGCCATCGAGAAACATCGCCTGGACCCGTGTAAGAAGAGAGTAGCCGCGATTCAAATGGCCCCAACGCGTTTGGATCATCCCAACCTTCGGATCAGTGAAGAAATCGATCGTCTTACGGAGCAAATGCGGCGGTGGAACAAAATCCGCGTCGAGGATACAAACGAATTCTCCCCGCGCGGTCGCGAGGCCCCCCTCGAGGGCTCCAGCTTTGAATCCGATTCGAGCCGTCCGGTGAATCAGCTCCACATCGAAACCGCGCTCGCGCAGTTCCGCTGCACAATCGGCCGTGATTTCGCACGTATCATCGGTCGAATCATCTAGCACCTGGATTTGCAAGCGATCGCGCGGGTAATCCAGTTGGCTGACCGAACGCAGCAGACGCTCGGCCACATATATTTCGTTAAAAATGGGCAGTTGCACGGTCACGACCGGCAATTGCTCGAATCGGGCCTTCGGTACCGGTTCGCGTTTCCGATTCTTCAAAAAGAGGTAGATGATAAAATAGCGGTGCACCCCGTAAGCCGAAAGGCCGACGAGCACGCTGAGATAACAAATTGTCCAGATAAATGAAACCATGCCTCCTTCGGTTAGGAATCCAGACTGCCTTGCGGATTACTGCTGCAAGCGCGACATGATGCCGCTTCTAGGGGTGTCGTCAAATCAAAAAAAGCTGCGATATCTGGGACTGAGGGGCTTGGAATGGAAAGCACACAATCATGTATCGCGTCCGAACCCCAAGATAGCTTGTGTCGCGACGACCCTTTACCTAGCGGCCGAACGGCCTTCGCTTCTCGGAGAGAAAGCGATCTTGTGTTAAGATAGGCGTCACCGACGATGGCAATCGGACCTCTCACGACGGAAAAAACGCGACGGAAACTAGAACGTTTCGACATTGTTTTGACGGTGCTGCTCGCCGGTTGGGTGCCATCAATCCTGATGTTGCTGATTTCTTACACCACACTCAAGAACACACTGGAATCAAAAATTTTGCGGGACCGGCAGACTTTTGTTCAGCTGGTTGCTCATTTGGTCGATGACGATCTCGCCAGCACTGCCAGCATCATCTCCTATTATCAGACGCTGCCCGATATGGAGCGGCTTTTTACCGCGCCGAACCCTCAGGACACCGCCCAACAATGGGTGGCCGCGAAATTTTTCTCCTACCCGCGCATCGACGGAATGTTTATCGCGTCCGCCGACGGCAAACTCTTAGGCTCACTTCCATCCGCGGTTGGCCTCGTCGGCCAGCCATTTCATCCCGATGTTTGGAAAAATGAAGCTGACGCAAGCACCGGCGCCTACGTCTCGCCCGTTCATCACCGGCCGGTTGATGATCGCATGGTTACTGATGTCGTCGGCGCCATCCGGACGCGCGACGGAAAAACCGTCGGTTACATTGGCGCTTCAATTCTGATCGAACGGATCGGCCGGCGGCTGTCCTCAATTTCATTCGCGGACAAGGCCCATTGCCAGATTGTCGATCAGACCGGGTTTCGGCTTTTTACCACAGACTTCAAAGCGGAGACGGAGCCGACAACTCGCGCCGAAGCGAAGTTAATCTCCGATATTCGGAAGGAACAAAGGGGACATCTCAGCCAGGGCGGAAGCATTTACTCGTTCGATCCGCTGGAGTCTGCCAAATGGCTCGCGATTATCCACCAGCCCGAGGAGATTGCTTATGCTCCGGTTCACGATCTGTTGCGCAAAATTACCGTGCCGGCCGGCTGGCTTATCGCCGGCACCTTGGTCGCTGCCATTCTGGCCGGGAGATTTTACCGACGCCAGGCCGAAGCAACGCGCCGGATTGAGCGCGAAGTCAGTTTCAACGAGAAAATTCTGGCCAATATGCCGATCGGCATCGCCTTGGTCGACCCGGAAACGCATCGTTTTCTCCATGTCAACGACGCCTTTGCCCAAATGGCGTTGCAGATCGGTCAGCTTCCATCGGGGACCGACATCGAATCCGTGACCTATGATCAGATCAAGATCGTATCGCCATCAATCATCGAGAATGTCCTCGCGACCGGCACACCTTATCAACTCGTCGAAGAACCGTTCCGCGATCGCACAGGAGCGACCCGTTTTTGCAACGTTAATCTTCTGCGTCTGATCGATTCGCGTCAGAATATTCAGGGCGTGCTGTATCTGGTGGAAGAGAAAACGCGCGACATGACCCTGCGCAATGAGCTGTTAAGTGCCAACGCTGCCAAAGATCAATTTCTCGCTCTCCTTTCCCACGAACTGCGCAATCCCCTTTCTCCGGTCATCGCCATGGTCGCGGCGCTGGAAACTCACGTCGCCGATTCCGACGAGGTCCGCCAGGCTCTCGACGTTATCCGCCGAAACGTAGAGCTGGAGGCACGCTTGATCGACGACCTGCTCGATATCACCCGCATCGCCAAAGGAAAACTCAAGCTCAGCCTCGAACCGGTAAGTGTTCACAGTGTGCTGCAACGGGCGTTGGAAATTTGCCGCGAGGAAATCTCGCAGAAATCTCTCGAGGTCGAGTTGACTCTGAACGCTCGCGACCATTTCGTGCAGGGAGATCCGGCCCGACTGCAACAGGTCTTCTGGAATCTAATTAAGAACAGTGTCAAGTTCACCGATCAGGGCGGACGGATCTCTCTCGTCACCTCAAACCTGCAGCCCGGGCAGATCGCAATCGACGTCAGCGATACCGGCATTGGGATCGAAGCGGACAAGCTCCCGAAGATTTTCAACGCCTTTGAGCAGGGCCAAAGTTCCATCACGCGAAAGTTTGGCGGTCTGGGGCTTGGCCTGGCCATCTCAAGGGCCATGGTCCTGGCACATGGCGGAACCATAGCCGCCTCCAGCACCGGCCTGAATCAGGGCGCGAAGTTTACGGTTCGTCTCAGTACAATCGCCGAGCCAGCGATACTCGATGGCGAGTTACCCCCGAATGGCGCCCAACCAGTATCGGCGCCAGCTCCTGTTCGCCCGCTGCGCTTGCTCGTCGTCGACGACCACGAAGATACCTGCACAGGTCTCAAAATGATCCTCGAGCGCCGCGGCTATGACATCACCGTCGCCTACACCGCCGACCAGGCAGTAGAGAAAGCGCGGCGAGAGAAGTTCGATCTCCTTATTAGCGACATTGGGCTGCCGGATCGCAGCGGTTATGAACTCATGCAGGAAATGCGCAGCCGGGGGGTGCCTGGAATCGCCCTGAGCGGATTCGGGATGGAGAGCGATGTGAATCGTGCCCGCGCCGCCGGCTTCTCCGAACACTTAACCAAGCCAATCAACTTCGAGCGACTCGAAGAAGTAATTCAGCAATTGCTAAGCGATAACGCCCAAAAGCAGCAGTAGGCTCTGAGGATTTTTTCAGACTCTTCGGAGTCAGGTAGACGGGGTGTTTGCCGCGGCTTTCCTTTCCGAGGCATCCTTTAATTCCCGCGACAGCTTTTCTACCCGCTGACGCATGATTTTCCCCGGTTTGAATTTCACCGTTGCACGCGCCGGAATAACGAAGCTGCTGCCCGGCTCATTCGGATTTCGGCCCACACGCGGTTTCGTTAAACGCGGTTGGAAGACCCCGAAATTTCGCAACTCGACCGCCACATTATTAGCAAGGCTGTCGGTTATGTGATCCAGGGTGCGTTGAACAACGTCGAAAACCTGGTGTTGGACCATGCCAGTCTGGTTGCTGATCGCCACCACAATGTCCCTTTTAGTTAACTTGGCCATAAGCTATTATATCACAAATAAATCGCGCTCGCGCTTGAATTTGCGTGGGTAAAAGCCGAAAAATTTGGACAAGCGAAGCGGTGCACCTGTTCGGAAAATTTTACAGCCTTACTTAGATGCGCCCGCCGTCGCGAGCGCCTGTTTTTTCGAGTCCAGCGCCTAGCACAAGCGCCGCTACAATTTCGGGCGCGCCCCCGGTTTGCCTCGAAAAATTTAGGCGATCGCAGGCCGCCGGAACAGGCGGCTCGTGAACGCCTTGAAAGGCGTCACTTCGGCAAAAGCTTTCCGGCGCGACTTCAGTTGCCCTTGCGCCACTCCCAGCTTGGTGAAAACGCCGTTCCATTCCGCTTCAAGGCGACGGGCATCGTCGTTCGAAAGCTCGCGCACCACCCGCAGAGAACAACCCCGGCTTAGCACATTCATGGCGCGGCCCGACAGATCGCTCAACAAATTCAGCTCGCGCAAGACATGCTCGGTCTCCTGGAGCAAACTCCCTCGCACCTCCGTGAATTGTCGCTCCTGGTCGACAGAGATGATTGGCCTGGCCTTATCCAGACCGTAAGTGATCAAATCATGCAGTTTCTTCCAGCTCTCCAGCTGAATCGCGATCAGGCGCAACTTGGTTTCTGTTTGTTCATCTTTCATTGGTCGGGCGCGACTGCCGCTACTTCGATGGTTTCATCGAATTTTTGCAAGTTATCCAGCAGTAGGTGCGCCAATGGCCGATTCACCGATTGCTCCTGGCTGATAATACCTTCTTCAAAATAGAAACGACCCTGTCGCCAACGAAAAATTTCTGCCAGCGCTCCTTCGCCTTCAAGTGCTCCGTAGGCGGCGTGCCGGACTTCTCCTTGGTGCAGATAAATCTCACTGTTCCCACGCCCGGACTTAAACGTGAAACGCCCACTGCGTTGGCCCATGCATGTCATTTGCAAAACCTCGGCCGCAGAAAATTGGTTCAGATTGCCAATAAGAGAATGACATGGGTCGATCCCCTCGGCCGAGACGGCAGGGTGACCGTCAAGGCTTCCCAGAAAACGATGAACCTCTTTGCGCAAGTGCCTGGCTGAGCCCGAGCCGCTTGTCAGAGGGATGTGTTGCTGCTGTGCCTTGAGCGTTGCCTCAGGGGACGGTTTTCCCCACGGTGCGGACAAGATTTTCAACGACGGGAAATGCTGCCGAGCAATTATTGCCGCCTCAATCGCGAATTCAGGCTCGCCCTCGATAACAAAGCCGTCGAAGCTCTCGCCGATCAGGATGGCCACGACTTCCGCCATCGTTCGGACGATGCGCGTCTCGGTTTCGTCGCTGAAGTCGAAAATCGAGAGCAACCGGTCTTCAAAGACCGGATCGGGATTTAAAATCAGGACGCGAGTTTCCACAAAAAGAGCAGGAGTTTGGAGGCCTGCAGAGCAGGAATCCTGCCCTTCCGGGTCGTTGGCAATGAACGGCTAACGCACCCAGACACCCTTCGGCGGTGGCGCCGGAAAAGAGCTCGGCGCGACCTCGTGCGCCGTGCGGAAATGGACTTTGGCGATTTGCGAAAGCATCTGTGGTCCGTGCTTTTCCACGATGTCCGCCGCAGTCGTCTTGATTTCGCTCGATGCCCCACGGCCAAGCTTCACCCCCAGTTCCTTTCCCTTTCGCTCCAGCCAATTGATGAATGTTTCCCGCGCCAAAATCGATGCCGCTGCCACCGCAATGTCCGATTCCGCGCGCGGTCGCTGCTCGATCTCAATCTTTTGGCCATGACGTAACAGCGCGGTTTCGATTACCCGCGCATCGGCAAATTGATCGGAAAGCGATCGCGGGCAGTCCGGTCGTCGCGCCAGCAGGTTTTCGATCACCCGAGCGTGGCCCCAGCCGAGCAGGCTGTTGAGATTACCAAATTTTTTGTAGAGCTCGTTATAGCGCGCCGGGCCGATCGCGACCACATCCGTCGCGTCGCGCGCGAACCGTCGGATTTCTTTCGCCAACGCATGAATCCGCCTGTCCGAACCAATCCGTTTACTGTCCTGTACCCCGAGGTCGAGAAATTGGCGCGCGCTCTGCGGATCGACAAATACTCCCGCAATTACCAGCGGCCCGAAGAAATCGCCCTTGCCGCTTTCGTCGACACCGAAATGCGGCTGGAACGTTTCCGGCGAATGCACTTCCTCATAGCCGAGCCGCGCTTCGCCGAAAATTTCGGGCTCTAGCGTGAACTTCACGAAATCCTCGACCCCACGCCCTTGCAGCAAAACCTTTGGCCCTTTCTCGTAAACGGCCACACTCAGCTTCTCCTTTTGCGCAAAGAAAATCGTGTACGGCTTTGGGCTAAATTCGAAACCGGTGTTTTCGAGCACCGCACGCAGCTTCGCTACTTGTTCATTCGTTAGTAGATGAGTGTAGGAATTCAACGCCCAACGCTCAACGCTCAACGCTCAAGGTTCAATGATCTTCTGAATTGGACATTGGACGTTCGGCGTTGGGCGTTCGACGTTTAGGTGGAAAGCCTTGATCTCGCCAAAAAACATCCGCCCCTTCCGCCGTTCTCTTTTTCGCTGGTATCGCCGCCACAAACGCGATCTCCCCTGGCGCCGCACCCACGACCCCTACCCCATCCTGGTCTCCGAAGTAATGCTCCAGCAAACTCAGGCCGCCGCCGTGGTCGCGTACTATAATAGATGGCTCCGCCGTTTCCCCACCATTCGGTCCCTCGCCCGCGCGGCTGAATCCGATGTTCTCCATGCTTGGCA
Organism: Verrucomicrobiota bacterium; assembly: GCA_046732175.1. Taxonomy (GTDB): domain Bacteria; phylum Verrucomicrobiota; class Verrucomicrobiia; order Chthoniobacterales; family UBA10450; genus AV69. Next base: position 15,074 of record JBKPMO010000172.1, read on the forward strand.
GGGCCTTGGTTATTACGCGCGGGCACGCAACCTTCACCGTTGCTCCAAATTGATCGTCGAAGAGTTTGGCGGCGTTTTCCCGAGCGATCCGAATGAGCTGAAATCGCTACCGGGAATCGGCCGTTACACTGCCAATGCGACTGCGGTGTTCGCTTTCGATCAACCTCTGCCACTGGTCGAAGCAAACACCGGCCGCGTTCTCGCCCGACTCTTCCATATTCGCGATCCAATCGATTCCAGCTCGGGCCGACGAAAGTTATGGGAAGCGTCGGCAAAGCTTGTTCCCAGGAAGCCGGCGCGCGATTTTCAAAACGCGATGATGGATTTGGGATCGCTCATTTGCATCGTTCGAAATCCACGTTGCCAGGTTTGCCCGGTAAGAAAATTTTGTCGCGCGCGCGACCCAGCGTCGCTACCACGAAAACGAAAACGCCCCGCCGCCGTTTCGCTTATTGAGTCACACCGTTGGTGCGCGATCGGAAACGCAGTCTTGCTCGAGCAAAGTCATCAACGCTGGCATGGCATGTGGATTTTGCCGCCTCTGAAACTTCACGGCTTTAAGCCGTCAAGTTTACGAAGTCCCCCGATTCATACTTCGGTTTTTGCGTTTACTCATCATCGCGTGACGCTGAAGGTTTACCGGCGAAGGGCGCGCCAGATCGATCACCGCGTCCAGCGCTGGTTTCGCAAGGAGGAACTGAATGCGGTCCCGATCCCATCGCCTCACCGTCGCGCCATCAACGCTCTCATGGTGTGATTGGACGTTTGATAACTTTTCTGGCAAACCATGTTCATGCCCGCAATGGAAACACTGCCTGATGGGTCTGGTCACTTCGGCGTTTACGGAGGGATGTTCGTCCCGGAAACGCTGATGACGGCGTTGCACCAACTCGCAGCCGAATACGAGCGCGCAAAAACCGACAAAAATTTCCAAAACCAACTCGCGCAGTTGCTGCGCGATTTCGCGGGCCGTCCCACGCCGCTTTATTTTGCCGAACGACTGATCGAGAAACTTGGCGGCGCGAAAATTTACCTGAAGCGCGAAGACCTGCTTCATACCGGCGCGCACAAAATCAACAATGCGCTCGGCCAAATCCTGCTCGCGCAGCGGATGGGCAAGCACCGCATCATCGCCGAAACCGGCGCGGGACAGCATGGCGTGGCTACCGCCACAGTGGCCGCGCGGTTCGGCTGCGAATGCATCATTTACATGGGCGCAGTCGACATGGAACGGCAGGCTCTCAACGTCGCACGGATGCAATTCCTGGGCGCGAAAGTCGTCACCGTCACCGCTGGGCAAGCCACCCTTAAGGAAGCCATCAGCGAGGCCATGCGCGACTGGGTCACAAATGTCCGCACCACCCATTACATATTAGGCAGCGCGCTGGGACCCCATCCCTACCCCATGATGGTGCGCGATTTTCAGCGGGTGATTGGCGAGGAAACAAAAGCGCAGATTCTCGAACGCGAAAAACGCTTGCCCGATTTGCTTGTCGCCTGTGTCGGCGGCGGCAGCAATGCCATCGGCTTGTTCCATCCGTTTCTGAATGATGCTAGCGTGCGCATGGTTGGGGTCGAAGCCGGCGGCGAAGGAATTCGCTCCGGGAAACATGCGGCACGATTCCAAGGAGGAAGGCTTGGAGTTCTTCAAGGAACCAAGACTTTCCTGCTTGCGAACGAAGATGGCCAGATCGAGTTGACCCATTCTGTTTCCGCCGGGCTCGACTACGCTGCGGTCGGTCCCGAACACAGTTATCTGCGCGAGATCGGCCGGGTAGAATACGATTTTGCAACCGACGATGAAGCCCTTGCCGGATTTAAACTGCTATCGGAGACAGAAGGAATTATTCCCGCGCTCGAAACCGCGCATGCCGTGGCGCGCATCGCGAAAGTCGCACCGAAAATGTCCGGCGATCAAATTATCGTGATGAATTGCTCCGGCCGCGGCGACAAAGATGTCGCGATGGCGGCGAAACATCTTCTTCCGTCATCCCGAGCGTAAATGCCAGTCCGGCTCGGACCGAGGGATCCCGCTGCGAGAGCTTAAAGGCAACTTCCAGGGGATCCCTAGACTTCGCTCGGGATGACACAGGAGGTGGTGCGTCTGCCGAAAATTTCACTGCGGGATTCCTCGACTTCGCGAGGAATGACGCAAAGAATACCCCGATGCGCAGCATGACTGGCTACGGCCGCGGAGAAGCGGATTGCGGCGGGGTCAAACTCAGCGTCGAGCTGAACACGGTGAATCGCAAACAAAGCGAAATTGTTCTCAACCTGCCGCGCGACCTGACCGAACTAGAAACGCGGATTCGTCAGGCCATCAACGCCCGCATTTCCCGCGGCCGCACCAACGTTCTGGTGACGCATCATGCCACGGCTGATGGAGCTCGACATCTGGCACTCGATGTTAAATTGGCGCGTTCTTATCACGAGGCGATGCGCGCGTTGCAGAAAAAATTGGGCGCACCCGGTCAGATTACAATTGATACGATTTTGCAGGCGCCCGGGGTAATGCGCCCGCCCGAGGAAGTGATTGATGTCGACCGCGCCTGGCCCGCAGTCGAGCGCGCTCTTGAATCCGCGCTAAAAGACCTGATCAAAATGCGCGAGCGCGAAGGCAAACATCTGGCCAAAGATTTGATTCGCCGTTCACAGATAATCCGGCAATCACTCAAGGAAATCCGCCTGCTTCATCCCGCCGTGGTAAAAAAATTTCGCGAGGCTCTGACCGACCGAATCGAAAAGACTGGTCTCGTGGTTGGCATGGATGACGAACGCCTGGCCAAGGAAGTTTTTCTTTTCGCCGATCGCTCCGATATTTCGGAAGAACTGACGCGGCTCGAAAGTCATCTGGCGCAGTTTGGACATCATTTGCGCAAAGACGAACCAGTCGGTCGGACGCTGGAATTTATCGTTCAGGAAATTTTCCGCGAACTCAACAC
>JBKPMO010000173.1:0-5905 GCA_046732175.1 Verrucomicrobiota bacterium
ATTGCGTGCACGCATCGCCAACGCCACCCACGATTCAGTTTTCGTTAGCCTTCACTTCAATGCTACCGATCATGACCCGGCCGCGACTGGTTTCGAAATTTATTCGCTTACCCCGCGCGGCGCGCCTTCCACTTATGAGGATGGTCTTACGTTTGCCGCGATAAATATTCAGAATGGAACCGAGGCTGATTCTGCCAGCGTGGAGCTTTCCAGTTGTATTTACCATTCGTTACTCGGGCACATCGGGGAATTCGATCGCGGAATAAAACGCGCCCGCTTTGCGGTTTTGCGTCTGACCAAAATTCCCGCGGTGCTGATCGAAGGTGGATTTTTGACCGAGCGCGGGGAAAGCCGATTGATCGCAAAACCGGAATGGCGCAAAAACTTGGCCGACGCCATTTGCACTGGGATTGATAACTTCCGAACCCTGGCCGACACCAAAAAACGTCCTCTACGGGTGGCCGACTATCGGCGACAAAAGCCCGCTGCCACGGAGAAGGAGTCCGTGTTCAATCTGGCCGCTCCGCCAACCTTGTCATTCGACCTGTCACAGCCTTCGGCAGATTTCGTTCCAGTCCAAACTCCCACGCCATCCCCAATCGGAACCGCGCCGGTCGAGCCCTGATTTCTTGGATAGGATTAACAGGATTTCAGGATACGGATAAGAAATTCATCCACAGATTCCCTGGGTCCCGATTACACAGATTCAAGAAAAGTAATGTGCGTAAATCCTTGGCGAGCCGTAGCTCGGCGAAGGCTGCTGCGCAGTCTGCGGATGAGACAATCCTTTTCAGTATTGACCCACGCGGTGGGCAAACTAACCTCGCAGCATTCAAATTTAGCGAAGGGAGATTCATGAAAAAACAAATCAGTTATGCAATCACTGCGCTTTTCGTGGTGACCGTTGTTTCTGCGGCGACACCAGACAAGGACGCAATCATGGCAAAAGAACAAGCCGCCTGGCAGGCGTTCAAAGACAAAAATGCCGACGGCTTCAAAAAGGTGGTGCACGCAGACTTCCGCGGAGTTTACGACGAGGGCATTTCGGATATGCAGAAGGAATTGGACGATATGAAGAAGTGGGACATGAAATCGTTCACCATAAGCGATTACAATATCGTGTCTGTTGGAGCTGATACCGTCATGAGCACGTACAAGGTCGTTGTCGAAGGCACCTATGATGGCAAAGATGCCTCGGGCACCTTCAATGCCGGATCGGTTTGGAAAAAGGAAAAGGGCGGGTGGCAGGCGATTTTCCACACCAATGTGAAGCCGGAAGCGGCAACCAGTTCTCCGACTCCATAATCGATCGACGTCTGATTTGGTGCGAAAACGCGCCGGACGCCCCGGACGTCGACGCATCAGTTCTGGGCAGCGCTGGCTGCCAGCCTGTTCTTTTCGGCCGCTAGCCGAAAAGCTTTTAACTTTGTAACTTTTTAAGCCGCTGAGCACCGCCGCCGCCCGTGGCATTGACTTGCGACGGGCCGGTCTTATCCTGAAACAAATAAAAAGCGGGGGAGCCGCGTGGCTGAGAGTCCGGTAGATTTGCCGGAGACCCCTTGAACCTGATGCGGGTAATGCCGCCGAAGGGAGGTGCGATCCGCACGGGCAGTTTCTCAGCCAACCGACTTCGACTGCTTGGCTAACTTTTTATGAACCGCGGATTATCCTTTCCAACTGTAGGGCAAGGGCGTCGCTTGCCATCTGTCATTGAAGGCGGCGGCAGGCGAAGCGCCCGCGCTACAAGATTATGATCGAGCCCCAAAATCCCGTTGTCGCCGGGACCGACCTACCCGCCGTAGCTTTGGCGAAGGCGGATGACCCCGAAGCCGCAGTGGACGGCAGCGGCTACAGGAATTCAAAGAAGGTTTACGTTGCTGGCAAACTTCATCCCGACATCCGGGTTCCGTTCCGCGAAATCTCGTTAGCCCCGACGAAAACCATGTCCGGCGAGATTGAAGTGAACGAATCGGTCCGCGTTTACGATACCAGTGGCACGTGGGGTGATCCGAGCGTGACGCTCGACCCAGTTCAAGGCCTGCCGGCCTTGAGAAGAGAATGGATTCTGGCTCGTGGTGATGTGGAAGAAATCGAGGGCCGCAAAGTTCAGCCGATTGATGATGGGTTCTTGTCTGCTGCCCATGCCGAGCACGCACAAAACCGCCAGTCCGGCTCGGACAAACGCCCAACGCCCAAGATTCAACGTCCAACGCGCAATGGCAGAACTGTAGCCGAGGTCGCTGACCCCGGAAATCTGAGGAACACCGCAGCCGACGGCAGCGGCTACAACGGAGACACTTTTCGATCAGCGCAGCGTAAGCCGTTGCGGTCGAAACCCGGAAATTGCGTAACCCAGTTAGCCTACGCGCGTGCCGGGATCATCACGCCGGAGATGGAATTCATCGCCATCCGAGAAAATATGGGACGCGCTGTAGTGGCAAACGGTAGTGCGTCTCGCACCTATGACCGTCGAAACCAACAAGATCGGCGCTCGCAGAGCGCCGCTACAGAAGAAATCGCGCGCAACGATCTAGCGTTTGCGCACCCTGGTGAATCCTTCGGCGCCGCGATCCCCCGCGAGATCACCCCAGAATTCGTGCGCGACGAAGTCGCCCGTGGCCGAGCAATAATTCCGGCCAACATCAATCATCCTGAATCCGAGCCGATGATCATCGGCCGGAATTTCCTGGTAAAGATCAACGCTAACATCGGCAACAGCGCGGTCGCGTCATCGATCGAGGAAGAAGTCGAAAAGATGCGGTGGGCCACCAAATGGGGCGCCGACACCGTGATGGATCTTTCCACCGGCAAGAACATTCACGCCACCCGCGAATGGATCATTCGCAACAGTCCCGTGCCCATCGGCACTGTGCCGATCTATCAAGCGCTGGAAAAAGTCGGCGGCCGGGCCGAGGAATTGACTTGGGAAATTTACCGCGACACCCTCATCGAACAGGCGGAGCAGGGGGTCGATTATTTCACCGTCCATGCAGGGGTACTATTAAGGTACATCCCGCTGACCGCCCGGCGCGCTACCGGCATAGTCAGCCGGGGAGGAAGCATCATGGCCAAATGGTGCCTCGCTCATCATCAGGAAAGCTTTCTTTACACCCATTGGGACGAAATCTGCGAGATCATGGCCGCGTACGATATCAGCTTTTCCATCGGCGACGGCCTAAGGCCGGGCAGTATTGCTGACGCCAACGATGAAGCGCAGTTCGCCGAGCTTTACACCCAAGGCGAGCTGACCAAACGCGCGTGGGCGCATCATGTGCAAGTGATGAACGAAGGCCCGGGCCACATCCCTATGCACATGATCAAAGAGAACATGGAAAAACAATTATCCTGGTGCGAGGAAGCGCCGTTCTACACTCTCGGTCCGCTCACCACCGACATCGCGCCCGGTTACGATCACATCACCAGCGCGATCGGCGCCGCCATGATCGGCTGGTACGGCTGCGCCATGCTTTGTTACGTCACGCCGAAAGAACACCTCGGTTTACCGAACAAGAAAGACGTCAAGGACGGTGTCATCGCCTACAAAATCGCCGCCCACGCTGCCGATCTGGCCAAAGGCCATCCCGGCGCGCAATATCGCGACAACGCTATTAGTAAGGCGCGCTTCGAGTTTCGCTGGGAAGACCAATTCAATCTCTCACTCGACCCCGAAACCGCGCGCGATTTCCACGATGAGACGTTACCGGCAGAAGGTGCAAAGACCGCACACTTCTGTTCAATGTGCGGCCCTCATTTCTGTAGCATGCGGATCACCGAAGACGTCCGCAAATATGCCGCAGAGCAAGGCGTGAGTGAAGTGGAAGCCCTCAAGCATGGCATGGAAGGGAAGTCGAAGGAGTTCGTGGAGAAGGGCGCGGAGATTTACGCCAAGGCGTGATTTTCAGGTGCTTTATCCGCGACACAAGTTCTCGAAAATTTTTTTAAAAAAAGGACTTGACAATTTCGCCCAGTAGTGTATATACACGCCATGCCCGAAAAAATCGATATGTCGGCGATGGAAAACTGTGTCTGCTTCAACTTGCGTTGGGTAACGCGGAAAGTGACGCAGTTTTTTGATGCGGAAATGCGGCGGCATGGAATCCGTCCCACGCAGGGCACGATTTTGGCGTCATTGATAACCAAGGACAGTTGGACCATGGCGGAATTGAGTGATTGGCTTGGGATGGAGCGCACGACGCTCGTGCGAAATCTCCGCCCATTGCAGCGAGACGGTTTGGTAAAGGTCGGAGGCGGTGGGCGCGGCAGGCTTGTGGAAGTAGCAATTACGCCGAAAGGCCGAAAACAGATGGAGAAACTCACGCCGGCTTGGAAGTCCGCCCAAAGTGCGGCGGTCAAAACTCTCGGTGAAAAACGTTGGTCTGCCGTGCTGTCCGATCTCGAGACTGCAGCGTTGGCCTTGAACAAATAGCGAAGAATGACCCTGAAAGACTCAAACGCGACAAAACTGGTCCCTACCTGTGTATATACACACTACCGAGGGAAAACAGTGGGTTCTCATCACGGGCGCCTCGAGCGGCTTCGGCGAGGAATTCGCCCGTCAATACGCCGAGCAAGGCCATCCGCTGGTCCTGGTGGCACGCCGGTTGGACCGACTGCAAACACTCGCCGAGACATTACGCCAGCAGCACGGAATTGAGGTCGTCGTGGAGCAGGTTGACCTTTCAGATGTCGCGGCCGTTATCCAACTGCATCAGCGACTCCGCGAGCGGGACATTGCGATCGACATCCTGATCAATAACGCCGGCCACGGATTGCAAGGTCCGTTTTTGGAAGCCCATTTGGACGTGGCGCTGGCAATGGTGCAGTTGGACGTCGCGAGCCTGACCGCAGTCACCCACGTTTTTGCCCAAGACATGCGGAGAAGAGGACGCGGGAAAATTCTGTTGGTCGCCAGCCTGTTGGCCTACCAGGGCGTGCAGAATTTCGCCGTCTATTCAGCCGCCAAAGCTTACGTATTGCGCCTGGGTGAAGCTCTGCATCGCGAACTCAAGCGCGACAGCATCACGGTCACGACGCTTTGCCCGGGCATGTCGGACACCGGATTCGCGACCGCTGCACAACAGAAGATCACGCCCGCGTTGAAGCTGTTGATGATGCAGCCGTCAACGGTGGTGCGCGCTGGAATCCGCGCACTGCATGCCGGGCGCATGAGTGTCGTGCCGGGTTTGGCCAATAAGGCCATGGTGATCTTTACCTGGGCAACACCACGCTGGTTGCACCAGGCCATTCTCTCTCAAGCCATGAATACATGAACCGCGAGACTTACCATGAACACACCGCTCAAGAAATATCCAATTATCAAAGCGCATCAGCAATCGCCGATGCCCCAGGAAACATCCGAATCTCCAGACGCAGTATGGTTACGCCAATCATGCATTGTGAAGATTGATCGTCGGCCATTGATGGCCATTGGTCTGCTCGCGGGATTGCTGACGGTGGCCCTGATGGCAGGCGGGTGTTCCAAGCCGGCCGTGAAAGATCCGCGCCTGCAGTCTCCGAGGGTGGAGGTTTTTAAGGCGAAAGCGGTTGCGTCGAATAGCAGAACCTTCACCGGGATCGTGGAAGCCCGAGTGCAAAGCGACTTGGGCTTCCGAGTCGCGGGAAAAATCCTGGAACGATCCGTCGATGTGGGACAGCGGGTCCAGAAGGGTCAGCCCCTGATGCGGCTTGATCCCGAGGATCTCAGACTCTCAGCGGCCGCGCAACAAGCAAACGTCGAGGCGGCTCGGGCCAAATACACACAAGCCAAGGCAGATGAAACGCGGTCAGCCATGCTGGTCAAATCCGGCGTGATATCGCCCCGGGAATATGATCAAGATCGGGCGGCGCTGGACAGCGCTAAAGCACAGTTGGAAGCGGCGGAGGCTCAGGCAAGAGTCAGTAATAA
>JBKPMO010000174.1:0-8114 GCA_046732175.1 Verrucomicrobiota bacterium
CCGACATCGAGGAATTCATCGACGCCAAACAAAAGGAAGAGAAAAAGGCCTGGGCTCTGATCGAGCAGGGATACGACGGCAGCTACAACGGCGATGCCTATGGCTCGGTCATGTATCAGAACGAAAACCTGAGCGTGCGGGTGAGCGATGAGTTCATGTACGCGGCGTTGAACGGCGAGGAATGGTGGACGCGGCGGGTGCGCGACGGTTCTCCCTGCGAGCGGAAAGATGCGCCGACGTTGCTGCACAAAATCGCGGAAGGCACTTACATCTGCGGCGATCCCGGAATGCAGTTCGATTCCACCATCCACAAATGGCATACCTGCAAAGGAACGGATCGGCAGAATTCTACCAATCCCTGCAGTGAGTACCTTTTCCTGGATAACACCGCTTGCAATCTCGCGTCGCTGAACTTGATGAAATTCAAGAGAGCAGACGGCGAGTTTGATGTCGAATGCTTCAAGGCGGCGGTGCGTATCTTCATCACGGCGCAGGAAATTATTGTCGATAACGCCAGTTATCCCGTTAAAGAGATCGCGGAGAATTCGCATATCTTTCGCACGCTCGGGTTGGGTTACGCGAATCTCGGGTCGCTCGTGATGAGCTACGGTTACGGCTATGATAGCGTAGAAGGCCGGGCGCTTTGCGGCGCGGTTACAGCCATTATGACCGGTGAAGCTTATGAACAAAGTGCGCTGCTCGCGAAAACGATGGGACCGTTTCCCGGTTATCGCGACGCACGTTGCAGTGGCGTAAGCAAGCCGGTCGCGAAAGATAATGTCGCCTCGATGCTGGAAGTGATCGATCTGCATCGGGCGGCAGTCGACGAAATTCCCGACGCGGAAGAATTCGCTTATCTGAAAAAAGAAGCCGCTCATGCGTGGAATCGCGCGGCGGATTTGGGCAAACGGCATGGATACCGGAATGGACAGGTGACGGTGCTCGCTCCCACCGGCACGATTAGTTTCCTAATGGATTGCGATACCACCGGGATCGAGCCCGACATCGCGCTGGTTAAATACAAACTACTGGCCGGCGGCGGCATGCTAAAAATCGTTAATCAGACGATTCGGCCGGCGCTGGAGCATCTCGGTTATGACGAAGACGAGATTGCGAGCATCGTCGAGCACGTCGACCTTTTCGATACAATCGAGGACGCTCGACCCGGTGCCGATCATGCCGCAGTGCTGGCAGGAAGAGCAGAAGCGGGGCGGCTTTATCCGACGCCATTGCGAGCAGAGCATCTCCCGATTTTTGACTGCGCATTTCGGGCGCACCTCGGTGAACGCAGCCTCCATTACATGGCGCATCTGCGGATGATGGCAGCGGCACAACCGTTCCTCAGCGGCGCAATCTCAAAAACGGTTAACATGCCGGAGAGCGCCACCGTCGATGACATCATGAATACGTACGTGGAAGGTTGGCGCTTGGGGTTGAAATCGATCGCAATTTATCGCGACGGCTCGAAGCGGTCGGCTCCCCTTAATACCAAAAAGACGCGTGACATGGGGTTCGATAGCGCGATGGACGCGACGGCTGAGCTGGAAGATTTGCAGACACGTATTCTCGGGTTGGAGGAAGAGATCGCGATGCTACGCACTCGCCTCGATCAGCCGATTCGGCATCGTATGCCCGACACACGGATGTCATTGACGCACCGGTTCGAGATCGCCGGTCACGAAGGGTACATCACGGTGGGATTGTACGAGGATGGCCAACCGGGTGAACTCTTCATCACCATGTCGAAGGAAGGCAGCACCATTGGCGGGTTGATGGATACAGTTGGCACCCTGACCTCGATTGCGTTGCAGTACGGCGTGCCGCTCGAAAGTCTCGTCAAAAAATTCGCGTATCAACGGTTCGAACCAAGCGGCTTCACCAAGAATCCCGATATCCGTAATGCTACCAGTATCACCGATTACGTTTTCCGCTATCTTGGTTGCCAGTTTATCAAAGGTTACAAGGAAGCGACTTCACCTAGTCGCGCACAATCGGAATTTCCGCTGAAAGAAATCGCGGAGATGGAAAAGAAAGCGGTCAATCGCCCGGTGGCAGAATTACCGCGCACAGCCGAAAAGGAATTGATTGACGTCATCGCGAATGATTCACCCGGCGAAGGGAGCCCGAAGATAATCAGCAGTGGCTACACCCACGCGGAGCGAGTAAAAGAAGCGCTCGGCAACATGTTTATGGACATCGTTTGCTCCCATTGCGGTAGCGACAAAGTGATTCGGGCCGGCGCCTGCGGTGTCTGCACCGAATGCGGCACGAGCCAGGGGTGCAGCTAGCAGACTGCTGGAAAGCCCTTGATTGGGCTCGCACGTCTCCCCGCCGAGCTACATGCGAATCATGCCGTCGCCGTCTATCATCGCGAGACGCAGAGATGTCGAGGGATCTCGCAAAAGGTATTGAGTGCGCAAAATAACTTTGGGATGTACCACTGTGGGCGAAATCCGTGGCTTGCGCTTGAAATCACATACGAGCCGGTTGGCCCGCGTCGCATCCATTTCTCGCGTCGATGTCTGTTATCTCACGGTACAAATGGCAGACCTCGCGAGCAAGTAGTCTCTCAACAGTTCTGTTAGGGCGGTTCGGCGGACCGAGCTGCTTAGCCAGTGGCTAATTGCGCTTGCTCGAGGACGCGGTGCAGCTGATCGAAGTTAATCGGCTTGACCAGATGGGCGAGGAAACCGGCCTGCTCTGTTTTGGCGACGTCTTCGGCCATGCCGTAACCAGTTAGCGCAATCCCACGGAGACCGTAGTCGTTACTCAATTGCAGCATCAGATCGATGCCGTTGCCATCGGGCAAACCGAGGTCGCTAATGACAAAATCGAAAGTGTGATTGGAAGCTAACACGAGAGCGTCTTTTACGGTCGAAGCTGTCATGACATGGTGGCCCTGACTGCGAAGAAGCCGTCTTAAGACCGTGAGTGTCGGCTCGTGATCTTCCACCACGAGCAAACGGTAAGGTTTACCGCGAAAGCGCCTCGGCTTTGATATCTGAATTTGAGCCTCAGGAAATGGTAACACCGTATTCAGCTCAACCGTAAAAGCGGCACCTCGACCTGGCCCAGCGCTTTCGGCCCGAATAACCCCACCGTGAAGTTCAACGATGGCTTTCGAAATAGAGAGGCCAAGGCCCAGGCCACTACAAGGCTGTAAGCCCCGGACATCTCCCTGCTCAAACGCTCGAAAAACAAAAGGTAAGGTGTGCTCATCGATCCCAATACCATTATCGCGGACCGTCACCATAAGCTGTCCCGCGACGAGATTAACTGTGCGCACGGTGATTCGCCCGCCGGCTGGTGTAAATTTCACCGCGTTATTGAGCAAATTCCAAAACACCTGACTTATCCGCACAGCGTCGCCAGCAATATGATGATCGTCGGCCGCCAATTCGAAACGGAGGGCCAGGGATTTCGTCCGCGCATCGTGACGTACGATCTGCTCGGCGTGAGCGAGCAACGAATGAACATCGACTGGGCCGCCAAGGCGAAGCTGAAGTTTACCGTGAGAGACCCTGGTCAGATCGAGCAAGTCATCGATCAGCCGCGCTTCAAGTTCTACATTGCGCCGCATCATACCGAATTGCCGACGCAGCTTCGGCTCGATCCCGGGCTCTTTCTCCAGAGCAGCGGCCGACATGAGGACGGGAGTGAGGGGGGTTCGCAACTCGTGTGAAAGAGCTGCCAGAAATTCGTCTTTCGCGCGATTGGCGCGCTCGGCCGCATTTTTTGCTTCTTCCAGCGTAACTGCATCTTTCCTGCGCTGGGTGATGTCCTCGACCATGGCCAGGTAGTGGCGTGGCTTGCCGCTTTCGTCGCGAATGACGCAAGTGGTCCGGTTGGCCCAGATTACGTCCCCGTTCTTCCGAAGGTAGCGCTTTTCCACGCAGGACGGCACCGTCTCCTTCAATAAACGCCGGGCTAGTTGTCGGGTCTTATCGATGTCATCGCGATGCGTAATTTCACAAGTCGTTCTGGCGCGGAGCTCATCTTCCGAATAGCCAACCATCTCACAGAACCGGGTGTTCACCTGGACGTAGCGGTCGTCCAGTCCTACCACGGCCATACCAATCGGCGCTTCCTCGAAGCTCTGTCGGAAATTCTGCTCGCTCGACTCGAGCGCGGCGGTGCGTTTGGCAGTGGAACGCATTTCCCGGACGCTCCGCAGACATGAAATGACCAGGAAAACGTCTTCGAAGACAACCCAGCCGGCGTGTTCCACTGATCGCCACGGGCTGGCACTGAGTACGCCGTAAACAGAATAGGGCCAATAAATGCCGCGAAGAAAATGATCCAGGTAAACAACAATTGTCGCAGAAATTAAGACCCGCCAATCGCGATAGAACGACAGAATAACCAGTGAACCGAAGACATGAAAATGTGTCTCGATGCGACCACCGGTCAGATCGATAAGAAGGACTGACATGAGTATTTGAGCGACCGCAATGATGTGGCGCGTGACTGCTGCACCCGGCCAGGCACGCGTCATCCAGATCGGGAAGATGCTGATTGCGCCGCCCATAAAGATTGCGGCCCAGATATGAATGTGAATGTAGCTGGTTTGGCCGGCCCACGTGCGAGGCGAGATTATGACCGCCATCAATATTGCGGCCACCCATTGGAATAGCATCAGTCTGGCGAATAACTGATCGGTATTCCGATAAATCTCGCACCGATGCTGTTGGAACAATTCCTCAGCGCGATCCGTCGAGCCGTGCGATTGCAAGCACGGTGCATTCACTTGGGACATTCGGCGGTATCTCCTTTCTGCGAACGGTTGTTCAACGCGCACCCGAAGACGAAGGTCGAAGCCCGCGCTGGCGATTGGTTATTAACCAGGGCTTCAATCACGCTTTCGCCAGCGTTGTCTCCAGCGTGGCCGCGAGATTCGGTAATGCCTCCGCTGAAAAGAAGGCTCCCGTCGTGATCGTATAGAAGGACGTGGCCCGAGGTCTCCGCACCAAATCGGTACGCTTCGACTCCATCAACATCCGATAGAACGGCGACGCCCGGGATTGATGCAGCGCTACGCCGCAGGTCGGTCTCCTGCCACTCGGCGTCACTTTCTTTCGGCTTTAGGAAAAGAACATACGCGTGGATTTTTCCCTGCATCCGCGCCATTATCCTCCCCAACTCGGCAACGCTCGCCCGAGTACAGGGGCAACGCGGGTGAGCGAGCATGATCAGTGTCGAACAATCCGTAAGTCGCTGAACTTGAGATGCAGTCGGCCAGGTTCGCGGTGCCGCGCCTATTCTGCCCGGGGTGCTCTCATAATCTAAGATAGTACGCAAGCCGAAAGCTATGCTCGCTGTCCAGGCGAGGCCTAACAGAGCGGTTACTAACAGGGTTTTTGTTCGTCGCGGTTGCAAGGAGTGTCACCCCCTAAGACGCGAGCTGATTAGCAGCACAGACTATTCCAGCGGGCTGCGGAAATAGCGCGACGAGGCGAAAACGGCCGGGTTTTTTCGCATTTGCGGCGTTTCGAGTTTGCCGATGGTCGCAAAAGAGAGATTCTAACTCCATTGCTGAAAATCATTTCCGGCGGGCAGACGGGGGTTGATCGCGGCGCGCTCGATGCCGCTCTTGACCTTGGTTTCGAATGTGGCGGTTGGTGTCCGGTGGGTCGGCTGGCCGAAGACAAGATTATTCCGGAGCGCTATCCGGTCATCGACCTAAGGGACGGCGGGTACGCCGAGCGTACGGCGCAGAATGTGGCGGACTCAAATGGGACGCTGATTATTTCGAATGGGGAACCGATCGGCGGGACGCGCGAAACGGTCGAGCGCTGTGTGGAAATGCAAAAACCACATTTCGTTATCGATTGCAACGTAGTGCCGATCAATCAGGCAATTGACCTTGCAGTCAGGTTCGTTTCTGATCTGTCATCTCGGGCGAATCCGAGAAACCTCACAAGCGTTCGGACGCGACTAACCGAAGAGAAGGTTCCCGGTCACCAGGGTGACCTCGAAATGCTAATCGCGATCAACGTGGCTGGGCCACGAGCCAGTCAATGGGCAGAAGGGCATGCACTTACTTACCAAATTATGTCGGCGATTCTGCGCCGGATCAGTGGACAGAACGACGCTAATTGAATACAGTTTGTGACTCGCCAAGCGGCGACCCTGAACATGGCCCAAACGGAAGTAGAAATTCAGCGTCAGAAGGAAATGCAGCAAGCCGAGGAGCTGCTCTTTAGCGGCCGGCAGGAGCTCGGTTTCGCCAAAGGGCTCTTCCTGGGAAATTTCGTGGCCGATTGGGTGATGCCCTATCCGCGGCTTGATTCGGCGAAGCAAACGGTATTGGAGGCGGCATTGGTAGACGTGCGCGAGATGCTCGATCGCGAACTCGATCCGAACTGGATTGATCGAAATGCCGACATTCCCCGAAACCTCATTGATGGCCTCGCCCGCACCGGCGTTCTCGGAATGACCGCGCCGCGTGAAGTCGGCGGCCGTGGCTTTTCACAAATGCAGTATTGCCGAATTTTGGAGGAGATCGGGAAGCGAGACGCTTCGACTTCTGTGTTTGTGAACGCGCACCACTCGATTGGAATTCGCGCGCTGATTTTATTCGGCAGTCGTGAGCAGCAGGCGGAATGGTTGCCTGGGCTGGTCGCGGGAGAAAAACTAGCGGCTTTTGCTTTGACTGAGCGGGAAGCTGGGTCGGATGCCGCGAATGTTCGAATGACGGCGACGCCGAGCGACGGTGGCTCCCATTATGTTTTGAATGGCGAGAAACGTTACATCACCAACGCAGCGATCTCACAGGTCTGGACGGTAATGGCGCGCACGCCGGTTCCGGGTAAGCCCGGGAAAGATGCGATTACCGCATTTTTGGTTACGCCGGACATGCCGGGCGTGGAAATGATCGAAGGACGAATGCCGAAACTTGGGATTCGTGGCACCGCGACCGGTCGTTTCCGTCTAAATGACGTCCGGGTCCCGAAGGAAAATATCCTGGGGCCGCTCGGCAAAGGTTTGCGTGTCGCGCTTACCGTGCTGGACTTCGGTCGCACCACTTTCGGCGCCTGTTGCACGGGCGCGGCCAAACATTGTCTGCAGCTCGCAATCGAGCACGCGAATTCGCGACAGCAGTTCAAGAAAACGCTTGGCAACTTCGACTTAGTGAAGAAGAAAATCGCACGCGTTGCCGCCGACGTTTACGCAATGGAAGCGATGACGAACGTGACCGCTTCCCTGATCGATCGCGGCCTCGAAGATTACATGATCGAGACCGCGATGCTGAAAGTTTTTACGACCGAACGTCTGTGGGAGGCGGTCAATGATGCCTTCCAGATCCACGGTGGCTCCGCGTATTTCGACGATAATCCGCTGGGTCGGATGTTGCGCGACGCGCGAATTAACCAGATCGGCGAAGGGTCGAATGAAGTGCTGACCTCATTCATCGCGCTGGTCGGGATGCGCGGGCCGGGCATGGAGTTCAAGGAAATTTACGACACCATGATGTCGTTTTCGGTCAATCGCGTTGGCAAAGCCTGGAGCGCGGGCATGAATCGGCTGGGTGCGACCATGCGGACGCCAAGTGTGCCAGTGCAAAGTGCGGAATTGCGCGGCTTCGCCGGACAGGTTGGCCGTCTCATCTGGCGATTCAACGTTGCGGTCAACCGCGCGCTGGTGGTCTATCGCGAACCGGTGCTCGACATGCAGTTGATTCAGGAGCGAATCGCGGGTGCGGCAATGGAGCTTTTCGCATCAACCTGTGCGCTCAGCCGGTGGGATTCGGAATTGCAGGCGCGCGGACGAAATGGGGACAGTCGGCCGCTCGATTCCACCAGTCCGGAATATTTCCTGCGGAAATCGATTCGTCACGCCAAGGAACTGCTGGCAAAATTAAGCGACAACGACGACCGGACACTGCTCGCGGCCGCGAACTCGGCGCTGGGAACCAGCGGTTCGGCTTCGGCTACAAGCGCCGTTTCGGGCGGGCCGCTATAAAATACAAGGCCAGGCGGAGGAAACCCGCCCGAGCGCTAGGGCGTTTTCAGGATCGACAAGGCCTGTAACAGATCGTGCGTTACCAGCTCGTACAGCGGATAACGAACGGCAAGAACAATATATTGGTGAAATTCAATCGTGGCGAGCAGGGC
>JBKPMO010000175.1:0-6196 GCA_046732175.1 Verrucomicrobiota bacterium
GCGGCGCGCCTCCAGAGCCTTACTTCAAAGACGACGTCTTCACGCAAAAGTGGGGTCAGAACTGGGGTATCCCGCTTTATCGTTGGGAGAAAATGCGCGCAAACAATTTCGAGTGGTGGCGCGAGCGCGTCCGCGCTATGCGGCGAATTTTTCATCTCTTTCGCATCGATCATGTGCTTGGATTTTATCGCATCTACGCCTTTCCGTGGCGGCCGCGCAAGAACAAGCAATTTTTCCCGCTCGATTGGAATCAAATGCTCGAGCAAACCAGCGGCCGCGCACCGCATTTTGTTCCACGTGACGACGGAACCCCGGAAAACTGCGAGGCGAACGAACGCGACGGCGAAGAATATCTGCGCGTTATTTTGGACGAAGCTGGCGCCACGCGGGTCATTGGTGAAGACCTTGGTCTTGTGCCGCATTACGTGCGGCCAAACCTGCGCGTCCTCGGGATCGCCGGGTTCAAAATCCCGCAATGGGAAGTTCGTGGCGACCAGGTCATGCCCGGACACGAATACGAGCGGCTTTCTGTTGCGACTTATGCAACACATGATCACAAACCGATCCGCGCTTTGTGGGAGGACGCTTTCGAACGTCCGACCATGACTTCGGAACAATCACGATTCGATTTAGCAAAAATCGCCGTCTTCGCTGGGTTCGATCCGAGAATCGACCAGGTCGATTTTGAAAAAGATTTTTACCCGGCGATCATGGGAGCTCTTTTCAAGAGCGAGGCATGGCTTGCCATTGTCATGATCACCGACCTGTTGGCACGCAAATACCGCTTCAATGTGCCCGGGACAATGGCAAACTTGAATTGGACACGGAGAATCCGACGGTCGATCAAGCAGTTGCGTTCCAGTCCGAAAGAGCACAAGCGAATGCGCTTAATCCATGAGCTACTGGTAAAAACCGGACGGGTTTGAATCGACCATCTGCTCTTTGGGCACTTCCCCTCGGCGCGCCCGGCGGTCGCGCCCTACCAAATCGCCGCGCCGTTTGCTTCAGAGCAGATTCGCCGAACCTGTTACCTACGTGCTTTTTTCAATCGGGGCGCCTACCTTATTACCCCACTCCGTCCACGAACCATCGTAATTGCGGACATTGTTCAGGCCTAACAAGTAGGTGAGCACAAACCATGTGTGACTGGAGCGCTCGCCGATTCGGCAGTAGACGACTGTCTCTTTGTCGCGACTAAGTCCGCACTGCTCGAAATAAATTTTTGCCAGTTCTGACGCCGGCTTGAACGTGGCGTCATCGTTGGTGGCTGTTTTCCACGGCATGCTCTTTGCGCCCGGGATATGGCCACCGCGCAACACGCCCTCCTGTGGGTACTCCGGCATGTGCGTGATCTCGCCCCTATATTCACCCGGCGAACGCACGTCGATCAACGGCTTGCCGCCCTTACTCTGCGCCAGCGCTTCATCGAAAAAGGCGCGGATTTCTTTGTCGAATCGTTTCTTCGGTACTGGATAATTTGTCTTCGCATACTTGGGAACATCGCGCGTCATGGGTCGGCCTTCGGCTTTCCATTTGTCCCGGCCGCCATTCAGGATTTTCACTTTGTCGTGTCCGAAAAGCCGAAAAGCCCAGAGCGCATAGCACGCCCACCAGTTGGCTTTATCGCCGTAAAAAATGCAGGTGGTTTCTGGTGTAATGCCGTTACTACTGCAGAGCTCCGCAAATTTCTCAGGTGAAATATAATCGCGAATCACCGGGTCTTGCAGATCGGCGCGCCAATCGATATGCACTGCGCCGGGAATGTGCCCGGTATCGTAAAGAAGCACATCTTCGTTGGATTCCACGATCCGGATGTTCTCGTCTTTGAGATGCTTCTCGAGCCAATCGGTCTCCACCAGCGCTTCAGGATGCGCGTATTGAGTAATGTCTGTAGCCATAGGAAAAAGAAACTTCAGGCGGCGGTCGCGGCCCGGCAAGGAGTTTTAAAATTTAACCGCAACCGAAGCTCGTAAGGCGAAAGAGCTCACGATCAGCCGACTCAGCACTAGGTCCGAGAAGCTATGATCTTAATGCTTCTTCGCCTGCAAAAGTTTGATCGCGTCGCGTAACTCCGCGGCGCGCTCGTAAAGCTCTTTTGCAATCGCAGTTTCCATTTCGCGCTGCATGATCTCCAGCTTCGAAAGCGGGCGCTTTGCTTTTACTTCCTCGAGCCATTCGTCGAGAAACGCGATCTCGGAACTTTTCGACACCAGTTCCGGAAAATTTGACTGTTGCAAAAAATCCGTAATCGCGTCGCGACCGCGCTCAATTTCAGCTATGGCCTCCGGGAATTTCCCCTGGCCGAGAAAAATCGATGCCTTGGCACGCGTGTTCATCATAAGCACGTAAGGCCGGAACTGTTGAAGGCTCCAGGAAAATTCCTCGCGGTCTGTATGCTCGGAAACAAAGGTGAAAAGGTCCAGATTTCGTTGCGTATCGCGCACCACACCATCGAAATCATTGATCTGAAACAGGCTCAGATAACGATGATAATATTGGATACCTTCCTGTTGAAGCTCCGCGCATTGTTCGGGCGTGAGCTCATAGGTTTCGCCTTTCGCCGCGGCACGGGGTGCCCGCCTTTGATGATATTCCAGAAGCGACTCACAATTGTGCGGGCGCCGGCCATCCGGACGCCCGGCCAATTCCATTTTCAATACGCCGAGGTCGACGCGCAGTTGTAATTTCTCGCGGCCATCGAGGCCCGCGATCTTACGCACTTTGATGTTACCGTTCTCGTGTGGCCAATCCTTCAGGATGGTATTGAGATCCAAGCTCATCGTGAGTAAACATCGGACACTGGAGGTTGACTTGTCAATAAAAGGTAGGGACGGCGCAGAGCGATGTCCCTACTATCTGGTTTTGCAGGCGACACGCCTGCCGTTACAATGCAGAAAATGGAAGAGGCGATCGACTCGTTTATCCGTTTCCTGGCAATCGAACGCGGTCTTTCTGAAAATTATCAGCTTTCCACGCAAAGATCGCTGAGCGAATTCGCGAAGTGGTGCGCCATCAGAAAAAAAATCGATGATCCGCGCGCGGTCACGTTGCCGGCGATCAGCGAATATCTAGCCGATCGCAAGCGAGCCGGTCTTTCCGCTTCCTCGATCAAACTGATCGTGGTGGCATTGAAGATTTTTTTTCGGTTCCTGGTCACTCAAGGCAAGGTGCAGCGCGATCCGGCTGAAGCGCTGGCGCTCCCACGAATCGAGCGTTATCTCCCGGAGACGCTGAATGAATTGCAAATTGAGGAGTTCCTGGAAAGGATCGACACGAAAGCTGTTCACGGCTTGCGCGATCGAGCAATGATCGAGCTGCTTTATGCCAGTGGTCTGCGTATTTCGGAGCTGGCGAACGCGCGGCTTGAGAATTTCAACTTCGAAGAGCGAGTCGTGCGCGTAACTGGGAAGGGAAACAAGACTCGCCTTGTGCCGGTCGGGCGCAAAGCATGCGAAGCACTGGCCGCGTACCTATCCACCGAGCGGCCAAAGCTGGTGAAACGCCGTAGTAGCAGCGAAATTTTTCTTTCTGAACGCGGCACCAAACTAACAACAGTGCGCATCTGGCAGATCGTGAAAGAGCATGCGCGCCGCGCCGGACTCGAACAGAACATCTATCCCCATCTTCTGCGACACAGCTTCGCGACCCATCTGCTGGGGAACGGGGCCGACCTTCGCATCATCCAGGAAATGCTCGGCCATGCCGATATTTCGACAACGCAAGTCTATACGCATGTTGATCAACAGCGATTAAAAGCTGTGCATCGGCAATTTCATCCGAGGGCCTAGCATAGAGAGCTTTCGGGTTTTTGATCAGCGCCAAAGGCGCCGATTTACGCTAGCCTGGGGCAACGCCCCAGGGTGTTTCAGTGCAAATTGTTGAACGAGCGCTGAAAGCGCGACTCAAGTCAGCCGAATGAATCGCGCTTTCAGCGCTGACGGTTTATGACCTCACAAATCCTGGGGCGTTGCCTCAGGCTCTGCATGATTGCTGCGCCTTTGGCGCTGAACATGTATGCTTTCGGGATCGGAGTCTCGACCCGGGATACTTGATCACTTTGCATTTGATCCAGCATCGAGCATCGAGTATCGAGCATCCGCGCCTGAGAGGCCACTGGCTATGAAACGAATTCTGTTGCTGATCATCGCGGTCGGCATTGCTGCATACGCGGCGTGGTACTACTGGAATTTTTCTCAACAGGTTTCGAGCGCTCCCGTGGCCGGGATTCTTCCGCGGGAAACAATTTTTCTGGCGCACATGCCGGACTTTAACCAAACACGCGAGGAGTGGCGTCACTCGGACATTTATCAGCTATATCGCGAACCGGCCGTTCAGGATTTCTTGCGCAAGCCGTTGGACAACATGCCAACCCCAAAAGCTTTCGTGACGCTGCAGGAAATCGAACAGCTCGACCCAAAGAACGCCTTCCTCGCGTTGACGTCCATTAGCGATAGCGCTCCAAGCGTTGTAGGCGGCTTTCGTTTTCGTGGGACCCAAGAGGACGCCGAGCGGGTCATTGGCAAATGGCGCGCGATGCTTTTGGAACAACGCCCAGGTACGAAGGCCGAGAAACTCCAGCATCAGGGCCACGAAATCGACGTAGTAAAGGCAACTCCATTTACTCTGGCAACAACGTATGCTCGCCCGTGGTTCTTCGCGGCGACAAACGTGACGGAATTAAAGACATTACTCGATCGCGTCGATCATCGCGCGAAAAATTCAGCCGAAACGCTCGATCAGGACGAAGCATACCGCACCGCCATCTCGCACCGGCCATCGAATTTTGCAGCTTTTTTCTATCTGCAACCCAAGACGTTTTCTGAGCGACTTGCCACGTTGCGTGCTGCTGTCCAATCAAGCCCGACTCCTGGCGAGACCACGATGCTTGAAAAAATGCGATGCATCGCGGGTTCGACGCGATTTGAGGATGGAAAAATACGCGACGTGCTTTTTCTTGGAATGCCAAAGCTCGAGAATAACGCCACACTCAACCGCTCCTCGTTACCGCTCGGAACAAAGGAAACGTTTTTTTATCTGGCGATGCTGCTCAATCTCGGGGAAAAGATGGAAACACTAAACCAGATTGCTGCGCTGGGCGGCGCGGTGCAGAAAGTTTTCCAGGATCTCGCCACCAGCGGGATTGCAGTCGAGGATTGGAAAGCGGCGTTTGGCATCGAACTGGGAGCCCTGGCTGACTGGCCGTCCAGTGCGCATTGGCCATCTTTACTCCTAACTCTCCCAGTGCTGGACATGACCATGGCCGGCAAGATCATCGAGGCGTTTACACACGCCGATGAAGACGCAGTCTGGACGCAGACAGAAAAAGAGGGTGTCCGCTATTTTTCGAAGCAATCGGTCGCCACACTCGTCGCAATTACTCCGACGATCGCGTTATCTGAGCGGATTCTCATCGCCGGATTCAACCCCGTATCGGTAGAAGAAGCGATGAAACGCAGCGCGAGTGGCTCTTCAGAACTCGCTGATTCGCAGACTTATAAGGCAGCCGAACGATTACTCCCAGCGCCGACAAACTTTTTTTCATACGTCGATACGGCCCTGCTGTACTCACGGCTTGATGCTTCGCTTCGTCCAATGTTGCTAATGGCGGCGGCTTTCATGCCGGCAATAGCTCGTTCCGTCGATCTAGACAAACTCCCATCGCCAGAAGTGATTACAAAACACCTGAGTCCGATTGTCTCCTCACAAAGATATGACCGCGATGGTTATGTGGCCGAGTCCCTCGGCCCAATCACGCTGGACCAGGCAGCGATTAGCCTGGCCATCCTGGGCAGCATTGGCACGGCGACACGGCAGCAAGGGGCCACAGGCTTTGGCGGTCTGGCACCTTCGTCGACCGCCACGCCGCAGCCGGCGACGAGCAGCCCATCGCCCACACCATAGGAGCGAGTTCGACGCCGTAGTGGCAGGCTTGCCGCCTGCTAAACCTTGGACTGCAGCCGGTCCGGCTGCCACTCCATAGGTGTCCACCGATTGCGACATTTCGGCACTCTTTTGAGTTTCACGCAGGGGAAAACAAAGAAAAGTGCTGTAGTTTCACGAAAACGTGCTATGTTTCTCGCCTTATGGCTATTCTAAAGAAAAATGCATTCTCCCGTCGCGTTCCTGATCTGGTAACTGAGGAGCTGGTCGCTGTCCTCTCACGGCGTTCGTCGTTCGAATTTAAGCAGTTGTTCGA